>PVBP01000008.1 GCA_002995625.1 Lysobacteraceae bacterium | reverse complement strand
CGCGCGTCGCGCACCCGCTCGGAGGCGCCCGCCGGGTGCGCGAGCCCGCGCGCCAGCGCGTCGCGCGCGGCCTGGTGGAGCTCCATCAGCAGCCGGTCGCGCCACGAGTTCCAGAGCTTGGGGCTGGTCGCGCGGATGTCGGCGACGGTGAGGCAGTAGAGATGGTCGAGCCGCTCGTCGTCGCCGCAGGCCTCGGCGAAGCGCCGGACCACGGCGGGATCGCCGATGTCCTGCTTCTGCGCGGTCAGCGACATCAGCAGGTGGTTGCGGACCAGCCACGCGACCAGCTCGCCCTCGCTCGGCGCAAGTCCGAGCTCGGCGGCGAAGGACAGCGCCTCCTCGGCGCCAAGCTCCGAGTGGTCGCCGCCGCGGCCCTTGGCGATGTCGTGGAACAGGCCGGCGAGCACCAGCAGCGCCGGGCGTCGGAGACGGTGGTACAGGGCATGGGCGAGCGGGAACGCCTGCGCCGCCTCCGGCCGCGCGAAGGCGCGCAGGTTGCGGATCACGAACAGCGTGTGCTGGTCCACGGTGTAGACGTGGAACAGGTCGAACTGCATGTGCCCCGCGACCGACCCGAAGGCCGGCAGCAGGCGGCCGAGCACGCCGCAGCGCGCCATCCGCGCCAGCGCCTCGTCGACCGGCCCCGGATGGTCGAGGATCGCAAGGAAGGCCTCGCGGACGCCGGGCGCCGCGAGCAGCCGCTCGCCGAGGCGCGGCAGCGCCTCGTCGATCGCGGTCAGCAGGGCCGAGCCGAAGCCGCGGATCGACGGATCGTCGAGCGGCCGGCGGAAGGCCTCGATCAGCAGATCGGGGCGTGCGACCAGGTCGCGGCCGGGTGCCAGTCCGAGGCAGTCGCCGCAACGGACGAAGTCGGCGCCGACCGGCCGCGTCTCGAACGCCGCGTCGCGCTCGGCGAAGCGGCGCAGGATCCGCTCGTTGAGCCGGTCGATCGTCATCGCGGCGCGGAACACCGACTGCATGAAGCGCTCGACGCCGGCATTGCCGCCGTCCGGATCGACGTGCCCGAAGGCCTCGGCGAGGCGGCGCTGGTGCTCGAACAGCAGCCGCTCCTCCGGCCGCCGCGAGCCTGCGTGCAGCGCGAACCGGACCCGCCACAGCGTGTCCCGGGCCGCGACCAGCTGGGCGTGCTCGGTCGGCAGGATCAGGCCGCCCTCGGCGAGCGCGTCGAGGGTCGGCCGTCCGAAGCGGCGCCCGCCGATCCACAGGATCGTCGCGAGATCGCGCAGGCCGCCCGGGCCCTCCTTGATGTTCGGCTCGAGGTTGTGCGCGGTGTCGTTGAAGCGCGCGTGGCGCGCGGCCTGCTCGGCGACCTTGGCCGCGGCATAGCGGTCGGCCGGCCAGAAGTCCGGCGCGGCGAGCTCGTCGGCGAGATCGCGCGCCGCCGCCTCGGAGCCCGCGATCCAGCGCGCCTCGAACAGGTTGGTCGCGATCGTGATGTCGGCGCGTCCGGCCTCGCCGCACTCGGCCACGGTGCGGACCGCGTGCCCGACCTGGAGGCCGGCATCCCACAGCCGGCCGAGGAAGCGCTCGACCGCGCGCGCGACCGCGTCGCTCCGACCCGACGGAACGACGATCAGGAGATCGACGTCCGAGCGCGGGTGGAGTTCGCCGCGCCCGAAGCCCCCGACCGCGAACAGGGCCGGCTGCGCGTCGCTGCCGAACTCGACGGCCCAGGCCGCGAGGACGCCCTGCTCGATCGCCCAGGCGCGCACGGCCACGAGGCGCGCGATCGGCTCGCCCGCCGCGAAGGCCGCGGCGAGCGCGCGGTCGGCGCCCTCGATCGCGGCCCGCAGGCCCGCAGGCTCCGCGCCGGACCCGTCGGCCGGCCACCAGCGTTCGGCATCCGGCGGTCGAGCGAGGCGACTCACGCCGGAATCCGCTCCCCGGCGTAGGCGGTCAGCACCTCGAAGCCGTCGCGGGTCACCGCGATCGTGTGCTCCCACTGCGCCGACAGCGAGTGGTCGCGCGTGACGACCGTCCAGCCGTCCGGCAGCAGCCGCGTGTGCCGCGAACCGGCGTTGACCATCGGCTCGATCGTGAAGGTCATCCCTTCCTCGAGCACCAGGCCCTCGCCCGGCCGGCCGTAGTGCAGCACCTGCGGCTCCTCGTGGTAGACCTCGCCGATGCCGTGGCCGCAATACTCGCGGACCACCGAGAAGCGCTCGGACTCGACCAGCGACTGGATCGCATGGCCGACGTCGCCGAGGGTCGCGCCGGGGCGGACCGCCCGGATGCCGGCCCACATCGCGCGGTGGGTCACCTCGACCAGCCGCTTCGCCAGCACCGACGGCTCGCCGACGACGTACATGCGGCTGGTGTCGCCGTGGACGCCGTCCTTGATGACCGTGACGTCGATGTTGAGGATGTCGCCGTTCTTCAGCACCTTCGTCGGGCTCGGGATGCCGTGGCAGATCACGTTGTTGACCGAGGTGCAGATCGTCGCCGGGAACGGCACCCGGCCGTGTCCGCCGCCGTAGCCGACGTTGGCCGGGATCGCCTGCTGGTGATTCACGATGTGGTCGTGGCACAGGCGGTCGAGTTCGGCCGTGGTGACGCCCGCGCGCACGTGCTCGCCGATCATGTCGAGCACCTCGGCGGCGAGGCGGCCGGCGACGCGCATGCGCTCGATGACCTCGGGGCTCTTCGGTCGGACGCGGTGGGCGCGCACGGTGTCCTTCATCGCAGTGATCCTCGAAACGGGGCGGGGCGCGTCGGGCGGCGGCGAGGCCGGTGGCCGGCGCGACCCGATGGCGCGGGCCCGGACGCGGCGGTCCGGACCCCGGGCGCTCGAGCTTAGTGGCCACGCCGTGAACGGTCACGCCCGCCGGGGCCCGCGCGCGGGCCTCGGGATCGGGTTTGCCGTGGCCCGCCGCCGCGCCCTATACTCCCGCGGCTTTGTCGCCGCCCCCGGGTTGGCGACCCGGCGAACGACCGGGAGGGTTCCGCCGTCCGGTCGAATCCGGCGGATTCGCCGGAAATCCACACACGCCATCGTCACTGGCTTCGGGGTGCCCCGCGTCGTCCGGCCCGTCCGCATCGTGGACGGGTCGATTCGCCCGGGGTCGTCGCCAGCGGATGCGTGGAGGCCACCAACCCCGAGGCGCGTCCTTCGATCCGGGCCACAGCCGCCCCGCGCCTCACCACGAGGAGTATTGCCATGCCCCAGGTCACGATGCGCCAGATGCTCGAAGCGGGCGTCCACTTCGGCCACCAGACCCGTTACTGGAACCCGCGCATGTCGCCGTTCATCTTCGGCGCCCGCGGCAAGATCCACATCATCAACCTCGAGAAGACGGTCCCGCTGTTCAACGACGCGATGAACTTCGTGTCGGGCCTCGCCCAGAAGCGCGGCCAGCTGCTGTTCGTCGGAACCAAGCGCTCGGCCCGCGAGGCGATCAAGGCCGAGGCCACGCGCTGCGGCATGCCGTACGTCGCGCAGCGCTGGCTCGGCGGCATGCTGACCAACTTCCGCACGGTCAAGCAGTCGATCGCGCGGCTCAAGGAACTCGAGCAGATCGAGGCCGACGGCAGCATCAACCGCTTCGTCAAGCACGAGGTCCTCTCGCTCAAGCGCGAGCGCGAGAAGCTCGAGGCCTCGCTCGGCGGCATCAAGAACATGTCGAGCCTGCCCGACGCCCTGTTCGTGATCGACATCGGCCACGAGAACATCGCGGTCGAGGAGGCGCGCAAGCTCGGGATCCCGGTGATCGCGGTCGTCGACACGAACTACGACCCGAGCCTCGTCGACTACCCGATCCCGGGCAACGACGACGCGATCCGCGCGGTCCAGCTCTACGCGCGCGCCGTTGCCGACGCGGTGCTCGAGGGCAAGGCCGCGGCACCGCTGCAGGCGGCCGCGGCGAAGGACGAGTTCGTCGAGGTCGATGCCGAAGGCAATCCGGTCGAGACCGAGGACAAGCGCGGCCGCGCCCCGGCCAAGCGCGCACCGGCCAAGCGGACGGCCGGAACCCGCCGCGCGCCGTCGGCCCGCGCGCCGCGCGACGGCGCCGAATAACCCGGCCCGAAACCGATTCCCGCATCCCTTCGAGGACACACGAGACATGGAAATCACCGCAAGCCTGGTCAAGGAGCTGCGCGACCGCTCCGGCGCCGGGATGATGGAGTGCAAGAAGGCGCTGACCGAGAACCGCGGCGACGTCGAGGCCGCGATCGAGTGGCTGCGCAAGCAGGGACTCGCCAAGGCCGACAAGAAGGCCAGCCGGATCGCCGCCGAGGGCCGCATCGTGATCGCCGCGGAAGGCCAGCGCGCGGTGATGGTCGAGGTCAACTCGGAGACCGACTTCGTCGCCAAGGACGAGAACTTCGTGAGCTTCTCGGACGCGGTCGCGCAGGTCGCCCTGGCCGCCGGCGCGCAGAGCGTCGAGGCGCTGCTCGCGTCCGCGATGCCGGGTGGCGGCACGGTCGAGGAGGCGCGCCAGGCCCTGGTGGCCAAGTGCGGCGAGAACGTGCAGGTGCGGCGCCTGGTCGCGGTCGGCACCGCCGGCCGGGTCGCCACCTACGTGCACGGCGGACGGATCGGCGTCGTGGTCGAGATCGAGGGCGGCAACGACGAGCTCGGCCGCGGCATCGCGATGCACGTCGCCGCGATGAACCCGGCCTACCTCTCGCCGGACCACGTGCCCGCCGAGATCGTCGCGCGCGAGAAGGACATCGCGCTGGCCCAGGTCAAGGACTCCGGCAAGCCGGCCGAGGTGCTCGAGAAGATGATCTCGGGCAAGGTCCGCAAGACCCTGGCCGAGATGTGCCTGACCGGCCAGCCGTACGTGATCGACCCGAACGTGACCGTCGAGGAGGCGCTGCGCAAGGCCGGCGCGAAGCTGCTCGGCTTCCATCGCCTCGCCGTCGGCGAGGGCATCGAGAAGAAGTCCGAGGACTTCGCCGCCGAGGTGATGAAGCAGGCCGGCCTCGCCTGAGGCCGGTCAGCGCCCGTCGCAGCACGAGAAAGGGAGCCCGCGCGGCTCCTTTTTTCTGCGCGCGGCGCGTCCGATCTCCGCCCCGTTCCGTCCAGCACCCGCCCCCCAGGTGATGCCGTGCCGAAGAAATCCCTCAAGTACAAGCGCATCCTGCTGAAGCTGTCGGGCGAAGCCCTGATGGGCCGCTTCGACTACGGCATCGACCCCGAGACGATCGGACGGCTGGCCGACGAGGTCATGGAGATCCACCGGCTCGGCGTCGAGGTGGCGCTGGTGATCGGCGGCGGCAACATCTTCCGCGGGGCGGGCCTCGCCGAAGCCGGCATGGACCGGGTGACCGGCGATCACATGGGCATGCTCGCGACCGTCATCAACGCGCTCGCGATGCAGGACGCGATCGAGAAGCGCGGCGGCTACGCGCGGGTGATGAGCGCGATCAAGATCAACGACGTGTGCGAGGACTTCATCCGGCGGCGCGCGGTCCGGCACCTCGAGAAGGGCCGGATCCCGATCTTCGCCGCCGGGACCGGCAATCCGTTCTTCACCACCGACTCGGCGGCCGCGCTGCGCGCGATCGAGATCGGCGCCGACCTGCTGCTCAAGGCGACCAAGGTCGATGGCGTCTACAGCGCCGACCCGAAGAAGGTCAAGAGCGCGACCCGCTTCGAGCACCTGACCTACGACCAGGTCATCGAGCGCAAGCTCGGGGTGATGGACACGGCCGCGATCGCGCTGTGCCGGGAGCACGCGATGCCGATGCGGATCTACGACATGAACCGCCCCGGCAACCTGCTCCGGATCGTCCGCGGCGAGGCGGTGGGGACCCTGGTCGACCGCGGCGCCTGACGCCACCGCATCGGCCGGCGCGGCCGGGGTCCCGCCGGCGCACCGCTATACTTCCCGGCCCTCAGGCGCGACACGGATATCCGCCCATGGCCACCATCGCCGACATCAAGAAGGACGCCGAGACGCGGATGGGCAAGTGCGTCGAGGCGCTCCGTCACGAACTCCAGCGGCTGCGCACCGGCCGCGCCAGCACCGCGCTGGTCGACCACCTCAAGGTCAGCTACTACGGCAGCGACGTGCCGCTCTCCCAGGTCGCGACCGTCGCGATCGCGGACGCCCGCTCGCTGACGATCACGCCGTGGGAGAAGAACATGGTCGGGCCGGTCGAGAAGGCGATCCTCGCCTCGGACCTCGGTCTCACGCCGACCACCGCCGGCCAGGTCATCCGGATCAACCTGCCCGCGCTGACCGAGCAGCGCCGGAAGGAACTCGCCAAGCACGTCGCGCACGAGGGCGAGAACGCCAAGGTCGCGATCCGCAATGTCCGGCGCGACGCGATGACCCACGTCAAGGACCTGCTCAAGGAGCGCAAGGTCACCGAGGACGAGGAGCGCCGCGCCGAGGAAGACATCCAGAAGCTCACCGACAAGTGGGTCAAGGAGGTCGATGGCGTGACCCGCGCCAAGGAACAGGAACTGATGGCGCTCTGACCCGCGCAACGCGAGTCCGCGCGCCATGTCCACGCCACAGCCGGCCGCAGCGACATCGGTCGAGGGTCCGGCGCCATCGGCGGCGCCGCCCGGCCCGGCGCCGCTGCCGCGGCACGTCGCGATCATCATGGACGGCAACGGCCGCTGGGCCGCGCTGCGCGGCAAGCCGCGCACCTACGGCCACCGGATGGGCGCGAGCGCCGTGCGGGCGACCGTCGAGCACTGCCTGCGTCGCGGCATCCCGCACCTCACGCTGTTCGCGTTCTCGAGCGAGAACTGGTCGCGGCCGGCCAGTGAGGTCGGCGCGCTGATGGCGCTGTTCCTGAAGGCGCTCGACCGCGAGGTCGGGCAACTCTCCCGGCACGGCGTCCGGCTCGAGTTCATCGGGGATTCCACCGCGTTCTCGGAGCCGTTGCGCGAACGGATGCGCCACGCGGTCGAGCTGACCCGCGACAACCGTGCGATCCGGGTCAACGTCGCGGTCAACTACGGCGGTCGCTGGGACATCGCGAATGCCTGTCGCCGCCTCGCCGAGCGGGTCGCGCGCGGCGAGCTCGAACCGGCCGCGATCGACGTCGCCGCGGTCGGCGCCGGGATGGCGCTCGCCGACCAGCCCGAGCCCGACCTCTTCATCCGCAGCGGCGGCGACCAGAGGATCAGCAACTTCCTGCTGTGGCAGCTGGCCTACACCGAGCTCGTCTTCATCGACACGTTGTGGCCCGACTTCGGCGCCGCCGATCTCGACCGCGCCCTCGCCGCCTACGCTCGGCGCGAGCGCCGCTTCGGCATGACCGGCGAGCAGATCCGTGCGGCCGGGGGATCGCCATGAGCGAACTCACGGCCCGCGTCGCCACGGCGTGCGTCCTGGCCCCGATCGGCATCGCCGGCGTGCTGCTGCTCGACTCGCCCGGGTTCGCGCTGGTGGTCGCGGCGATCTTCGCCTTCGGGCTGACCGAGTGGGCGCGGCTGATCGGGCTCACGACCCTCGCCGCCCGCGCCACGCTGGTGCTGGTCAACATCGCGCTGATGGCCTTCCTGTGGGAGGAGCGGCACACGCCGTGGCTGCTGTGGGCGCAGATCGTCGGCATGGCCTGGTGGCCGCTCGCGGCGCTCTGGCTCAGGCACTACCACTTCGCCGAGGCCGGGAAGCGCCGGAACGCGGGCCTCAAGGCGGTCGCCGGCACGCTGATCGTGGTTCCAGCCTGGGCCGCGGCGGTGATGCTCCACCTCGGCGGCGAGCACGGCGAGTGGTGGGTCCTCTACGTGCTGCTGCTGGTGTGGATCGCGGACGTCGCGGCCTATTTCGCCGGTCGCCGCTACGGGCGGACCAAGCTCGCGCCGCAGATCAGCCCCGGCAAGACCCGCGCCGGGCTGTGGGGGGCGCTGACCGGCACCAGCCTGTTCGCAGGCGCGGTGGCGCTCGCGCTCGGCTGGGAAGCCCGCGACGTCGCGGTGCTGGTCGGGCTGAGCCTGGTGGCGGTCCTGTTCTCGGTCGTCGGCGACCTGTTCGAGAGCCTGATCAAGCGCCATTCGAACGCGAAGGACTCGGGCCACGTGCTGCCGGGTCACGGGGGCGTGTTCGACCGCTTCGACAGCCTGTTTGCGGCGCTGCCGATCTTCGGCGTCGGCAAGATCCTGGTCGGCTTCTGAGCACCGCGATGCGCCACGTCGCGATCCTCGGCGCGACCGGCTCGATCGGCGCGAGCACGCTCGACGTGGTCCGACGCCACCCGGATCGCTTCCGGGTGGTCTCGCTGTCGGCCCACCGCGACATCGACCGGCTCGCCGCGCTCGCCGCCGAATTCCGGCCGGCACGGGTCGCGATCGCCGACCCCTCGCTGCTGGACGCGCTGGCCGCCCGGCTGCGCGCGATCGGCGCGACCGCGGAGGCCCTTGCCGGCGCGACGGCGCTCGAGACGCTGGCGGCGGACCCGGCCGCGGACACCGTCGTCGCGGCGATCGTCGGCGCGGCCGGACTCGGGTCCACGCTGGCCGCGGCGCGGGCCGGCAAGCGCATCCTGCTCGCGAACAAGGAAGCCGTCGTGCTGGCGGGCGCGCTGCTGATGCCGGCGCTGGCCGCCAGCGGCGGCGAGCTGCTGCCGGTCGACTCGGAGCACAACGCGATCTTCCAGTGCCTGCCGCGAGGCTACGCGGGCGACCCCGGGCGCCACGGCGTCGAGCGCGTGATCCTGACCGCGTCGGGCGGGCCGTTCCGGTCGCTGCCGGCCGCGGCGCTCGCGCGGGTCACGCCCGAAGCCGCCTGCGCGCACCCGAACTGGCGGATGGGCCGGAAGATCTCGGTCGACTCGGCGACGCTGATGAACAAGGGGCTCGAGGTGATCGAGGCCCACTGGCTGTTCGGCCTGCCGGCCGGACGCATCGAGGTCGTCGTGCATCCGCAGAGCGTGGTCCACTCGCTGGTCGCGTACCGCGACGGCTCGGTGCTGGCGCAGCTCGGCCAGCCCGACATGCGGACCGCGATCGCCTTCGGCCTCGGCTGGCCGGACCGGATCGAGGCCGGCGTCGCCGCGCTCGACCTCGCCGCGCTCGCGCGGCTCGACTTCGAGCCCCCCGACCGGACGCGGTTTCCGGCCCTCGATCTCGCCTACCAGGCGCTCGAGGCCGGAGGCACGGCACCCGGCGTCCTGAACGCCGCGAACGAGGTCGCGGTCGAGGCCTTCCTGAACGCCCGGATCGGCTTCACCGGGATCCCCACGGTGGTGCGGGATACACTCGCGGCGATTCCGGCCGAGCCGGTCCGCGACCTCGACCAGCTGCTCGCGGTCGATCGCGCGGCCCGGGCCGCGGCCCTTCGTTCGATCGCGGAGCGTGCATGACCGAGTTCCTCGGGTCGGTCGGGTGGTTCATCGTCACCCTGGGCCTCCTCATCACCTTCCACGAGTTCGGGCACTACTGGGTCGCGCGCCGCCTCGGCGTGCGCGTGCTGCGCTTTTCGGTCGGCTTCGGGCGCCCGCTGTGGCGGCGGGTCGGCCGCGACGGAACCGAATACGTCGTCGCCGCGATCCCGCTGGGCGGCTACGTCCGGATGCTCGACGAGCGCGACGGCGCGGTGCCGCCCTCGATCGCTGCGCAGAGCTTCAATCGGCAGTCGGTCTGGGCGCGGATCGCGATCGTCGCGGCCGGGCCGCTGGCCAACATCCTGTTCGCGATCGGCGCGTTCTGGCTGATGTTCGTGGTCGGCAAGCCCGATTTCCGCCCCGTGATCGACGAACCGACCGGAATCGCCGCAACCGCGGGCCTCGTGGCCGGCGACGAACTGGTGCGGATCGACGGGCGCGCGGTCGCGACCTGGAGCGAGGCCACGATCGAGCTGGTCCGGGTCGCGCTCGCGCGCGAGGACGTCGAGATCGAGGTCCGCGAGCCCGATGGCGACACCCGCGCCGTCCGGCTGGCGGTGTCCACGGTCCCGCGGCACCTCGACGAACGCGAGGCGCTGGCGGGCATCGGGCTGCGTGCGCGCCCGCCGGTGGCGCCCGCCGTCGTCGGACGCGCGATCGCCGGCCGCCCGGCCGCGACCGCCGGGTTGCGCGCCGGCGACGCGATCGAGTCGGTCAACGGGCGACCGGTCGCCGACTTCCGGGCGCTGATCGAGATCGTCCAGGCGGAGGCCGCGCGCTCGCCGCGGCTCGAGTTCGCGGTCCGGCGCGACGGCGAGCGCATCGTGATCCCGGTCGAGGCCGAGGCCACGCGCGGCGCCGATGGCGCCGTGCGCTTCACGGTCGGCATCGCGCCGCCGGACCTGCGCGACGCCGTCCGCCGCCACGGGCCGCTGTCGGCCCTGCCGGCCGCGGTCGCCGAGACCTGGCGCATGACCACGACGACCTTCGAGTTCCTCGGGCGGATGCTGGTCGGGCACGCCTCGCTCGAGAACCTCGCCGGCCCGGTCGGGATCGCGCAGACCGCCAACAGCTCGGCCTCGCTGGGACTCGCCTGGTTCCTGTCCTTCCTCGCGCTGATGTCGCTCAGCATCGGCATCCTGAACCTGTTGCCGATCCCGATCTTGGATGGCGGACACCTCATGTACTACCTTATCGAGATCGTGAAAGGCAGCCCGGTCAGCGAGCGCGTGATGGCAGCCGGACAGTACGTCGGTCTGCTGATGCTCGCCGGGCTGATGGGACTCGCGTTCTACAACGACCTCGCCCGTCTGCTGCCGTGACGGGCGGGGCGCCCTGCCAATAACGCATGCGCATCCCATGCAGGACGCGCAGCCGGCGCACCGGCGAGGCCCCGACGGGTCGCGCCGGCGCGCCGATCATTGCCGGATGCCGTGCCGCGGCGGCCCCGGCGCCCTCGCTGGAGTGACCATGAAACGTCTTGCCGCCCTGCTCCTGCTGGCCGCCCTGGTGGGCAAGGCCCACGCCTTCGATCCGTTCGTGATCGGCGACATCCGCGTCGACGGGCTCGCGCGGATCTCGCCCGGCACCGTCTTCACCTATCTTCCGGTCGAGAAGGGCGACCGGCTCGACGCCAGCCGGGCCGGCGAGGCCGTCCGCGCCCTCTATCGCACCGGATTCTTCCGCGACGTCCAGCTCTCGCGCCAGGGCGACATCCTGGTCATCACGGTGGTCGAGCGACCGGCGATCGCGAAGATCGAGATCAGCGGCAACAAGGACATCAAGGACGAGGACCTGCGCCGGGTGCTGCGCGAGATCGGGCTGTCCGAGGGCGAGACCTTCGACCGGCTCGATCTCGAGCGGCTGACCCAGGAGCTGGTCCGCCAGTACAACAATCGCGGCAAGTACAACGTCTCGGTCCGGCCGACCGTGACCGAGCTCGACCGCAACCGGGTCGAGATCAAGATCAACATCGTCGAGGGTCGCGCGGCGCGGATCAGCCACGTCAACATCGTCGGCAACCAGACCTTCGGTCAGGACGAGATCCGCGAGGACTGGGAGTCGTCGCCGACCAACTGGCTCAGCTGGTACTCGCGCGACGACCAATACTCGCGCGAGAAGCTCTCGGGCGACCTCGAGCGCCTGCAGTCGTTCTACCAGGACCGCGGCTACGTCGACTTCGACATCGAATCGACCCAGGTGTCGATCAGCCCGGACCGGCGCAACATCTACATCACCGCCAACATCCGCGAGGGCGAGATCTACACGATCTCGGACATCCGCCTGTCCGGCGACCTGATCCTGCCCGAGGAGGATCTCCGCCAGCTGGTGATCTCGAAGCCCGGCGAGACGTTCTCCCGCCGCAAGCTCGAAGTGACCTCCGAGGCGATCACGCAGGTGCTCGGCAACATCGGCTACGCGTTCGCCGAGGTCACGCCGATCCCGACCCTCGATCGCGACGCGCGGACCGTCGCGGTCAACTTCTTCGTCAATCCCGGCAAGCGCGTCTACGTGCGCCGGGTCAGCTTCGAGGGCAATACCCGGACCGAGGACGAGGTGATGCGCCGCGAGATGCGGCAGTTCGAAGGCGCGTGGTTCTCGCAGGCCGCGATCGACCGCTCGAAGATCCGCCTGCGCCGCCTCGGCTTCTTCAGCGAGGTCGACATCGAGACGCCGCGCGTCCCCGGCAGCGACGACCAGATCGACGTCGTCGTGAAGGTCAAGGAACAAGCCGCCGGCGCGTTCCAGTTCGGCCTCGGCTGGTCGGAGCTGCAGGGACTCGTCACCAGCCTCTCGGTGCAGCAGCGCAACTTCATGGGCACCGGCAACAGCGTCGGCATCGCGGTCCAGAACAACGCATTCCTGCGCCAGTTCGACTTCAACTACTTCGATCCGTACTTCACCGACGACGGCATCAGCGTCGGCTACAACCTGCGCTACTCCGAACTCGACCAGTCGAACGCGAACATCGCCAACTACACCACCGACAGCGCCGCCGGCAGCATGCTGATCGGCGTGCCGCTGACCGAGACCGACACGATCTCGTTCCAGCTCGGGATCGACCGCAACAAGATCACCACGACCGACGGCGCGACGCCGGTGCAGCTGATCGACTACCTGGTCGACAACCTCGGCGACCGGCTGCGTTTCCCGTGCCTCGACGTCCCGGACGAGAACGGCAACCTGCCGCCCTCGTGCGTCGAGCTCGGGCCGTTCCGGCAGTGGACCGTGAACGCGTGGACCCTCGACGCGTTCTGGGCCCGCGACTCGCGCAACAAGTTCTTCGCTCCGACCCGCGGCGCGTTCCAGCGCGTCGGCGTGCAGCTGTCGCTGCCGGGCTCGGACCTCGAGTACTACCGCATCACCTACCGCGGCGGCCGCTATTTCCCGCTCAACAGCTGGCTGACCCTGCTCGGCCAGATCGACCTCGGCTATGGCGACGGCTACGGCAAGACCGATGGCCTGCCGTTCTGGCAGAACTACTACGCGGGTGGCACCACCGCCGGGGTTCGCGGCTTCGAGGACAACACGCTCGGGCCGTGCGACGACCTGACCTTCGTCGGCAGCTTCTGCCAGCCGCTCGGCGGGGCGTTCCGGACCGTCGGCACGGTCGAGCTGATCTTCCCGACGCCGTTCGCCAAGCGCGGCCAGGATTCGACCCAGTTCTCGGCCTTCGTCGACGTCGGCAACGTGTTCGAGGACTTCAACGCCTTCGATGCCGGCGAGCTGCGTGCCTCGGCCGGGCTGTCGTTCAAGTGGCAGGCGCCGGTGGGTCCGATCGTGATCAACATCGCGAGACCGCTCCGCCGCAAGGAAGGCGACCGCACCGAGACGATCCAGTTCAGCTTCGGCCAGCAGTTCTGAGGAGCGACGGGCGAGGACGGGCACCGACGATGGGCGCGACCGACTCCGGCATGGCGCCCGGGCGCACGCGCGTCCTGCGCCCGGGCCGCGCCGTGCTGGTGATGCTGGCCGCGATGCTGGCGCTGCTTTCCACGGCCTCCGCGCAGGGCCCGCGCATCGGCTACGTCGACATGAAGCGGCTGATCGATTCCGCCCCGCAGCTTCGCGCGGGTCGCGAGCTGCTCGAACGCGAGTTCGCCGACCGCGATGCCGCGCTGCGCGCCGAGCAGCAGCGACTGGCGGACCTCGAGGCGCGCCAGCGGCGCGAGGCCGGGGTCGCCGACGCCGCCACCCAGGAGGCACGCGCGCGCGAGATCGACGCCCTGCGCCGCAACCTCGAGCGCACGCGCGCCCGGCTTCGCGAGGATCTGAACCGTCGCGCCCAGGAGGAGTACAAGCGCCGCTGGGACGCGATGCAGGACCAGGTCACCGCCTTCGCCCGCGAGAACGGCTACGACCTGATCGTCGAATCCCCGGTGGTCTACGCCAGCCCGTCGATCGACGTCACCGACGCGATCCTCGAGCGGCTGCGGCGCGAAACTGGCGAGACCGGGCGCCGATGACGCCGGCCACGACGCTCGGCGAGCTCGCGGACCGCTTCGGCCTCGTGCTGGCCGGTGATCCGGGCGCTGCGATCCGCGGCGTCGCGACCCTGCGCGACGCCGGCCCCGACCAGATCGCGTTCCTCGCCAACCCGGCCTACCGCGCGCAGTTGCCGACGACGCGCGCGGGCGCGGTCGTGCTGCGCGAGACGGATCGGGAGGCCGCGCCCGGCGCGGTGCTGGTCTCGCGCAATCCCTATGCCGACTTCGCGCGGATCGCGGCGCTGTTCGAGCCCCCGGTTCCTCGCCACGCGGGCGTGCATCCGAGCGCCGTGGTCGATCCGGACGCCGTGGTCGAGGACGGCGCCAGCGTGGGCCCGCACGCGTCGATCGGGCCGCGCACGCGCATCGCGCGCGGCGCGATCGTCGGTCCCGGCTGCGTGGTCGGCGAGGATTGCGTCGTCGGCGAGGGCAGCGAACTGGTCGCGCGCGTGACGCTGGTGCGGCGCGTGCGCGTCGGACGCCGGGTGCGGATCCATCCCGGCGCGGTGCTCGGCGCCGACGGCTTCGGCATCGCGATGGACCAGGGGGCGTGGGTCAAGGTGCCGCAGCTCGGCGGCGTCGTGATCGGCGACGACTGCGAGATCGGCGCGAACACGACGATCGACCGCGGCGCGCTCGGCGACACCGTGCTCGAGGAGGACGTGCGCCTCGACAACCAGATCCAGATCGGCCACAACGTCGTGATCGGCGCGCACACCGCGATGGCCGGCTGCGCCGCGGTCGCCGGCAGCACGCGCATCGGCCGCTGGTGCCTGATCGGCGGCGGGGCCGGTATCGTCGGCCACATCGAGATCTGCGACCGGGTCACGATCAACGCGATGTCGATGGTCTCGCACGCGATCCGCGAGCCCGGCACCTACGCCTCCGGCACCGCGCTGCAGGAGAACGACCTGTGGCGGCGCAACGCCGCCCGACTGCGCCGCCTCGACGAGTTCGTGCGCCGCGTCAACGCCCGACTCAACCCCAGGGAAGAACCATGAACGAGCAGACCGCCACCGCGGAAGTGACCCTCCCGCTCGACGTGAACCGGATCGTCGAGATGCTGCCGCACCGCTATCCGTTCCTGCTGATCGACCGCGTGGTCGAGTTCGAGTCCGGCGTGCGGCTGGTCGCGACCAAGAACGTGACGATCAACGAACCGTTCTTCCCGGGCCACTTCCCCGGGCACCCGGTGATGCCCGGCGTGCTGATCATCGAGGCGCTCGCGCAGGCCTCCGGCGTGCTGACCCAGCTGTCGGAGGGCGGCCCGCGGCGCGATGGACGCGTGTACTACCTGGTCCGCGTCGACAAGGCCCGTTTCTCGCGGATCGTCGTGCCCGGCGACCAGCTGCGGCTCGAGGTCCGCCAGAAGCGGATGATCAGCCGAATGGGTCTCTACGCCTGCAGCGCAACGGTCGATGGCGACGAGGTCGCGAGCGCCGAGATCCTGTGCGCCGAGCGGAGGAACTGAGCGTGGCCGCGCGCATCCATCCGAGCGCGCTGGTCGACCCGTCCGCGCGCCTCGCCGACGATGTCGTGATCGGCCCGTTCTGCGTGATCGGGGCCGATGTCGAGATCGACCAGGGCACCGTGATCGGCGCCCATTGCGTGATCGAGGGGCCGACCCGGATCGGTCGCGACAACCGGATCCACGCGCACGGCGTGATCGGGGGCGAGCCGCAGGACAAGAAGTACGCGGGCGAGCCGACCCGGCTCGAGATCGGCGACCGCAACACGATCCGCGAGTTCGTCACGATCAACCGCGGCACCGTCCAGGACGACGGCCTGACCCGGATCGGCAACGACAACTGGATCATGGCCTACGTCCACGTCGCGCACGACTGCAAGGTCGGCAGCCACACGATCTTCGCCAACGCCGCCTCGCTCGCCGGGCACGTGCGCATCGACGACTACGTGATCCTCGGTGGCTTCACGCTGGTGCACCAGTTCTGCCAGATCGGCGCGCACGCGTTCACGTCGATGGGTTCGATCGTGAACCGGGACGTTCCGCCGTTCGTCACGGTGGCCGGCAACTTCGCCGAGCCCAAGGGCATCAACAGCGAGGGGCTCAAGCGCCGCGGCTACGACAGCGACCGCATCATGTCGATCCGGCGCGCGTACAAGACCCTGTACAAGGCCGGGCTGCCGCTCGCCGAGGCGCGCGAGCAGCTGGCCACCGCGGCCGAGACCGCGCCCGACCTGCGGCTGCTGCTCGAGTTCATCGACCGCAGCGAGCGTTCGCTGATCCGCTGAGCCGGGCATGGCACCGGATCTGGCCCCGACCCCGACCGCGGCCGCGCCGCGGCCGTTGCGGGTCGCGCTGGTCGCCGGCGAGGATTCGGGAGACCTGCTCGGCGCCGACCTCGCGCGCGCGCTCGCGGCGCGCGTCCCGGGGGTCGAGATCGCCGGCATGGCCGGCCCGCGCATGTCGGCGGCCGGCGTCTCGCCGTGGTGGCCGGCATCGGAGCTCGCGGTGATGGGACTGGTCGAAGTGCTTCGGCACCTGCCGAGGCTGCTGCGGCTGCGGCGCGCGCTCATCGAGCGCGTGACCGCGTGGCGACCCGATGTCTACGTCGGCATCGACGCGCCGGATTTCAACCTCGGCGTCGAGCGGCGCCTCAGGTCGCGCGGCATCCGCACCGTCCACTACGTCTCGCCCTCGATCTGGGCGTGGCGCGAGTCGCGCGTGCGGACGATCGGTGCCTGCGCCGACCGCGTGCTGTGCCTGTTCCCGATCGAACCTCCGATCTACGCGCGGCATCGGGTCGACGCGCGCTTCGTCGGCCACCCGTTGGCCGATGCCTTTCCTCCGGAGCCCGATCGCGCGGCCGCCCGCGCGGCGCTCGGACTCCCGCCCGCCGCGCCCGTGCTCGCGGTGCTGCCGGGCAGCCGGGTCGGCGAGGTCGCCCGGCTCGGGGCGATCTTCGCCGACGCCGTCGAACGCCTGCGCCGGACGCATCCCGGCCTGGTCGCGATCGCGCCGATGGCGAACGCGCGCTGCCGCGACGTCTTCGCGCCGGTCGCGGAGCGAATCCGACTGCTCGACGGCCGCTCGCACGAGGCGATGGTCGCGGCCGACGTCGTGCTGCTGGCCTCGGGCACGGCCGCCCTCGAGGCGATGCTCGCGAAGCGGCCGATGGTGGTCGGCTACCGGATCGCGCCCGTCACGCACTTCATCGTCCGGCGGCTCGGCCTGCTGAAGATCGATCGCTACTCGCTGCCGAACGTGCTGGCCGGCGAGCCGCTCGTTCCGGAGCTGATGCAGCATGACTGCACCCCGGAGCGACTCGCCGAGGCGGTGGCCCGGCTGCTCGACGACCCCGGCGCGTCGGCCCGCATGCTGACGCGCTTCCACGAGCTCCACGAGAGCCTGCGTCGCGGCGCCAGCGAACGCGCGGCCGAGGCGATCCTCGAGCTGGCAGGACCGCGATGAGCGGGCGTCGGCGCACCGCGAGCGGCGCCGCCCGCGCGGGTCCGGGCCTCGTCGCCGGCGTCGACGAAGCCGGCCGCGGGCCGATCGCGGGGCCGGTGGTGGTCGCGGCGGTGATCCTCGACCCGGCCCGGCCGATCGCCGGCATCGCCGACTCCAAGCGGCTCTCCGCGAGACGACGGGCCCTGCTCGAGCACGAGATCCGCCGGCATGCCCTCGCGCATTCGGTCGTCGTGATTCCGGCCGCGACGATCGATCGCATCAACATCCTCGAAGCCACGCTCCTTGGCATGCGCCGGGCGCTGGCGGCGCTCGCACCGGCGCCTTGCCATGCGCTGGTCGATGGCAACCGCCTGCCGCACGATCTTCCCTGCCCGGCCGAGGCCATCGTCGACGGCGACGCGCTCGAACCCGCGATCGGCGCCGCCTCGATCCTCGCCAAGGTCCACCGCGACCGGCTGATGGACGACTGCCACGCGCGCTGGCCGGGCTACGGCTTCGATGCCCACCGCGGCTATCCGACCCCCGGGCACCTCGACGCGCTCGCCCGCCTCGGCCCCTGTCCGGAGCACCGACGCAGCTTCGCGCCGGTGCGGGCCTGCCCGGCCGTCAGCGACCTGTTCCACGCGCTGGCGCACCCGGCATCCCCGGGACGCCGGCGGGGGACCTGCGAGTGACGATCTATCGGCTGAAACCACGCTTCCAGGCGCTGCTGCGTCCCATCGTCCGCAGGCTGGCGGCGATCGGCGTCACCGCGAACCAGGTCACCGTCGCGGCCGCGCTGGGATCCGTGATCCTGGGACTGGGACTGCTCGCGCCGGAGACCGACCCCCGGTGGTACGTGCTGCTTGCGCCGTGGCTGCTCGCACGGATGGCGCTGAACGCGATCGACGGGATGCTCGCGCGCGAGCACGGTCAGCAGAGCGCGCTCGGCGCGTGCCTCAACGAGATCGGCGACGTGGTGTCGGACCTCGCGCTGTGGCTGCCGGTCCTGCTGTGGCCCGGTCTCGATCCGCGACTCGCCGTCGCCGCCGGCGCGCTGATCGTCCTGTCGGAGTTCGCGGGCCTGCTCGGTCCCGCGATCGGCGCATCGCGTCGATACGAGGGGCCGATGGGCAAGAGCGACCGCGCGCTGGTCCTCGGCGTGCTCGGCCTCGTGATCGCCGCGACCGGTTCGCTGCCGATCCCGTCGGTCCTCGTCGGACTCATCGCCCTGCTGCTCGCGGTCACGAGCGTGCGACGGGTGCGGGCCGCGCTCGCCGAGGTGGCCGGATGAACGAGATCGTCTTCCGCCTGCTGCTGGGCGCGCTGTGGCTGCTGACCGGCGTGCGCGGCGAGTGGACCGGCGCGGCGCCGGCGATGCGCCAGCGGATCTACTTCGCGAATCACCGCAGCCACGCCGATGCGCTGCTGATCGCGGCCGCGCTGCCACCGGCGATCCGGCGCACGACGCGGCCCGTGGCCGCGCGCGACTACTGGCAGCGCTCGGCCGTGCGCCGCTTCCTCGCGCATCGGGTGATCCACGCGCTGCTGATCGATCGCGATCCGGCGACCCGGCGTGAGGACCCGATCGCGGCGATGCGCGCCGCGCTCGACGCCGGGGCCTCGCTGATCCTGTTCCCCGAGGGCACCCGCAACGACCGCGAGGACGAGCCGCTGCTGCCGTTCCGGTCCGGCCTCTGGCATCTCGCGAGGACCCGGCCGGACGTCGAGCTCGTGCCGTGCTGGATCACGAACGTCGGCCGGATCCTGCCGAAGGGCGAACTGCTGCCGCTGCCGCTGCTGTGCACGGTCCGGTTCGGACCTGCGCTCGAGGCCGAGGCCGGGGAAGCGAAGGAAGCCTTCCTGGCGCGCGCGCGCGCCGGCCTGCTCGCGCTGCGCGGCGACGATGGACCGGAGTCGACGCGATGAGCGAACTCGCCCGGCTGCTGGTGCTCGCGCTCGCGGTGCTGGCGGTCGCCACGCTCGTCGGCCGGATCCTGCGGCGCGTCGTCGCACGGGGCGCGCCGCATCCGGTGATCGACGACCTGAATGCCCGGATCGCATCGTGGTGGGTGATGGTCGCGCTGCTCGCGGCGGCGTTCGCCATCGGTCCGGGCGGCGTGATCGCGCTGTTCGCGCTGCTCTCGATGCTGGCGCTGCGCGAGTACGCGTCGATCACCTACACGCGCCGCGGCGACCACTTCGCGCTCGCGCTCGGGTTCTTCGTCGCGATCCCGGCCCAGTACGGGCTCGTCGCGCTCGGCTGGTACGGGCTCTACAGCATCCTGATCCCGGTCTATGCCTTCCTGCTGCTGCCGATCGCGAGCGCCCTGCGCGGCGATCCCACCCGCTTCCTGCGGCGGGTCGCGGCCACCCAGTGGGGTCTGATGCTGTGCGTCTACGGCCTGTCCCACGTGCCGGCGCTGCTGACCCTCGAGATCCCCGGCTTCGAGGCGCGCGGCATGCTGCTGGTCGCGTTCGTGCTGATCGTGGTCCAGGCCAGCGACGTGCTGCAGTACGTCTGGGGCAAGCTGGTCGGCGGCCCGAAGCTCGCGCCGACCCTGTCGCCGTCGAAGACCGTCTCCGGTCTCGTCGGCGGCATCGCGAGCGCGACCGCGCTCGGCGCGATGCTGTGGTGGCTGACGCCATTCGGCGCGTGGACGGCAGCCGGGATGGCGCTGCTGGTCGCCGCGCTCGGCGCCGCCGGAGGCCTCGTGATGAGCGCGATCAAGCGCGACCACGGCATCAAGGACTGGGGCCACCTGATCCCCGGCCACGGCGGCGTCCTCGACCGGCTCGATTCGGTCGTGTTCGCCGCGCCGGTGTTCTTCCATCTGACCCGCTACCTCTACACCTGACCGGCACGCCCGGCGGCCCGAGGCTCATTCCGCTCCGGCGCGACCGCCAGCGTCCGACGAGGCCGCGACCACCGGCTCCGGGAGCACGCCGAGCCAGCCCTCGAGCGCGCGCCAGGTCTCGGCCGGGTGCGTTTCCATCGGGTTGTGGCCGGCGCCGGTGATCTCGACCAGCTGGAAGCCGGGCATCCGCTCGCGCGTGCGCTGGGCCACGCGCGGCGGGACCCAGGTGTCGACAGCGCCCCACAGCAGCAGCGTGGGCAGTCGCGCGATCGCCGCCTCGTCGACGTCGGCGCGCGCGCGCGTCATCCGCCCGAGCACGGCCGGCACCGTTCCCTCGACCTGCATCGGCGCGAGGTAGCCCTCGACCTCGGCGGCACTCGGGGTCCGGCCGTAGGCCGATTCGAGCAGCGTCGCGAAGCGCTCGGGATTGAACTGGGTGCGGTCGGCGACGACGCTGGCCCAGCGCTGGACCGGCGGCAGGCCGAGCAGCGCGCCGAGGACCCGCGGTCGCCAGCCGTCGCGATCGCCGCGCATCAGCGGACCACCGCCGAGATACACGACCGCGTCGATCCGGTCGGGCCGGCGCGAGGCCACCGCGGCTGCGATCCGTGCGCCCATCGAGTGGCCGATCAGGCACCAGCGGGCGCCCGGCCGCACGGCCTCGAGCACCGTCCAGAGGGCCTCGCCATCGTCCATCGGCCAGAGTCGGCGATCGCTGTAGCCGAAGCCCGGCAGGTCGATCGCGAGCACCGGATGCCCGCGCTCGGCGAGCCGTGGCGCGAGCTGCCGCCACGAGAAGGTCGAACCCGCGAACCCATGCACCAGCAGGAAGGCGCAGCGCCCCGACGACCCGCCATTCGACGCCGGCCAGGCCTGCGCATGCACCCGGACACCGCCGGCCTCCGCGAACAGGCTGTTCTCGTAGGGACGCTCCGGGAGCGGCGCGACGCTGTTGCGCAGCGGGACCAGGTACGGCAGCGCGGCGGCGACCAGCACCAGCGCCACGAGGCTCAGGGCGATCCGCCGGGTCCAGCGGGCGATCAGGGTCATGGCGTCTCCTCGAATCCAGGTGCCCGACCGCCGCCCCGCGGATGAACGGGCGTCGGCGACACCGGGCGCGAGATGATGCCGCGAGTCCGGGGTGACGTGTGCCGAGCCCGGCGCCGCCGCGCGAGCGCCATCGCGGGCGACGCGGCCTGTCAACCCTTGCCGCCCCCGGAGCCGGCCACTACCGTGGCGCGGCAGCCATGGCCGCCAGCGTCGTCCACCTCCACGTCCACACCGAGTACTCGCTGGTCGATTCGACGATCCGGCTGCCCGAGAAGATCGACGCGAAGCACGTCGATCCCGACGGCGGCAAGATCCCGAACCTCGTCAGCGAGGCGGTCCGGCACGGCCTGCCGGCGCTCGCGGTGACCGACGAGGCCAACCTGTTCGCGGCGATCCGCTTCTACCGCGCCTGCGAGCTCGCCGGCATCAAGCCGATCATCGGCGCCGACGCCTGGTTCGCCGACCCGCGCGGCGAGCGCCACCGCGCCACCCTGCTCTGCCTCGACCGCACCGGCTACCGTCACCTCTGCGAGCTGCTGACCCGCGCCTACCGCGAACGCGACGCGCACGGCCACGTCACGATCGACCGGACCTGGTTCGAGGCCGCGAACGCCGGGCTCGCGGTGCTGCTCGGACCGCACTCCGACGTCGGCCTGCATGCCGCCGCCGGACGCGACGACGCCGCGCTGGCCGCGCTCTCGGCCTGGCAGCGCACGCTCGGCGACCGCTGCCATCTCGAGCTGCTGCGCACCGGCCGACCCGCCGACGAGGCCTGGCTGCCGGCCGCCCTCGACCTGGCCGCGTCCCGCGACGTCGCCGCGGTCGCCTCGAACGACGTGCGCTTCCTGCGGCGCGAGGACTTCGAGGCCCACGAGGCGCGCGTCGCGATCCACGAGGGCTGGGTGCTGAACGACCCGAAGCGGCCGCGGCGCTACAGCGAGAGCCAGTACCTCAAGTCGCCGGCCGAGATGCGGGAGCTCTTCGCCGACCTGCCCGAGGCGCTCGACAACACGCTCGAGCTCGCGACCCGCTGCAACCTCGAGCTGACGCTCGGCAAGGCCTTCCTGCCGGCCTTCCCGGTGCCCGAGCCTGCGGTCTCCGAGCCCGAATGGCTGCGTCGTCGCGCGGACGAGGGGCTCGCGCGGCGGCTCGCGACGCGCGGCCTCGCGCCCGGGCACGACCAGGCCGCCTACCAGGCGCGGCTCGCGCTCGAACTCGACGTGATCGAACGCATGGGCTTCCCCGGCTACTTCCTGATCGTCGCCGACTTCATCGAGTACGCGCGCCGCCAGGGCATCCCGGTCGGTCCCGGCCGCGGCTCCGGCGCCGGCTCGCTGGTCGCCTACGCGATCGGCATCACCGACCTCGACCCGCTGCGCTTCGACCTCCTGTTCGAGCGCTTCCTCAATCCCGAGCGCGTCTCGCTGCCCGACTTCGACATCGACTTCTGCATGGACCGGCGCGACGAGGTCATTGACTACGTCGCCCGCCGCTACGGCCACGATCGCGTCAGCCAGATCATCACCTTCGGCACGATGGCGGCGAAGGCGGTGCTGCGCGACACCGGGCGCGTGCTCGGCATGAGCTACGGCCACGTCGACCGGATCGCGAAGATGATCCCGGCGCGCCCGCTCGACATCTCGCTCGACGACGCCCTCGGCGAGTCGACGAAGTCGCGCGAGGAGCCGCAGCGCGTCTCCCCCGAGCTGCGCGAGGCCTACGCCGCCGACGACGAGGTGCGCCAGCTGGTCGATCTCGCGCGCAAGCTCGAGGGCCTGGTGCGCAATGCCGGCAAGCACGCCGGCGGCGTCGTGATCGCGCCGTCGCCGCTGACCGACTTCGCGCCGCTCTACTCCGAAGCGCGCGACGCCGGCCTCGTGACCCACTTCGACAAGGACGACCTCGAGTCCGTGGGGCTCGTCAAGTTCGACTTCCTGGGCCTGCGCACGCTGACGATCATCGACTGGGCCGAGCGCGCGATCAACGCGCGCCGCGCGCGCGAGGGCCTCGAGCCGATCGACGTCGCGAAGCTGCCGCTCGACGACCGCGGCGCCTTCGACCTGCTCCAGCACGGTTCGACCACCGCGGTGTTCCAGCTCGAGTCGCGCGGCATGAAGGAGCTGGTGCGCAAGCTCCGACCGGACCGGTTCGACGACATCGTCGCGCTGGTCGCGCTGTACCGGCCCGGCCCGCTCAACTCGGGCATGGACAAGGACTACATCGCGCGCAAGCACGGCGAGGCCGCCGTGCAGTATCCGCATCCCTCGCTCGAGCCGATCCTCGAGCCGACCTACGGCGTCTTCATCTACCAGGAACAGGTGATGCAGATCGCGCAGGTGCTCGCCGGCTACTCGCTCGGTGGCGCCGACCTGCTGCGCCGTGCGATGGGCAAGAAGGACGCCGCCACGATGGCGCGCGAGCGCTCGAAGTTCGAGGACGGCGCGGCCGCGCGCGGCGTCGACCGCGCGCTCGCGAGCCGGATCTTCGACCTGATCCAGGAGTTCGCCGAGTACGGCTTCAACAAGTCGCACTCGGCCGCCTACGCGCTGGTCTCCTACCAGACCGCCTGGCTCAAGGCGCACTACCCGGCCGAGTTCATGGCCGCGGTGCTGTCGGCCGACATGGACCACACCGACAAGATCGTGCACGCGCTCGACGACGCGCGCGCGATCGGCCTCGTGGTCGAACCGCCGGACGTCAACACCTGCGGCTTCATGTTCGAGGCGGTCGGGCCGGCCCGGATCCGCTACGGCCTCGGCGCGATCAAGGGCGTGGGCCGGGCCGCGATCGAGGCGCTGGTCGCCGCGCGCGGGCTGGATGGCCCCTTCATCGACCTGACCGACCTGTGCTGTCGCGTCGATCCCGGCAAGCTCAACAAGCGCGCGCTCGAGGCCCTGATCCTGTCCGGCGCCGCCGACGGACTCGATCCGGATCGCGACCGCGGCCGCCTGTTCGGCGGGCTCGCCGACGCGATGCAGGCGGCCGAGCAGCGCCTGCGCGACCGCCTCGCCGGGCAGGTCTCGCTGTTCGGCGACCTGCTGCCGGCGCCACGCCCGGCAGTCCGCTCTCCGGGCAGCGTCGCATCGGACTGGACCCGCAAGCAGATCCTCGAGGGCGAGCGCGACACGCTCGGCTACTACCTGTCCGGCCACCCGCTCGATGCGTACCGGGACTGGCCCGCGCAGCTCGCGTCGGCCCCGATCGGCGAGTTGCCGTCGATCTTCCGGCCGGCTCCGGCGAGCCGTCCCAACCAGCGGCCGGAGCAGGCGGTGGTCGTGGTCGGTCTCGTCGCCGACGCGAAGCGATACGGCGACCAGCGACTGGTCGCCCGGCTCGAGGACGCGAGCGGCCGGCTCGAGGTCGTCGCCTACAACGAGGCGATCGCCACCGCCGCGCCGCTGATGGCCCGCGGCGCGATCGTGGTCGTCGAAGGCGGGCTGCAGGCCGACGACGGCGGCGCGTTCCGCCTGGTCGCGCGCCGCATCACGCCGATCGACGAGGCGATCGAACGCCATGCCCGGCTGCTCCGCATCGAGGTCGCGCCCGACCCCACGCTCGCGAGCCGCCTGCGCGCCGCGCTCGAACCGGCGCTGCGCGGGGCCACCGCGGTCCGGATCGGCTGGCGCGGCGCGGACGCCAGCGCCGAGATCGAGTTCGACGAACGACTCCGCGTCGCCGTGCGGCCGGACCTCGTCGAGCGCCTCGAGGCGCTGCCGGGCGTGGTCGCGGTGCGCGTGGTCCTGACCCGGCCGACCCCGCCGGAACCCGAGCGCGCCGCGTGGCGCGGACCGCCTCGGCAGGCGGCGGGCCTCTGAATCCCCCCAACCGGACCCATCCGATGATCCCTCCTGTTCCCGCCACCCGCGCGGGTGGCGGCCCCGACGCATCCCCCGACGCGCTGCGACGTGCGGCGACGCTGCCGAAGTGGGCGCTCGACGCGCGCCAGGCCTGCGACCTCGAACTGATCGCGTCAGGCGGCTTCGCCCCGCTCACGGGCTTCCTCGGCGAGCGCGACTGGCGCTCGGTGCTCGAACGCCTGCGATTGGCCGACGGCGCGCTGTGGCCGATCCCGGTCGTGCTCGACGTCGACCGCGCCTTCGCCGACCGGATCCGGGACGGCGAGTCGATCGCGCTGGTCGACGGCGAGGGGCTGCCGCTCGCGCTGCTGGCCGTCGAATCCCGCTTCGAGCCCGATCTCACGGCCGAGGCGGCGGCAGTGTTCGGCACCGTGGACCCGGCGCATCCCGGGGTCGCCGACACGCTCGCTCGCCGCCCGGTGTGTCTCGCCGGGCCGGTCACCGCGCTGCGGCGGCCGGCGCACTTCGACTTTCCGCAGCTTCGCCACACGCCGGCCGAGCTGCGCGAACGTCTCGCGGCCACCGGCAAGACGCGCGTGGTCGCATTCCAGACCCGCAATCCGCTGCACCGCGCCCATGTCGAGATGACCCGGCGCGCGGCCGACGAACTCGACGCCGCGCTGCTGCTGCATCCGGCGGTCGGACGCACGAGGCCCGGCGACGTCGACCACTACACCCGCGTGCGCTGCTACGAGGCGGTGCTGCCACGCTACGCCCCGCGCCCGGTCGTGCTGTCGCTGCTGCCGCTGGCGATGCGGATGGCCGGGCCGCGCGAGGCATTGTGGCACGCGATCATCCGCCGCAACCACGGCGCGACGCACTTCATCGTCGGCCGCGACCACGCCGGTCCCGGCAACGCCCCGTCGGGCAAGCCCTGGTACCCCCCGCTCGCCGCGCAGGAACTGGCGCTCGCGCACGCGGCCGAGGTCGGGATCGAGGTGGTGGCCTTCCCGGCGATCGTCTGGGCCGCCAATCGCGCACGGCACGTCCGGGTCGACGAGCTGTCGCCCGACGACACGGTCGAGGACCTCTCGGGCACCGAACTGCGACGGCGCCTCGCGAGCGGCGAGCCGATCCCCGACTGGTTCACCTACCCCGAGGTGGCGCGCGTGCTGCGCGAGGCCACGACTTCGGCGCGCAGCGGCTGCTGCGTCTTCCTGACCGGCCTGCCCGCCTCCGGCAAGTCCACGATCGCACGCGCGCTGGCGGCACGCTGGATGGAGCAGTCGGCGCGTCCGGTGACGGTACTCGACGGCGACGAGGTCCGACGGCACCTGTCCAGGGGCCTCGGCTTCTCGCGCGAGGATCGCGACACCAACGTCGAGCGGATCGGCTGGGTCGCCGCCGAGATCGTGCGCCACGGCGGCTTCGTCGTCTGCGCCCAGATCGCACCGTACGCGGGCAGCCGGGCCGAAGCGCGGCGTCTGGTCGAGCGCCACGGCCGCTTCGTCGAGGTCCACGTCGCGACGCCGCTCGGCGAGTGCGAGCGGCGCGACCCGAAGGGCCTCTACGCGCTGGCGCGCGACGGCAAGCTCAAGGGCTTCACCGGCATCGACGATCCGTACGAGATCCCGGCCGCGCCGGACCTCGTCATCGACACGTCCGAGATGGAGCCGCGCGCGGCCGCCGGGAAGATCCTCGACTGCATCGCGGGTCGGGCGGACCCCGCCTGAGGCGGATCGGCCGTCTGCCGCGCGACCCCGCGCCGCAACCGATCGCGCCGCCGCAGGTCCCGGTTCAGAACGCGTTGATGCCGGTCAGCTCGCGACCGACCACCAGCTGGTGGACGGTCTCGGTGCCCTCGTAGGTGATCACCGACTCGAGGTTCAGCGCGTGCCGGATCGGCACGTGCTCGACCGTGATCCCGGCACCGCCGAGGATGTCGCGCGCCTCGCGCGCGATGTCGAGCGCCATCCGCACGTTGTTCCACTTCGCGAGCGACACCTGCGTCGGCTGCATCCGGCCCTCGTCCTTGAGCCGGCCGAGGCGCAGCGAGAGCAGCTGCGCGAGCGTGATCCGGCGCGCCATGTCGGCGAGCCTGATCTGCACCGCCTGGGTGCCGGCGATCGGGCGGTCGAAGAGCACGCGCTGCTGCGCGTACTCGTTGGCCTCGCGCAGGCACGCGATCGCGGCGCCGATCGGGCCCCAGGTGATGCCGTAGCGCGCCTGGGTCAGGCAGCCGAGCGGTCCCTTGAGCCCCTTCACGTTCGGCAGGCGGTTGGCCTCGGGCACGCGCACGTTGTCGAAGTACAGCGCCGAGGTCACCGACGCGCGCAGGCTCATCTTGCGGTGGATCTCCTGCGCGGCGAAGCCCGGCATGTCCTTCTCGACGATGAAGCCCTGGATGCCCTCGTCGGTCATCGCCCAGACGATCGCGATGTGGGCGAGGTTGCCGTTGGTGATCCACATCTTGGCGCCGTTCAGCACCCAGTCGCCGCCGTCGCGGCGGGCGTGGGTCTTCATGTTCGCCGGGTCCGAACCGCCGTGCGGCTCGGTCAGGCCGAAGCAGCCGATCACCTCGCCACGCGCCATCGCCGGCAGGAAGCGGCGGCGCTGTTCCTCGGAGCCGTAGGCGAAGATCGGGTACATGCACAGCGAGGACTGCACCGAGACGAAGCTGCGGATGCCCGAGTCGCCGCGCTCGAGCTCCTGGCAGATCAGCCCGTAGCTGACCGCGTTCATGCCGGCGCAGCCGTACTCGGCCGGCAGCGAGGAGCCGAGGAGGCCGAGGCCCGCGATCTCCGGGACCAGCTCGCGCGGGAAGCGGCCCTGGTCGAAGCACTCGCCGATGATCGGCAGCACCTTCTCGTCGGTGAAGCGCGCCACGGTGTCCTGCACCATCCGCTCCTCCTCCGACAGCTCCGAGCGGATGTCGTAGAGGTCGTAGGGATCGAGGGCGAGCTTGGTCTTGGGCTCGAGGTTCATGGCGCTCTCCGGAATGTCCGCACATTCTAGCGCCGCGCCGCGGACCTGCCGGTGAAAGCGCCGTCGATGCCGCCGCGGCGGAGGGCGCCGGCGCGCGCCGCTGCTAGCATGCGGGCGATGCGCGTGCCGGTGCTGACCTACCATTCGATCCACGTCCTCGGCCACGCGCCGGCCGACAACGACCACGCCGCCCTCGCCGCGGACCTCGCCGAGATCAGGGCCCTGGGGCGCCGGATCGTGCCGCTCCACCAGGTCGTCGACGTGCTGCTCGGGCGCGCGCCGGACGACCTCGAGGGCGCCGTCGCGCTGAGTCTCGACGACGGCTCGTGGTTCGACTGGCACGACCTCGACCACCCGACCTGCGGGCCGCAGCGGAGCATGGCCGGCATCCTGCGCGACCACCGGGCCGCGACCGGCGCGTTCGTCCACGCGACCAGCTTCGTGATCGTCTCGCCCGAGGCCCGCGCGATCCTCGACCGTACCTGCATGGTCGGTCGCGGATGGTGGACCGACGCGTGGTGGCCGGAGGCCGCGCGCGAGGGGCTGCTCGCGATCGAATCGCACAGCTTCGACCACAACCACGAGACGCTGCCCGAGACGGTCGCCGTCGGCAAGGCCAAGGGCACCTTCCGCAGCATCGACGACGAGGCTTCGGCGCGCGCCGAGATCGACGCCGCGAGCGACTGGCTCGACGCGCGGATCCCGGGGCAGCGCACCTCGCTGTTCGCGTATCCGTACGGCGAATGCAATGCCTATCTGGTCGAGGACTACCTGCCGCGCCACGAAGGCCGCCATCGCCTGCGCGCCGCCTTCACGACCGACCCCGCGCCGGTCACCGGCGACGCGAACCGCTGGGCCCTGCCGCGCTATGTCTGCGGCCGCGACTGGCGCTCGCCCGAGGAGCTGAGACGGGTGCTCGCGGCCTGACCCCCATCACCGGCGCGGAACGGCACTCAGAACGGCCCGACCGCGTGCGCGATCGCGACCAGCCGGGCCCGTTCGGCCGCATCGAGCGGCTGCGTGAAGTACGCCAGCAGATGCGGATGGCCGGTCGACTCGAAGCCGACCGCGCGGTCGGCGCGCTCGGCGAGCACGTCTCCGCAGTAGCCGAAGATCGCCGGGAACCGCGACGCGAAGTGCGCGACCGCCCAGCGCAGGCTCGCCTGGTAGGGCCCACCGGCGGCCTTCAACGCACGCCGCGTGCCGGCATCGAGCCGTCGCAGCAGCCGGTCGTCGATGCAGGCGCCGCCACCCAGCAGCACGCCCTGATGCTCGGTGAAATGGATGTAGCAGAGCGCTGGTCGCGCATCGTGGAGCGCGACCCGCGCGACCACGTGATGCGGGAAGTCCGGCACGCGATCGCCGAAGCGGCGCGCGAACAGCGCCTGCACGTCGGCGGCCGGCCCGGCCTCGAGCGCGATCGAGAGCCCGGGCGGGACTGGCGGGCTCGCGGCAGGCGCCCGTCCGCTCATTCGCGCCCCGGGTTCGCGACCCCGTGCGGGACATGCCCGGAGGCGACGTGCGCCGCCGCGTTCTCGACGTTGTGCTCGGAGTCGTCGAAGAAGATGTCGGCGCCGAACGCGGCGAGGAACGGACCCTTGTCGCGGCCGCCGAGGAACAGCGCCTCGTCGACGCGGACGCCCCACTCGCGCAGCGTCAGGATCACGCGCTTGTGCGCCGGCGCCGAGCGCGCGGTGACGAGCGCCGTGCGGATCGGCGAGCAGTCCGGCGGAAAGGCGGACTGGATCTCGTGCAGCCGCTCGAGGAAACCGCGGAACGGCCCGGCCGGCATCAGCTCGGCGGCCCGGCGCTGCTCGTGCTCGTGGAAGGCGCCGATGCCCTGTTCGCGGCTGATCCGCTCGGACTCGTCGGAAAAGATCACGGCGTCGCCGTCGAAGGCGATCCGCAGCTGGTCGGAACCGCGCTGCGGCGCCTTCGACGGCAGGATCGTGGCCGCCGCGACCCCGGCGCGCAACGCGCGCGCGACGTCGTCGTGGTTCGCCGACAGGAACAGCTGCGCGCCGAAGGGCTGCACGTAGGGCCAGGTCGGCGCGCCGTTGGTGAACGCGGCGCGGACGATCTCGAGGCCGTAGCGCTCGATCGCGTTGAAGATCCGGAGCCCGGTATCGGCCGAGTTGCGCGACAGCAGGATCACCTCGACCCGCGGCGTCCGCTCGGAGAGCTCGTTGAGTCGCAGCAGCTTCCGCACCAGCGGGAACGCGATGCCCGGCTCGAGCGGCTCGTCCTCGTGCGCGATCTGGAACTCGCGGTAGGCGTCGAGTCCGGCGCGCTCGAACAGCGCGTGGCTCTCGGCGAGGTCGAACAGCGCGCGCGACGAGATCGCGACGACCAGCCGCCGGTCGTCCCCGGCAGCAGACGGTGCTGGTGACTCGATCATGGCGATGCGGCTTCGAAGCCGTCGCGATGGAGCGGATCGAGCACCGCGCGCACCGCCGCGAGCGCGTCGACGCGGCCGTGACCGAACACGGCGTTCGGAACCGACGCCCCCGGGAACGCGCCGCAGGTCTGCGTGCTGGTCGTCGGCACCGCGGTCGCGCGCAGGATCGCCTCGACCCGGTCCGGATCGCCCTTGAGCGTCGGGTCGGCCGACATCATCAGCGCGACGACGCCGGCGACGTGCGGGCCCGCCATGCTGGTCCCGCTCATCGACCCGTAGCCGCCGTTGCGCAGGGCCGAGCGCACCGAGACGCCGGGCGCCGACACGTCCGGCTTGAGCCGGCCGCTGCCGTCGATCGTGACCGGGCCGCGACTGCTGAAGTTCGCGATCGTGTTGCCGCTCGAATGCGCCGCGACCGAGAACGCATCGGCGTACAGCGCCGGCGGATCGGCGATCGTCGCGCACGCCGGGCCGCTGTTGCCGGCCGAGGCGACGACCACGATCCCGGCCGCGCGCACCGCGGCCACCGCGGCCTGCAGTGTGTGCCACGCGCAGCCTTCGGCCGGCGGGCAGCCCCACGAGTTGTTGATCACGTGCGGGGCGAGGTCGGGCCGCGGGTTCTGGCCGCCGAGGTCGGTCGGCGCGAGGAAGAACTGGAAGCACTCGAGGTAGGTCGCCGGCGCGCCGTCGCCGAGGTCCATGTTGCGGCAGGCGATCCAGCGCGCCTCCGGCGCGACGCCGATCTCGTTCGCGCCATCGAGACCGACGATCGTCCCCATCGTGTGGGTGCCGTGGTTGTGGTCGTCGCACGGGGCTGGCGCCGAGTAGCCGCAGGGATTGCCGTTCGGCGCGCCGATGTCGCCGTGGATCGCGTCCCACCAGTGGTGATCGTGGGTCGCCGCGCTCCCGTTCCAGCCGCGGTAGCTCGCGCGCAGCGCCGGATGGTCCCAGCGGTAGCCGGTGTCCTGGCCGGCGACGACGACCCCGCCGCCGCGGTGGCCGAGCGCCCAGACCTCGGGCGCGCGGACGTTCGCGATGCCCCACTCCACGACCTTGGGCGCGGCAACGATCGCCGCGGGTTCCGGCAGTCTCGCGCGGGTCGTCGCATTCGACTCGATCCGCAGCACGTCGGCGAGCAGCGCGAGGTCGGCGAGCGTCGCGAGATCGGCCTCGACCGCCACGGCGTTCGCGACCCAGTAGCGGCGGTACGCAATGCCGCGTCGTTCGAGCTCGGCGACTAGCGGCGCCTGCGTCGCGTCCGCATGCGCCTTCAGTCGATCGACCGTCGCGGCGACCTGCGTCTCGAAACGGGTGGCCTCGGGCGTCGCCGCCGGCAAGTCGGTGCCCTCCAGCAGGATCAGCGCCGGCTGCGGTCCGTGCCCGGACTTCGCGACCAGCGCCGGGTCGAGCGAGGCGGGCCAGGTGGCCGCGTGCGCCGCCGCGGTGATCAGGCCGCAGGCGATGGCGATCGCGCAGGCACGCAGCGACGTGTGGCGAACGATGAATCCGGACATCGGCGTTCCTCGACAGGTCATGGCGCGAACTGCTCGTCGAGGATGCGCTCCTCGAGGCTGTGCTCGGGATCGAACAGCAGCGTCATCGTCCGCGACTCCGACTCGCGGATCGTGACCTCGGTCACGTCGCGGACCTCGGAGGCGTCGGCGGTGGCGCTGACCGGACGCTTGTAGTGGTCCAGCACCTCGAATCGCACCTCGGTGCCGGCGCGGACGATCGCGCCGCGCCAGCGACGCGGGCGAAAGGCGGCGATCGGCGTGATCGCGAGCACCTGGCTGCCGAGCGGGAGGATCGGCCCGTGCGCAGACAGGTTGTAGGCGGTGCTGCCGGCCGGCGTCGCGACCATCACGCCGTCGCAGACGAGCTCGTCGAGCTTGACCTTGCCGTCGACCCAGACCCGGATCTTCGCCGCCTGCTTGGTCTGGCGGAGCAGCGAGACCTCGTTGAAGGCCAGCAGATCGGTCGTCGCGCCCGACTCGGCGTGCGCGCGCATCGCGAGCGGCTTCAGCACCGTCGGCTGCGCCCGGCCGATGCGCGCGACGAGGTCCTCGTCGTCGCGCAGCAGGTTCATCAGGAAGCCCACCGAACCCGCCTTCATCCCGTAGACCGGCCGGCCGCTGCCGTGAAACCGGTGCAGGGTCTGCAGCATGAAGCCGTCTCCGCCGATCGCGACGATGACGTCGGCCTCGGACGGATCGCGCTCGCCGTAGCGGCTCGCGAGGGCATCGCGCGCGGCGAGCGCGTCGGCGTGCCGGCTGGCGACGAAGGCGAGGCGCACGGGGCCCGCCGCGCTCAGGCCGCCCGGGCCCCGGCCTGGGCGAGCTGGGCGAGGCGCCGGACCGCGACCGACACCGTCGGATAGTCCATCTGCGACTGGCTGCGCATGTCGGCGAGCATCGCCAGCGTGAAGCGCAGCGCCGGATCCTCGCGGCCAAGCCACGCCGCGACCGCCGCCGCCGGTTCGCTGCCGCCGCCGCGCCGCAGCACCTGCGCGGCCAGCGCGCGCTGCTGCGTGTAGAGCTCGTCGCGCATCGTGCCGCGCGCCTGCGCATGCCAGCGACCGTCGACCGGGAGTTCCTCGACCCGCTGCGTGAGCCAGGCGAGGTGCAGGGCCTCGCCGAGCGCGAAATGCACCTGCGCTGCGCGCTCGACCGGGGCGCCGGTCTCGAGCGCGACCTCGATCACGTCGAAGATCGAGGTCAGGGCCGGCAGCGTGGCGAGCTCGCGCGCGAGGTCGTCCGGGAAACCGAGTCCGCGCCAGTGCGTCTCGCGTGCGTCGATCGCCGCGCGATCCGCGTCGGCGACCAGCCGGCCGAGCGCGCCGCGCACGGCCGCGACACCGGGCGAGTAGCGCGCCACGGCGGCGGCGATGTCGAGGCGCTGTCCGGGCGCGTTGAGCAGCCAGCGGGTGGCGTGACGGATCAGCGCCCACACCACCTGCATCGCGTCCATCTGCGCATCGTCATGGATCCTGCCGTCCAGCGCCTCGATCCGCGCCCAGATCCCGCGCGCGTCGAGGACCTCGCGCGCGATCGCGTAGGCGCGCGCGATCTGGCCGGGCGATTCCCCGGTGTCCTCCTGCATCCGGAGGACGAAGGTCGCGCCCATCCGGTTGACCATCGAGTTGGTCACCGCGGTCGCGATGATCTCCCGCCTCAGGCGGTGCCGGCGCATCTCGTCGCCGTACGGCTGAAGCGCCTGCGGGAAGTAGCGCTCGAGCTCCTTCGACAGGTGCGGATCCTCGGGCACGTCGGACTCGACCAGCTGCTGGAACAGGACCAGCTTCGAGTAGGACAGCAGGATCGCGAGCTCGGGCCGGGTCAGGCCGAGGCCGCGGGACTTGCGCTCGGCGAACTCGGCATCGCTCGGCAGGTACTCGATCTCGCGATCGAGCAGTCCCTGCGATTCGAGCACCTGCACGAAGTGCTGCTCGGCCCCGAGACGCGCGCGGCTCATCCGCTGCATCAGGCTGATCGCCTGGTTCTGCAGGTAGTTGTCGCGCAGCACCAGCGCCTCGACCTCGTCGGTCATCTCGCGCAGCAGGGCGTTGCGCCGGCGCGCATCGAGGGCGCCGCCGGCGACCAGCGCGTCGAGCAGGATCTTGATGTTGACCTCGTGGTCCGACGTATCGACGCCGGCCGAGTTGTCGATGAAGTCGGTGTTGAGCAGCACGCCGTGCTGGGCCGCCTCGATGCGCCCCAGCTGGGTCATGCCGAGGTTGCCGCCCTCGCCGACGATCCGGCAGCGCAGTTCTCCGCCATTGACGCGGATCGCGTTGTTGGCCCGGTCGCCGACGTCCGCGTGGGACTCGCGCGCGGCCTTGACGTAGGTGCCGATGCCGCCGTTCCAGAGCAGGTCGACCGGCGCCTTCAGGATCGCGTGCATCAGCTCGGTCGGGGTCATCTGCGCGACGTCGGTTGCGATCCCCAGCGCCGCGCGGGCCTCGGCCGAGACCGGAATGGCCTTCGCGCTGCGCGGCCACACGCCGCCACCGGCGCTGATCAGCGCGCGGTCGTAGTCGTCCCAGCTCGATCGCGGAAGCCTGAACAGGCGCTCGCGCTCGGCGTACGAGGCGGCCGCGTCCGGGCTCGGATCGATGAAGATGTGGCGGTGGTCGAACGCGGCGACCAGCCGGATGTGGCGCGACAGCAGCATGCCGTTGCCGAACACGTCGCCCGACATGTCGCCGATGCCGACGCAGGTGAAGTCCTGGCTCTGCGAGTCGCGCCCGAGCGCGCGGAAGTGGCGCTTGACCGACTCCCACGCGCCCTTCGCGGTGATGCCCATCTCCTTGTGGTCGTAGCCGTTCGACCCGCCCGAGGCGAAGGCGTCACCGAGCCAGAATCCGTGCTCGGCGCTGACCGAGTTCGCGATGTCCGAGAAGGTCGCGGTGCCCTTGTCCGCGGCGACGACGAGGTAGGGATCGTCGCCATCGTGGCAGACCACGTCGGCGGGCTTGACGATCCGGCCGTCGATGATGTTGTCGGTCACGTCGAGCAGGCCGTGGATGAACATCCGGTAGCAGGCCACGCCCTCGGCGAGCTGGGCCTCACGCCCGCCGTCGACGGGCGGCCGCTTGACGAAGAAGCCGCCCTTCGCGCCGACCGGCACGATCACGGTGTTCTTGACCATCTGCGCCTTGACGAGGCCCAGCACCTCGGTGCGGAAGTCCTCGCGCCGGTCGGACCAGCGCAGGCCGCCGCGCGCGACCGGCCCGAAGCGCAGGTGCACGCCCTCGACCCGCGGCCCGTAGACGAAGATCTCCCGGTACGGCCGCGGCTTCGGCAGCTCCGGAACCCTCGCCGGGTCGAGCTTGAACGACAGGTAGGACTTCGGCCGGCCGTCGCGGAACTGGTAGTGGTTGGTGCGCAGGGTGGCCTGGATCAGCGCCTGCCAGCTGCGCAGGATGCGGTCCTCGTCGAGGCTCTGGACCTGGTCCATCACCGATGCGAGCGCTGCTTCGGACACCTGGATCTGGGTCTCGCGCGGCTCGCCGCGCGATTCGGCGAGCGTCTCGACCAGCTCGGGGTGGGTGCGGCGGATGCCGTCGTCGAGCAGCGACTCGAGGTCGCGGACCAGCCGCTTGCGTCCGACCTCGATCTGGGTACGACCCGGCGAGGTGCGCGCCGGGTCGAAGCGTGCCTCGAACAGGTCGACCAGCAGGCGCGCGTGCAGCGGGTAGCGCGCCAGCGTTTCCTCCATGTAGCTCTGCGAGAACGGCAGGCCGGTCTGCAGCAGGTACTTGCAGTACGCGCGCAGCACCGTGACCTGGCGCCAGTCGAGCGCGGCGGCCAGCACCAGCCGGTTGAAGCCGTCGTTCTCGGCGTCGCCGGCCCAGATCCGCTCGAAGGCCTGCTGGAACGGCTCGCGCACCGCGTCGAGATCGATGTCGCGCGTCGCCGCGACCTCGAAGTCCTGCATGTAGATGTTGCCGCTGCCGCCGAGATCGAGCTCGTACGGGTGCTCCGACAGCACGCGCAGGCCCATGTTCTCCATCATCGGCAGCACGTCGGACAGCGGAAGGTGCGAGCCGAAGCGGAACAGCTTGAGACCGATCCGCCCTTCGCTGCCGGGCCGGCGCGAACGGTACAGCGCCAGCCTCAGGTCGTCGGTGCCGCGCAGCGAGGCCGCGGTCTCGACGTCGCTCGCGGCCACCCACGGCGTCGCCGCCTCGATGTAGCCGGCCGGAAGCGCGCGTCCGTAGCGACTCGCGAGCCGGCTGCCCTTGTCCTCGCCGTGGCGCTGGATCAGCAGCTCGCGCAGTTCGTCGTGCCAGTTGCGCACGATCTGCGCGATCTCGGCCTCGAGCCGCCCGAGGTCTAGCCCGACGTTGCCGCCGGGCCGTCCGCGGACGACCAGGTGCATCCGCGCCAGCGGCGACTCGGAGACGTGGATCGTCGAGTCGACCCGCTCCCCGTCGAGCGCGCGCATCAGCACCGCCTCGACGCGCTGGCGCACGTCCTCGTTGAACCGGTCCCGCGGCAGGAACACCATCACCGAGTGGAACCGGCCATAGCGGTCGTGGCGCACGAACACGCGGACGCGCTGGCGCTGCGACAGCCGCAGGATCCCGAGCGCGACCTCGGCCAGTTCCTCGGTGCTGCCCTGGAACAGCTCGTCGCGCGGCAGGGCCTCGAGCACGTGCCGCAGCGCCTTCCAGTTGTGGCTGTCGCGGGTGAAGCCCGAGCGCGCCATCACCGCCTCGTACTTGTGCCGCACCAGCGGCACTTCCCACGGCCGGCGCGCGTAGGCCCCAGACGTGAACAGGCCGAGGAAGCGCTGTTCCCCGATCGCGCGGCCGCCGCCGTCGAAGCGCAGCACCGAGATGTAGTCCATGTGGCCCGGGCGATGCACGGTGCTGCGGGCGTTGGTCTTGGTGACGATCACGACCTCGTTGATTCCCTGCCGGCCGGCGGCCCGGCCGGGCAGGCTGGCGATCGGGCGCGGCGCGGGTGGCTGGTCGCTGCGCAGGATCCCGAGGCCGGTCCCTGCGACCGGCGCCAGCACCTCCTCGCCATCGCGCGACTCGACCGCGTACTCGCGGTAGCCGAGGAACGTGAAGTGATCGGCCGCCAGCCAGCGCATGAACGCCTGCGCCTCCTCGCGCCCGGCCGGATCGACCGGCAGCGGGCGATCGGCCAGTTCCTCGGCCACGCGCTCGGCCATCGCGCGCATCGCGCGCCAGTCGGCGACGCTCGCGCGCACGTCGCGCAGCGCCGACTCGACCGCCTGCTTCATCGCGACCAGTTCGCCGGGCTCGGTCCGTCGATCGACCTCGAAATGCATCACCGACTCGGCCCGGCCTCGACCGTCGCCCTCGTCGGGCAGTGCCAGCAGGTGACCGCCGACGTCGCGCTCGACGTGGACGACGGGGTGGATCACGGCGTGGACCAGCGCGCCCTGGCCGGCGATCGCCATGCTGACCGAATCGATCAGGAAGGCGCTGTCGTCGGTCACGACCTCGACCACCGTGTGCGTCGAGTCCCAGCCCGATTCCTCGAGGTTCGGATTGAACACCCGGACCTTGGCGCTGCCCGGCTGGTGCACCTGGAGGAACTCGAGCAGGCCGAGCAGCAGCGCGGTCCAGGCTTCGGGTCCGCGGACGGCGAGGTCCTCGGCGCCCACGCGCCGGAAGAACTGGCGCGCGAACTGCTCGGCGTCGCGCCGCCGCGGCGCCGCGACGCGGGACCTCAGCTGGGCCAGGATCGGCTCGATGGCGTCGTCGGCGACCGGTGGAACGGCCTCGGCATGCATGGATCGACCCTCCCCGGGGCACGCGGCTGTCGGCGATCCGTGAAGGATAGCGGCGCCCCTCGGAGATCGACCACCTCGATCCAGGCCCGGTCGGCTTGGCGGGGCAGACGCGGATCCGGCCGGCATGTCCGCGCGACCGCCACCGCGGCGAACATCAGACCCTCGTCAAAACGTGGTCCCGTTCACAGGTCGGAATGCTGGCTCCGCGTACGCTCGCGGTATCGTCCGCAGACCCTCGGCCAGTGGCCCCACCTTCAGAGCGACGGGACGTGAGCGACATGCCGGCCAGCCACCCCAGCAGCAACGTCATCGAATTCGGACGCCCGGACGGGCAGAGCCCGGTCGCGCGGCTGTTCAACGCGTTTCGAGCCATCGTCCAGCAGCGACTCGGCGCGCTCGCCGACGCGCTCTACGGCAACGTCGACGACGCGCTGTTCGACCTGTCCGAACGCTCGGCGAGCTCGACCCACCAGGCGCGCTTCTTCGACGGCATGCGCGAGATCCGCAAGAAGCGCCAGCGCGCGCAGGCGATCTGGCTCGACCTCGTTGCCCGGCACGTCACCGCGCTCGAACGCAACGAGGCGCCGCGCACGCGACGCCATGCGGCGCGCCGCGACGACGACCTGAGCCTCGTCGACGAGGCCGAGCTCGAGGAGAACCTCGCGATCGAGGCGATGAGCGACAAGGCGATCGTGCGCCTCAATCGCGCGCTGTACGCGCTCGAGCAGCGCCTCACGCAGCTGCTCGGCGGCCGGGTCGTCGATGCCGACAACAATCCGGTTGGGCCGCGCCTCCTGTCCGACGCCTTCGGCCAGAGTCTCGGCGAATTCGACCTCGAGGTCGAGGTCAAGCTGATCGTCCTCAAGCTGTTCGAACGCCATGTGCTCGGCGCGCTCGACGGCGTCTACGACGAGATGAACGGGCTGCTGGTGCAGGCGGGGGTGATGCCCGAGCTGCGCTACCACGTGCCGGGCCGGCGCCCGGCGGCGCCGGGCATGGCCTCGGCCGGGGCGGCGCGCGGTGCGCTCGCCGCGGCAGAGGGCTCGTCCGTCGGCGACCCGAACGAGCACCTCGGCGGCGTCCCGGCGCAGCCCGAGGACGTCCAGATCCAGGCCCTGCTCGGCGAACTGACCCAGCTGCTGCAGGCGCGGCGCGGGTCGGCGGGCCCCCAGGACCTGCGCGGCGGCGGCGCGGCGGGAATCGACGCCGCGGCGATGCTGCCGGCGCCGAGCCCGCGCGAGATGCTGAACGCGCTCTCGCTGCTGCAGGTCGAACTCGCCTCCTCGCAATCGGCCGTCCAGCCGCCGTCGTCGTCGGCGATCAAGGATGCGCTGCTCGAGCAGATCGGCGCGCTGTCCGGCGGCCGGCGCCCGACCGCGCTCGGCGCCAACGAGGACATGATCGACATCGTCGGGATGATCTTCGACTACGCGGTCGAGGACCGGAACCTGCCGGCGCCGGTCTCGGCGCTGCTCGGCCGGCTGCAGATCCCCTATCTCAAGGTGGCGCTGCTGGATCGGAGCTTCATCGCGCGGCACGACCACCCGGCGCGGCGCCTGCTCGACGAAATGGCCCAGAGCGCCCTCGGCTGGACCGAGGAGTCCGACCGCGACGGCCGGCTGATCGGTCAGATCCGCTCGATCGTCGAGCGGCTGAACCGGGACTTCGAGGACGACGTCGGCATCTTCCAGCGGCTGCTCGACGAGTTCCATGCCTTCCTCGACGCGAGCCGCAAGCGCGCGGAGCTGTCGGAGCGGCGGACGGCCGAAGCCGCGCGCGGTCGCGAGAAGCTCGACGCCTCGCAGCGCGCCGCCGCGCAGGCGATCATGCTGAGGATCGCGGGGCGCGAACTGCCGGTCAGCGTGCGCGAGATCCTGACCCGCCGCTGGTCGAACTTCCTGGTGCTGACCCACCTGCGCCAGGGCGAGGAATCCGAGGCCTGGGATCGCGCGACGCGCTTCGTCGAGGACATCGCGTGGAGCGTGCAGCCGAAGCAGGACGAGGCCGACCGGCAGCGGCTCGCGATCCTGCGCACCGACCTCGAGAGCCAGTTCCGGCAGGGCATGCAGGCGCTCGGCCTGCACCCGAACGCGACCGAGGAGATGTGGCGCGAGTTCGACCGGATCCACGACGTCCTGCTCGGGACCCCCGATCAGCACGACGGGGCGACGCCCGCGGTGCGTGGCGAGGTCGTGCGGCCGGACGAGGTGTCGGTGCGCTTCGCGTCGACGAAGCCCGGCGAGGAGGTCGTGTTCTCGCGCCGTGACCTCGATGCCGAGGAGCGCGAGCAGCTCGACAACCAGGCGATCGACGCATGGCTCGAGATGGCGCGCACGCTGAAGGCGGGCACCTGGATGGAGTTCGTCAAGGACGACGGCACGCGCGAGCGCGCCAAGCTGCTGTGGATCTCGACGATCCGGGCGCTCTACCTGTTCGTGAACCGGAACGGCGTCAAGATCGCCGAGAAGACCGCGAACGAGCTCGCGGCCGAGCTCAAGGAGCAGCGCGCGGTGATCCTCGAGCAGGTCGCGCTGGTGGATCGCGCACTCGACGCGATCGTCAAGCGCCTGCGGGAACCCGCGGGCGAAGACGGGGCGCCTCCGGCGGACGCCGCTGGCGCCGGCAGGGAGCGGCCGACGGCCTGAGCGCCGCCGGCGGCACGTGGCCGAGACGCGACGCGCCGCCGGATTCGCCACCGGCAGCCGGTCGCGAGCCGGGCGACGCGCGGTTCGACCCTCGGACGGCTGCGCTCAGCGCAGGCCGGTCTCGTTGCGCGCGATCACGAGGCGCTGGATCTCGCTGGTGCCCTCGTAGATCTCGGTGATCTTGGCGTCGCGGAAGTAGCGCTCGAGCGGCATCTCCTTCGAGTAGCCCATCCCGCCGTGGATCTGCAGCGCCTGGTGGGTCACGAACATCGCGGTCTCCGACGCGTAGAGCTTCGCGACCGAGGCCTCGGTCGAGAAGCGCTGGCCGGTGCGCTCGGACTCCTGCTTGGCGAAGGCCGCGCGCAGCGTCAGCAGCAGCGCCGCGTCGAGGCGGCACTTCATGTCCGCGATCTTGGCCTGGATCATCTGGAACGAGCCGATCGCGGTACCGAAGGCCTTGCGCTCGCGCGCGTAGGCGACCGCCGCCTCGTACGCCGCGCGCGACAGGCCCACCGCCTGCGCCGCGATGCCGATGCGCCCGGCATCGAGCACGCCCATCGCGATCCTGAAGCCGTCGCCCTCGGCGCCGATGCGGTCCTCGGCCGGGATCACGTAGTCCTGGAACTCGATCTCGCAGGTCGCCGAGGCGCGGATGCCGAGCTTGGGCTCGGTCTTGCCACGGAAGAAGCCCGCGCGCTCGGTGTCGACCATGAACGCGCTGATGCCCTTCGCGCCCTTCTCCGGATCGGTCATCGCGAACAGCATGATGTAGCGCGCCACCGGGCCCGACGTGATCCAGCTCTTCTTGCCGTTGACGACGTAGTGCGAGCCGTCGGGCGCGCGCACCGCGCGCACGCGCATCGCCGAGGCGTCGGAGCCCGACTGCGGCTCGGTCAGCGCGTAGGCGCCGATCGCCTGCCCGGACGCGATCGGGGTCACGTACTTCTGCTTCTGCGCCTCGCTGCCGAACTTGAGCAGGCCGTTGCAGTAGAGCGTGTTGTTGACGCTCATGATCGTCGAGTGCGCGCAATCGGCCGCGGCGATCTCGATCATCGCGAGCACGTAGGAGATCGGGTCGAGGCCGGCGCCGCCGTACTCGGGCGGCACCTCGATGCCCATCAGGCCGTTCTCGCCGAGGACCCGGATGGTCTCGACCGGAAACTCGCCGGAGGCGTCGAAGTCGGCGGCGATCGGTGCGATCCGCTCGCGCGCGATGCGGCGGGCCACGTCCTGGATCGCGAGCTGGTCGTCGGTGAAGCGGAAGTCCATCGGCATCGTTCCGGCAGCAGCGAAGCGCCTGAATATAGCCGTTCGCCGTGGGTCAGCCCGTCAACCGGCCGTCGAGACGGGCGGCGCCGCCTCGGCGCTGCCGGGGAGTCGATAGACTTCGCCGATGCGCATCTTCCTGCAGGCGCCGCCGACCGCCGGTGGCGCGCCCCGATACTGCCACCTGATCCTGCAGCAGGACCTGCTCGGCAGCTGGACGCTGCTGCGCGAGACCGGCCAGCAGGGCGGCCGCGCCGCGCTGAAGCGCGAGGTCTACCTCGACCTCGACTCGGCCCAGTCGGCGCTGCTCGCGGCCCGCGACCAGCACGTGCGCCGCGGCTTCCGGGTGATGTTCGTCGAGGGCGCCGAGCCGCCGGGCGGGCACTGACGCCGTGGCGACCCGGGACCACCCGCCGCTCGCCAACGACCGGTTGCTGCGCGCGCTCCGGCGCCAGCCGGTCGACCGCGTCCCGGTCTGGATCATGCGCCAGGCCGGCCGCTACCTGCCCGAATACCGCGCGACCCGCGCCCGCGCCGGCAGCTTCCTGAACCTGATGCGCACGCCGGAGCTGGCCTGCGAGGTCACGCTGCAGCCGCTCGCGCGCTATCCGCTCGACGCCGCGATCCTGTTCTCGGACATCCTGACGGTCCCGGACGCGATGGGCCTCGGCCTGCATTTCGTCGAGGGCGAGGGGCCGCGCTTCGCGCGCCCGGTGCGGACGGCCGACGACGTCGCGCGCCTCGCCGTCCCCGACATCGACCGCGACCTCCGCTACGTCACCGACGCGGTCGCGCTGATCCGCCGCGAGCTCGCCGGCCGGGTGCCGCTGATCGGCTTCTCGGGCAGCCCGTGGACGCTCGCCTGCTACATGGTCGAGGGCGGCGGCAGCGAGGACTTCGCGCGGATCAAGCGCCTCGCGCTCGACGAGCCGGCGCTGCTCGCGCGTCTGCTCGCGGTCGTGACCGACGCGGTCGTCGCCTATCTCGCCGCGCAGGCCGCCGCCGGCGCGCAGGCGCTGATGGTGTTCGACACCTGGGGCGGCGTGCTGCCGGCGGCGCAGTACCGCTCCCTGTCGCTGGCGCCGCTGGTCCGGATCGCGGCGGGCCTCAAGGCCGACCCGGCCTCGGCCCGGCTGCCGCTGGTGTTCTTCTCGAAGGGCGTGCACCAGCTCGAGGCGATCGCCGCGAGCGGCTGCGATGCGGTCGGACTCGACTGGACACACGATCCCGTCGACGCGCGCCGCCGGATCGGTGACCGTGTCGCGCTCCAGGGCAACCTCGACCCCGCCACGCTGCGCGCCGGATCCGACGCGATCCGGCGCGCCGCGCGCGAGTGCCTCGACGCCTTCGGACCCGCGCCAGGCCACGTCTTCAATCTCGGCCACGGAATCACGCCGGACATCGACCCCGGGCACCTGGGCCTGCTGATCGAGACGATCCACGAACACTCGATGGCTCAGCGCGGTCCACCCTGAGCCGCGCGCTCACGGCGGCGGCGCGGCGGCGCGCGAGCCGATGACGCGCTCGAGCGTCGAGCGCAGCAGCGGACCGGGGACCGGCTTGCGCAGGAAGGCGTCGAAGCCCGCGGCGCGGCAGCGCGCCTCGACGGCGGGGTCGGAGTTGGCCGTCAACGCGACGACCGGAAGCGCGGCCGCAGCGCCCGCGCGGCCGCGGATCCACGCGAGGATCCCGTAGCCGTCGAGTCCCGGCAGGTCGAGGTCGAGGACGGCCGCCGAGACCCCGGCGTCCCCGAGCAGCACGAGCCCTTCGAGCCCGTTCGCCGCGGCGCGCACCTCGACGCCGGCCTCGGCCAGCGTCGCGAGCAGGACCTCGCGGATCACCGGATCGTCCTCGACCACGACCACCCGGGCGCCCGCGAGCGATCGCACGGCATCCGGGGCAAGCGCGCCGGGGCCGTCCACGGCGCCCGCACCCCCAGTTGCCGACGCGGGCAGATCGAGATCCACGGTGAACGTGCTGCCGCGCCCGGGCTCGCTGTCGAGCGTGATCGTTCCGCCCATGCGCTCGATCAGGCCGCGGACGATCGACAGGCCGAGCCCCGATCCGGCGCGCCGCTCGGCGCCGACCTGCTCGTAGCGCCGGAACAGCTGCGCCTGCTCGGCCGCGCCGATGCCGCGACCGGTGTCGCGCACGACGAGGCGCTGGCCGCCGCCCGGCCGCGCCGCCAGCTCGATCGACACCGAGCCCGAATCGGTGAACTTGATCGCGTTGCTGACGAGGTTCAGCAGGATCTGCTTGAGCCGCAGCCGATCGCCGATGCAGGTGCCGCGACATTCTGGATCGATGCGGACCCCGAGCGCGAGACCGCGCCCCTCCGCGAGCGGCCGCTCGAGCGCCGCGACCTCCTCGACCAGCGCCGCGAGGTCGACCGGCTCGGCGATGAGCTCGAAGCGACCCGCCTCGATCCTCGACAGGTCGAGCAGGTCGTTGATCAGCCGCAGCAGGTCGCCTCCGGAGCGCTGGATCGCCTCGGCGCGCTGGCGCTGCGCGGGCGTGAGGCCGTCGCGCAGCAACAGTTCGGCCATGCCGAGCAGCCCGGCCATCGGCGTCCGGATCTCGTGGCCGACGTCGGCGAGGAACTCGCTCTTGGCCTGGCTCTGGCGCTCGGCCGCGAGCCGTCGCTGCTCGGCCAGCGCCATCGCATGGCGGCGCTGCAGGCGGACCCGGTGCAGCCGGAAGGCCGCGCCGAGCAGCAGCGTCGCCAGCAGCCCGTAGGCGAGATACGCGGGCCAGGTCCGCCACGGCGGTTCGGCAACGGCGAACTCGAACGGACCGATCGGCTCGGACCACGATCCCTGCGGGTTGGCGCCCTGGGCGACCAGCGCGTAGCGCCCGGGCGGCAGGGTCGGGAACACGCGCTCGCCGCGCGCGCCGGTCTCGACCCAGTCGGCGTCCAGGCCCTCGAGCCGGAACCGGTACCGGTTGGCGGGGGGATCGGCGAAGGCCAGCGCGCGCACGCTGATCGCGAGTTCGCGGTCGGCATGGCGCAGGACCAGCGGTCCGTCACCGGGCTCCCACTCGACCACCCGGTCGTCGCGGACGTACCGCACCCGTTCGAGCACCAGGCGCGGCGGCACGTCCGCGTCGTCGAGCCGCGCCGGATCGAAGCCGACCACGCCATGGTCCGAGCCCACGAAGATCGTGCCGCCGGGGCCACGCTCGGGCGGGAACAGGCTGAAGCCCCGGACCGGCAGACCATCGGCCGGTCCATACGCGCGGAATCGCGTCCCGGTCGGGTCGAGCCGCCAGATTCCACGTGGACCGACGAGCCACAGCGAGCCCGCCCGATCGTGGAACAGGCCGGTCATCGTCGCGACCGGCAGTCCGTCGGCGGGTCCCCAGGACCGGGTCGGCTCGAGACGGCGGCCGTCGAACCGCGCGGCGAGCAACCGACCGATGCGGTGCAGGACGATCGACCCGTCGTCTCCGAAGGCAAAGGCTTCGACTCGTCCGTCCGGGATGCCTTCGACGGCGACGAAGGCGTTGCGCGCAGGGTCGAGTCGATCGAGACCCGCCTCGCCGGCGACCCACGGATGGCCCCCGCGATCGAAACCGAACTGTTCGACATCGAGGCTTCGGGGCCCGTTGATCCCGCGCGGGTACGCGAGGAACCGGCCCGTGTCGGGATCGAACCGTCCGACGCCGGCCTCCAGCAGCGCGATCCAGAGGTTGCCGTGAGGATCCGTCGCGATCCGGTGCACCGCCCCGACTCGGATCGGCTCGGCGGTCGCCGGATTCGCGCCATCGAAGTGGACCGCGGCTCGACCATCGGGTCGCAGCACGCTGAGTCCTCCGCGATAGCCGAGCAGCAGGCGGCCGTCGGACGCGCACGCAGCCGCGCGAATCCGGTTCGACGACGCGGCCGTCCCCCGCAGATCGGGCAGTTCGACCGGTTCCGCGCTGCCCGGGTCGAACCGGGCGAGCGTCCCACTCGGCCGCACCAGCCACAGCGTGCCGTCCGGGCAGGCGGCGTGCAGCGGCGAGAAATCGCCGAGCCCCTCGTCGATCGCGCGCACGCCCCGGTACAGCGTGAAGTTCCGCCACAGCGGCGGCAGGTAGGACAGCCCGACCCCGCGGTGCCCGACCCACAGGCCGCCCTCGCGGTCGCGGGCCATCGACCACAACCAGTTCCCGGGCGGGGCGAAGGCCTTGCCGGGGCTCGCGACGTGACGCGACCAGCGGCCATCCGGATCGCGCCGCAGCAGGCCGCGCGTGGTCGCGACCCAGAGGTCGCCCCGATCCGCGACCACCGCGCGAAAGCTGGTCGGTCCGGGCGGCAGCAGGGTCTCCGGCACCGCGATCGGCTCGAGCGACGCCCGCCCCTCGCCGTCGACGATGCCGCGAAAGAGGCCGCCGAGGGCGCCGACGTAGATGCCCCCGTCCTCGGCCGGGCTCAGCGCCACGACCATCGTGCCCGAGAGGAACCGGCCGACCGGTCCGCGCGGATCGCCCCCGAGACGCGCCGGAGCGATCGCGACGAGGCCCCGCCGCGTCCCGACCCAGAGCCAGCCGGACCGATCGAAGCGGAGCGCGGTCACAGTGCGATCCGGCAGCGGATCGGCGCTGCCGTCCTCCGGCCACCGGGTCAGCGCGAGCGTCGCGGGCTCGATCCGATGCAGGCCGCCGTCGTAGTTGCCGGCCCAGATCGTGCCGTCCGGTCCCTCGGCCAGCGCGAACACGTGCGGCGTCCGCAGGGTCCCCGGGTCGTTCGAGGCGGATCCGATGTGCGCAAAGGATTCGCGCTCGCTCTCCATCACCGACAGGCCGCCATCCTCGACGCCGACCCAGAGCCGGTTCGCCGCATCGACCAGCAGCGCCTGGACCACGTTGCCGCGGATCGATCCCGGCTCGGTCGGGTCGTAGCGCCAGGTCTGGAAGCCCGAACCGTCGAAGCGCGCGAGGCCGTCCTGGGTCGCCGCCCACACGAAGCCATCGCGATCGACGGCAAGGTCCGCGACCGTCGAGTTCGGCAAGCCCTGGTCGACGCCGTAGACGCGGAACGCCGGAATCGGCGGAATGCCGGTCGCGATCGTCGGTCCCGCCGCGGCGAGCGCGAGGAGCACGACGAGGCAGCGCGTGAACGTCGGCGTCGACACGATCCGGGCCATGATCCGGCAACATTCCGAGGTCGATCCGACCCGAGCATAGACAGCCCTCACGCGGATGGCCACGCAACCGGTCCCGGCAGCGGCAACCACGATCCGGCGCGCAGCCCGCCCGCGTCGATGGGGCTGCGCGATCGCGCGGATCGGGGCGCTCGCGCTGGCCATGCTCGGTTCCGCGGGAGCCGGGGCCGACACCTACCGGCTCGAGCCGATCCACTGCCAGGTGCTGTTCTTCGCCGACCACCTCGGCTTCTCGCGTCAGATGGGCCGCTTCACCGGCGTCTCGGGCGAGTTCCGCTTCGATCCGGATGATCCCGGTGCGGCCTCGGTCGAGGCCGAGATCGACGTCTCGACGCTGTGGCTCGGCGATCGCGCCTGGGAACGGAAGGTGCTGTCGGCCGACTTCCTCGACGCGAGGCGCTGGCCGACGATGCGCTATGCCAGCACGCGGGTCGAGTCGCTCGGCGACGATCGCCTGCGCGTCGAGGGCGAACTGACGCTGCGCGGGACCACGCGGCCGGTCGCGCTCGACGTGCGCGTCAACCGCGTCGGGCGCAACAGCTTCACCTTGCAGCATCGGGCCGGGTTCTCGGCCACGACGACGATCCGGCGCTCGGAGTTCGGCATGCGTCGCCTGCTGGCCGCGGTCGGCGACGAGGTCGAGATCCGGCTCGAGATCGAGGGCGTCCTGATCCGGCGCGGCAGCGAGGCCGAGCCCGCCGCTCCGTCAGCCGGCGAGGAAGTCCCGCAGCCGCGCGGCGTCAAAGGGCCAGTCGAGCTCGGCGCCATCGGCGCGCCGCAGCACCGGCACGCGCCAGCCGTAGGTCTCGGCGTGCGGCCCGAACCAGCCGATCTGGACGCGCTCGTAGCCGGCCACACCGGCCGAGCGCAGCAGCGCCTCGGCCTCGTCGCAGAGTTCGCAGCCGTCGCGGCGGTACAGCGTCAGGACCATGGCCGGCCTCGGTCGGAAGATCGACCGATAGACTAGTGCGGCCGCCGCAGCGAGGCGCCACCGCGCGCCGAGGGACCATGTCCGTCTCCGTGTTCGACCTGTTCAAGATCGGCATCGGCCCGTCGAGCTCGCACACGGTCGGCCCGATGCGCGCGGCGGTGCGATTCGCGACGCGCTGGCTCGAGGAACCCGGGCAGCTCGAGCGCGTCGCGCGCGTGCGCGCCGAGCTCTACGGCTCGCTCGCGCACACCGGCCGCGGCCACGGCACCGACAAGGCGGTGATGCTGGGCCTCGAGGGCGAATGGCCGGACCGCATCGACCCGGACGGCATCGACGCGCGGCTCGCGCGGATCCGCGCCGAGGGCACGCTCCGGCTGCTCGGCCGGCATCCGGTCGCGTTCCGGGAGAAGGGCGACCTCGTCTTCAACAAGCGCGAGAAGCTGCCGTACCACACCAACGGCATGCGCTTCTCGGCCTTCGACGCCGACGGCCAGCTGATCGCGACCCGCGACTACTACTCGGTCGGCGGCGGCTTCGTCGTCAACCAGGACGAGGCCGCCGAGGACCGCATCGTCGCCGACACCACGCCGCTGCCGTGGCCGTTCCGCACCGGCGAGGAACTGCTCGCGCGCTGCGCCGAGTCCGGCCTCGACATCGCCGGCGTGATGCTCGCCAACGAGACCGCGTGGCGTCCGGAAGCCGAGGTCCGCGCGGGGCTCATCGAGATCTGGCGCGCGATGCAGGCCTGCGTCGCGCGCGGGATCCGCTCGACCGGGGTCCTGCCCGGCGGACTCAAGGTCACGCGCCGCGCGCCGGCGATGGCGCAGGAACTGACCTCGCGTCCCGAGGCGGCCCTGCGCGATCCGCTGACGATCCTCGACTGGGTCAACCTGTACGCGCTTGCGGTCAACGAGGAGAACGCGGCCGGCGGCCGCGTCGTGACCGCGCCGACCAACGGTGCGGCCGGCATCATCCCGGCGGTGCTGCACTACTACGACCGCTTCGTGCCGGGCGCGAACGAGGACGGCGTGATCCGATTCCTGCTGACCGCGGCGGCGATCGGGATCCTGTACAAGGAGAACGCGTCGATCTCCGGCGCCGAGGTCGGATGCCAGGGCGAGGTCGGCGTCGCCTGCTCGATGGCCGCCGCCGGCCTCACCGCCGCACTCGGCGGCACCCCGGGCCAGGTCGAGAACGCGGCCGAGATCGGCATGGAGCACAACCTCGGGCTCACCTGCGATCCGATCGGGGGCCTCGTGCAGATCCCGTGCATCGAGCGCAACGCGATGGGCGCGGTCAAGGCGATCAACGCGCAGCGCATGGCGATGCGCGGCGACGGCACCCACAAGGTCTCGCTCGACAAGGTCATCCGGACGATGCGCGAGACCGGCCGCGACATGCAGGACAAGTACAAGGAAACCTCGCGCGGCGGCCTCGCGGTCAACGTCATCGAATGCTGAGCGCCCCTGCGCCGGTGGCCGTCCGGCCGTCCATGGCCGGACCCTGCGGCCGGCCGCGACTGGCAGGACGGTCACGAGGAAACCTGGCGCGGCGGCCGTAGACTCGCGCGCTCGCGATGCCGAGGCGCCCCCATCGATGACCCAGCCACCGACGCTCTCGCGACAGGCCCGTCGCCTCTGGCAACGTGCCGAAGCGGCCGCCGCCGCCGGACGACGCGATGCCGCGATCTCCTCGCTGGAGGCCCTGCTGGCCGAGGCGCCCTGGCATGCCGAGGCGCTGCTGCAGCTCTCCGGCCTCAAGCTCGACACCGGCGATTTCCGGGCCGCCCACGCCCATGCGCTTCGCGCCGCCGGCGCGCCGATGCATTCGCCCGCCTGGGCGCTCCTGGTCATGGAGCAGTTCGTGCGGCTCGGCGAGTCGCGCTGGGTGCTCGAGATCTGCCGCCAGGCCCCGCCGGCGAGCTGGGGGTCGGCAAGCCAGCTCGCCCGGGTCGCGCAGCAGCTGAGCCGGATCGGCGCGGAAGGACTGGCCCGCGAGTACGCGCGGGCCGGGGCCGAGCGCGACCCCGGCGACGCAGTCGCGGTGTACTTCCACGCGCACATGGAGGTGATCTTCGGCGAGACCCAGCGCGCCGCCGAACTGCTCGAGCACGTGCTGACGCTGCATGACGATCTGATCGACCCGCACTGGCTGCTCTCGCGCCTGCGCCAGCCCGACCCCGAACGGCGCATCGCGCGGATCGAGCGGGCGCTCGACCGGCTGCGTCCGTCCGGCGAGCACGAGGCCTACCTCGCCTACGCGCTGCACAACGAGTACCACGAGATCGGCGCGTTCGATCGCGCCTGGCAAGCCCTCGAACGCGCGTGTCGCGCGAAACGCTCGACGCTGCGCTACGACCCGGCGCGCAACGACGCCCTGTTCGAGCAGCTGATGGGCTGGGCCGCACCCGAGGTTCGCGCCGCCGATGGCTGCCCGGACGACAGCCTGGTGCCGATCCTGATCGTCGGCCTGCACCGATCCGGCACCACGCTCGTCGAGCGGATCCTCGGCCGCCACCCGGCGATCCGCGCCGGCGGCGAGACCTTCGATCTCGCCCACCAGCTACGGCGCGCGAGCGGTCTCTACCACACCGATACGACCGACCCGCGGATCGTCGCCCGACGCGGCGCGCTCGACTGGGCCGCGATCGGGCGCGGCTACCTCGACGCGCTCCGGTGGCGCGCGGACGGCCGTCGCTGGGTCACCGACAAGCTGCCGCAGAACCTCCTGAATCTCGGCTTTGCGGCGCGGGCGCTGCCGCACGCGCGCTTCATCCACGTCGAACGGGACCCGCTAGACACCGGACTGTCGAACCTGCGCACGCTGTTCGCATGGACGGCGCCGCATTCCTACGACCAGCACGAGTTCGTCCGCCACCATCGCGGCTATCGGAAGCTGATGGATCACTGGCATGAACTCCTCGGCGACCGGCTGCTCCGGGTCCGCTACGAGGACGTCATCGCCGATCCCGAACGGGCAGCGCGGGAGCTGGCGGCGTTCTGCGGCCTGTCGCCGGTCCCGGGGATGACCGCGATCGAGGAGAGTCCGGATCCGGTCGCGACCGCGAGCAGCGTGCTGGTGCGGGACGGGATCCGGCGCGATCGCGCCGGACTGTGGCGCCATTACGCGGACGGCCTCGCCCCGATGCGCGAGGCCTTCGGGTACGCCTGAGGGCCGCCGCGGGCCCAAAGTGTGACGCAGTCTTGCAATCACGTTCGTTAACGGGCATCTTCCGCGCACGTTATCCCATTGCCCATTGCCCCTGGAGGTCTCCTGATGTCGTGCCGCCGCGCCCTGTCCCTTGCCATCGCCGCCGGCCTGCTGGCCGCTGCCGCCAGCGCCAGCGCCAGCACCGGAGCCCGCACCCCCGGTGATCCGGCCGCCGCGACGCCGGCCAACCAGGTGTTCCTGCCGAACGCGGTGATCACCGAGGGCTTCGACACGCTGACCGGCACGGGTTCTAATCAGTGCGTCGCGGGCTGGACCTGCCTCAACCAGAGCACGCCGGTCGGCACCACGGGCTGGTTCCAGGGCAACTCCGCGGTGTTTCCGGCCCAGGCCGGCGCGCCGACCGCGTACATCGCGGCGAACTTCAACAACACCAGCGGCAACAACACGATCAACAACTGGCTGATCACGCCGCAGGTCAGCTTCGGCAACGGCGCGACGCTGCAGTTCTGGTCGCGGACGGTCACGACCCCGGCCTACGCCGACCGGCTCGAGATCCGGCTCTCGACGGCCGGTGCGTCGACCAATCCGGCCGACTTCACGGTCGTCCTTGGCACGATCAACCCGAACCTCGTCGCCACCGCCGGGCCGTGCGTGTCGACCGCGTCGGGCACCGGCGGCTATCCGAACGCGTGGTGCCAGTACACGCTGTCGCACGCGCAGGGCATCCCGACCTCGGGCTCGGGCCGGATCGCGTTCCGCTATTTCGTGACCAGCGGCGGTCCCAGCGGCGCGAACTCCGACTACATCGGCATCGACACCTTCAGCTTCGACGAGGGCATCATCGCCGCGCCGCCGATCTTCGGCTACACGCCGGCCCCGAGCTCGACCGTGACCGCGACCGGCGGCACCGGCATCATCGGCTCGACCTCGAACCTGTCGATCGCGGTCTCGGTCGCGACGCCGGGCACCGGCACCGGCGCGCCGGCGACGACGACGCTGACCTGCACCGCGCCGACCGCGCCGTTCGCGGGCTTCGGTCAGACGGTCACGGCCGTCGGCAACGGCGCGATCTCGGGCGGCCCGCTGGCCGGCACCTGCACGCGCGGCCCGACCGCGGTCACGCAGACGCTGACCTGCACCGAGAACCAGGGTGGCACGAACGTCACGCGCACCTGGACGCTGAACTGCCCGGCCGGTTCGCCGCCGCCGGTGCCGGTCAGCGCGACGAGCGTCTGGAGCCTGATCGCGCTGCTGCTGGCGCTGTTTGGCGTCGCCGCGGTGACGGTCCGTCGCCAGGGCTGACGGGTCGCCGGGACCCTCGCGGCCCGGAACTCGCAGGATGCGGGGGCGCCTTCGGGCGCCCTCGTCGTTTCCGGCGTCCGACGCCGATCGAAGCGTCCGCGGCGATCGAGCGAGATCGACGAACCGGGCGCCTATAATGCAGGTCTGCCGCCGTGCGGCCCTCCTGCCCTTCCCCGATGACCGACCACCGCACCGAAACGGCGCGCCGGCGCACGTTCGCGATCATCTCGCACCCCGACGCCGGCAAGACCACGCTGACCGAGAAGCTGCTGCTGTTCGGCGGCGCGATCCAGCTGGCCGGCTCGGTCAAGGGTCGCAAGGCCGCGCGCCACGCGACCTCGGACTGGATGGCGCTCGAGAAGGAGCGCGGCATCTCGGTCACGAGTTCGGTGATGCAGTTCCCCTACGAGGGCCGCATCGTCAACCTGCTCGACACGCCGGGCCATGCCGACTTCGGCGAGGACACCTACCGCGTGCTGACCGCGGTCGACTCGGCGCTGATGGTGATCGACTGCGCCAAGGGCGTCGAGGAGCGCACGATCAAGCTGATGGAGGTGTGCCGGATGCGCGACACGCCGATCATCAGCTTCATCAACAAGCTCGACCGCGAGGGCCGCGAGCCGATCGAGCTGCTCGACGAGGTCGAGCAGGTGCTCGGGATCGCCTGCGCGCCGGTCACCTGGCCGATCGGCATGGGCTCGCGGCTGAAGGGCGTCTACCACCTGGTCGACGACGAGGTGCACCTCTACGAACCGGGCCGCAACTTCACGCGGCAGGACTCGACGATCCTCACGCTCGACGACCCGGTGCTGGCCGAGCGCCTCGGCCCCGAGACCCTGGCCGGCCTTCGGGACGAGATCGAACTCGTGCGCGGCGCCTCGCACGCCTTCGACCGCGAGGCCTACCTCACCGGCCGCCAGACGCCGGTGTTCTTCGGCTCGGCGGTCAACAACTTCGGCGTGCAGCCGCTGCTCGACTTCTTCGTCGCGAACGCGCCGGCCCCGAAGCCGCGCGCGACCACGACCCGCAGCGTCGATCCCTTCGAGCCGAAGCTGACCGGCTTCGTGTTCAAGATCCAGGCCAACATGGACCCGATGCACCGCGACCGCGTCGCGTTCATGCGCGTGTGCTCGGGCACCTTCGAGGCCGGCATGAAGGCGTTCCACGTCCGCGCTGGCAAGGACGTGAAGCTCGCCAACGCGCTGACCTTCATGGCCTCCGACCGCGAGCACGTCGAGCGCGCCTACCCGGGCGACGTGATCGGCATCCACAACCACGGCACGATCTCGATCGGGGACACCTTCACCGAGGGCGAGGCACTGTCGTTCACCGGGATCCCGAACTTCGCGCCCGAGCTGTTCCGGCGCGCGCGCCTGCGCGATCCGCTCAAGGCCAAGCAGCTCGCGAAGGGCCTCGCGCAGCTGTCCGAGGAAGGGGCGACCCAGTTCTTCCGGCCGCTGATGTCGAACGACCTGATCCTGGGCGCGGTCGGCATGCTGCAGTTCGACGTCGTCGCCTACCGGCTCAAGGACGAGTACGGGGTCGAGTGCAGCTTCGAGGCCGTGGGCGTCGCGACCGCGCGCTGGGTGTCCTGCGACGACCCGCGACACCTCGAGGAGTTCCGCGAGCGCAATGCGCAGAACCTCGCGATCGACGCGGCCGGGGAGCTCGTCTACCTCGCGCCGTCACGGGTCAACCTCGACCTCACGATCGAGCGCTGGCCGAAGGTCCGCTTCGCCAAGACCCGCGAGCACGGCCACGCTTCGGCGGAGGCCTGAGGCCGCTGCACGACGAGCGGACCGCGGGGTGCCGGGCCCGGCGCGCCTGGCGGGCGGGTGGCCCTCAGCCGCCGAACGCGTCGACGAACAGATCGTCTGACCCGGCCTTCTTCTGCCCGGCCGACGCCAGGCCCTCGTCCGACGAGCGGAAGATCAGGTCGGAGCGAGTCGCAGGTTCCGCCGAGGCGACGGGCGCTTGCGGCGCGTGGATCGTCCCCTGCCCGCCGAACAGCGCGACGCCAACGGCGACGAAGCCGACGGCCGCGGCCGCGGCCCAGCGCATTGGCCGGCGTTGCACCGGAGCCTCGCGCCGGATCGCCACGACGTTGGCGCCGCGCACAGCGGCGATGCGCAGCGCCAGTTCACGCGCCTCGGGCTCGACCGCACGGGCGATCCGGTAGGCATCCCGCGCCGCCGGCGATGCCGCGAGCGCCTCCAGCGCCGCATCGTGGCGGGCGCCCAGGTGCTCGCCGCGCGCGAGCCGCACGATGTCGTCGGCGTCGATGCCGACCATCGCGTCCCGCGACTCTCCGATGCCGTCCAGCTTCCCGGTCACGTCAGTCACCTTCATCATCGATGCCCAGCTCCGCCAGGCGTTCCTTCAGGGCTTCCATGCCCCGAGACACCAGCTTGCGTGCCGCCTCCGGGCTGACGCCCTCGAGTTCGGCGATCTCCTGCAGCGAGAAACCCTGCAGGTGCAGCTTGATCGGCACCCGCCGGCGACCCGGCAGCGACTGGATGGCCATCCAGACCCGCTCCGCCCGCTGGCGACCCAACGCTGCTTCCTCGATCGAGGGTCCCGGCGCGGCATCCGCCAGCGTCTCGCGACCCGCCTCCGGGAGCGGCTCCGTGACCCGGAGTGCCGCCCGTCGAGCCGCGTCGATCACGGTCGAGACCACCGCGCGCTGGATATAGGACGCACCAAGGGCCTCGATCCGGTCACCGTCGAGGGCGCGCCACAGCCGGACCCGCACCTCCTGCTCGATGTCGTCCGGGTCCAGCCCCTGCGTCCCCCGGCAATGCGACTCGACGAGTTGCCGGATGCGCCGACCGAAGTCCCTCAGCAGGGCCTCGAAGGCGGCGTGCCGCGCGCGAGCGGGCGGGAGCCGTGCCGTCGCCCCGTCCAGCGAGGCCGTCGGGGCCGGGTCCGGATCGTCCTCCGGTCGATCGGGAAACATGCGGTCTGCGGATTCAGCCGGCGATGTAGCGCTGGAGCTCCGCGATCTCGCGTTCCTGCTCCTCGATGACCGAGCGGACCAGGTCGCCGATCGACAGCACCCCGACGACGCGGCCTGAGTCGACCACCGGCAGGTGCCGGATTCGCCGCTCGGTCATCAGCATCATGCAGGTGGCGACGCTGGTGTCGGGCGTCACCGTGACGACCGGCTGGGACATGATTTCCCAGACCGGCGTCTCGGCCGACGAACGCCCCCGCAGGATCACCTTGCGCGCGTAGTCCCGCTCGGACACGATGCCGAGCAGCTCCGGTCCGCGCATCACCAGCAGCGCGCCGATCCCGTGGTCGGACATCGCCTGGATCGCGGCCAGCACCGGCTCGTCGGGTCCGATGGCGTGGATCGCGGCGCCCTTGGTCGCCAGCAGTTCATGGACCTTGGCCATTGCGCGTCTCCCGAGGTCGAGCCCGAAGTCTAATCCCGTTCCCGCCGCCGCCTTCGCCGGATCCACGAGGGCCGCCCCCGGGCTCCGAATCGTGCCGACCGTCACGAAGCGGTCAGCGATCTGTTGTTAAGATAGGATTCACGTGAAGAGGAGCGGTCAAGCGTCCGCCGGTGTTGGGAACCTGCGCGCGAAGGATCGGTCCTCGACGGGAATGCGAATCATGAGACGGGTGCTGATCGTCGTGGGCATGCTGGGCCTCGGGCTGATCCCGGGGACGCCTGCGCATGCCAGCGCCGATTCGGGCGGGAACGACCGGGGCGGAATCGTCTGGCGCCTCTCGGCCGATGGCGACTGGTTGGTCGGACTCCGCGACGACCCCCAGCCCGAGACGCCGATTCCGTTCCGTCCCGTGGAGCGTCGGCCGTCCGTCGCCGACGTCGTCCCGTCGGCCGGCTTGCGTGCCGGCCCGTCGCTGGTCCTGCGGCTCGACCCGGTGGCCATGGCGCCGCCTGGATCGCACGACGGTTCCTGCTCGCTGCCGATGTGGCTGTCGCTCGCCGGCACGGGCGCCTGCGCAGGCAGCCCCTCCGCGGGGTCCGGTGGGCTCTCGGCCACCCTCTCGTGGATCGCGGACCAGGCGTCGCTTGGCCTGAGGGCCGAGACCTGGACGCTCCCGATCCCGGCGACCGGATCGCTGACCGCCGCGCCCGCACTCGCCGCAACCGCGCCGAACGCGTGGCCGCTCGTGATCGGCGAATCGGCCACCGGTCGCCTCGCGATCGAGCGCTTCGGCATCGACGGCCGCGTCCGGCTCGGCGAGGACCTGGGGCTGCGCTGGGCGGCCGCCGTCGCGGCGGTCGAACCGATCGGCCCGATCGCCGGCACGGTGCCCGGCTTCGACCAGCAGTCCCTGTCCCTCGGGCTCGCGCGCGGCGCGTGGTCCGGCGGACTCACCGGCCGTCTGACGCGGCCTCGGCCGGCCGGCGAGCGGCTCGCCGAGATCGGTGCCCTCGACCTCGAGGTGTCGTGGATCACGCCGTGGGAGGGCGAGCTGAGCTTCGGGGCCGAGAACCTGATCGTGCGCGACGGCGAGTTCAAGCCCGCGGTGCCGGCACCGCGGTCGGCGCCGCCGGCGCTCCGAGCGCCCTTCGTGCGCTACCGCCAGGATTTCTAGTCCGGCCTTCGGGGTTCCCGGGCCCTGCCGCCACGGCGCACGCCGCGCTCCCCTCTGTTGCGACACAGCAACGCGCGTTCCCAACTTGTTCAAATGTTGTTATGCTGGCGGGTAGCCGGTCGGTGTGCCGGTGTCTCGACTGTGGCTGCCCATGGACGGCGGCCCTTTGTCCCGAACGTTTCAACATTCCAGTTGGAGAGACTCAATGAGAGCTAGCAAGAACGAACTGTCGCAGGCCGTTCGTCTGGCGCTGACGCTCGGCGCGGCCGCCACCGCGGCGGTCGCGGCACCGGCCGTCTTCGCGCAGACCGGCCAGGGCGAGCAGTCCACCCGGCTCGAGACCATCACGGTCACGGGCTCGCGCATCAAGCGCGCCGACGTCGAGACCGCCTCGCCGGTGGTCGTCATCGAGCGTGCCGAACTCCAGGCCGCGGGCCTGCAGACCGTCGGTGACGTGGTCCGCAACCTGACCCAGGCCGACTCGCTGGGTCTCACCAACCTGACCAACGACACCAACGCGAACGACGGCACCCAGACCGTGTCGCTGCGCGGCCTCGGCGCCGCCCGCACGCTGGTGCTCGTCAACGGCCGTCGCTGGCTGGCCCTCGGTGGCGGCGCGGTCGACACCTCGACCATCCCGACCGCGGCGATCCAGCGCGTCGAAGTGCTGACCGACGGCGCGTCGGCGATCTACGGCTCCGACGCGATCGGCGGCGTGATCAACATCATCCTGCGCGACAACTACGAGGGCGCCGAGCTCGAGACCTACTACGGCCAGTTCGACAAGGGCGACGGCGAGCAGAACCAGGTCTCGCTGACCCTCGGCACCACGTCGGAGCGCGGCAGCATCCTGTTCAACATCAGCAAGCAGGAGTTCGAGCCGGTGTTCGCGGGCGACCGCGAGATCTCGCGCTTCCCGGTCGCGGGCGTCGAACTCGCGTTCGGTTCGGCCTTCGGCCAGTTCGGCATCTTCTCGGTGCCGCGCAGCGCGGTGCCGCACCTCGGCCTTCCGGCAGGCGGCAACGTCAACGTCGGCCTCAACCCGGCGCGCGAGGGCGCGGGCAACCGCGTCGCGTCGGACTTCGTGCTGTTCAACAACACGCTGCGCTACAACTTCGCGCCGGTGAACTACCTGTTCACCCCGTCGGATCGCCTGTCGGCCTACACCCAGGCCAGCTACCAGCTGACCGACAACATCCGCTTCTTCTCGCAGTTCAACTACAACCAGCGCAAGTCGGTCACGCGCATCGCCGAGGTGCCGCTGACGATCAACGCCTCGGGTCCGCAGTGGGCGTTCCCGGTGTCGGCGCAGAACATCTACAACCCGTTCGGCGTCAACCTGACCAGCACGGTCGGCTACCGCATGAGCGCCGCCGGTCCGCGCACCAACATCCAGGACTACGACCAGTACGCGATCACGGCCGGCTTCGATGGCGCCTTCGACCTGTTCGACCGTCCGTTCAGCTGGGATGTGTTCTACACCCGTGGCGAGGGCAGCCGGAACTCGATCGGCCTCAACTACGTCAACCTGTTCAACCTCGCGCGTGGCCTCGGTCCGTCGTTCCGTGACGCCGCCGGCGTGCCGCGCTGCGGCACCCCGACCGCGGTGATCCGTGACTGCGTGCCGGTGAACCTGTTCAACGGCGTGACCGGCCTGACGCCGGAGATGATCCGCTACATCACCTACACGCTGACCAGCGGCTCGGTCATCGACATGACCAACTGGGGCGCGAACCTGACCGGCGACCTGTTCGAGCTGCCGGCCGGCCCGCTCGCGTTCGCGGCCGGCGTCGAGTGGCGCCGCAATGGCCTCACCGTGACCCAGGACGCGCTGGTCGCCGGTGGCGGCTCGTCGAACAACTTCGCCGAGAACACCAAGGGCCAGGTCGTCGCCGAGGAAATGTACCTCGAGCTCTCGATCCCGGTGCTGCGTGACGTGCCGGGCGCCGAGCGCCTCGAGTTCCAGATCGCCGGCCGTACGTCCGACTACAAGAACTCGGGTCTGGTCGGCCCGACGCAGGTATCGCGCGACTACGACTCGGACAACTACAAGTACGGCTTCACGTGGAAGCCCTTCGCCGACCTGCTGGTGCGCGGCAACTATGCCGACACCTTCCGCGCGCCGGCCGTCACCGCGCTGTTTGGCGGTGGCCAGGAAGGCTTCCCGCAGGCGACCGACCCGTGCACCAACGCGGCCTTCGCCGGCAACCCGTTCGCGGCGCTGACCGCCGAGCAGCGCGCGCGCTGCTTCGCGCAGGGCGTCCCGGCGGCCGGCGCGCCGCAGTTGACGAGCCAGATCCGCGCGCTCTCGGGCGGCAACCCGTTCCTGAATCCGGAGCGTGGCCGCACGAAGACGCTGGGTCTCGTCTACAGCCCGGGCTTCCTCGAGGGCTTCGATGTCAGCCTCGACTGGTACGAGATCTTCCTGCGCGATGGTCTCGCGGCGCGTAGCGCCCAGGCGATCCTGAACGGCTGCATCCGCAACGGCGATCCGACCGACTGCGCGTTCATCACGCGTGACGGCTCGGGCGCGATCGAGACGATCCGCCTCGGCAACTTCAACCTGGCGTTCGTCGAGATCGAAGGCTACGACCTGTCGGCCAACTACCGCTTCGACACCGACTTCGGCCGCTTCCAGCTCGGCTGGAACAACAGCTACACGTCGAGCGCGAAGGTCACGACCGGCGCGCTGTCGACCGCGACCCAGCTGGTCGGCCGCACGCTCGGCGCGTTCGGCGACGCCACCTGGCGCGTCCGCTCGACCGCGACCCTGCGCTGGAACTACGGCGACTGGGGCGTGAACTACGGCGCCCGCTACCTGTCGGCGCTGGTCGAGGACTGCGGTGGCTTCGAGGCGCTGCACACGACGATCGACTCGGCCACCGGCCGCCCGATCGCGAACTTCCCGCTGTGCTCGCAGGGTGATCGCCGCATCGCGACCGGCCCGGCGCCGCGCAACCGCCTCGGCTCGACCACGTACCACGACCTCCAGGTCACGTACAACACGCCGTGGGACGGCACCGTGCGCGTCGGCGCCCGCAACCTGTTCGACAAGGATCCGCCGCGCTCGGTGGCGACCTTCGCGAACAGCTTCGTCGACAGCTACGACATCCCGGGCGTGTTCTGGTACGTCGGCTACACGCAGAAGTTCTGATTCCGGTCGGAACCCAAGCGTTTCGCAACACCGCTACGGCCCCGCAAGGGGCCGTAGCCTTTTCCGGGGTCGATCGGGGCCGGACGCGAGCCCACCGCCGCAAGACGCAACGGCGCCCGCCGCCGCGAAGCGCGGACCCTTTCGATCGCCGGCTCAGGCCGGCCGCAGGTGGAACCAGGCGTTGAACGCCACCGTGATCCGCGTGCCCTCGCCATGGAAGGGCTTGACCTCGTGCAGCAGCCACGACGGGAACAGCACCAGCTGGCCCGCCTCGAGCCGATGGCTGCGGCTGGTCCACGCGAACGGCTCGCGCATCTCGGCGACACCGGCATCGACGAACATCGTCGACATCACGAACGGATTGATGAAGGTGAGCAGGCCGCTCTGGCCGTCATCGGGATCGTGGCGTCCGCCGTCGACGCAGTAGACGCCCGACCACGAGGCCATCGGATGGTTGTGGATCCCGAACAGCCCGCCGCGTCGGGTCACGTGGAACCAGGCATCCGCGGCCATGTCGATCCGCCGCATCGTCGCGAGGTCGTAACCGTTGAGCTGGCGCACGAGCTCCATCGTCGCGTGCCAGCAGTAATGCTTGAGTCGCTGCACCGGCGCCTCGGGCCAGTCGAACAGGTCGAAGCGGCTCTCGTAGAGCGCCGCGTTGCGCAGCGTGTACGGATTCGGATTGCGCCAGCGCTCGCCGTCCGCCTCGCGCGCGAGGAACAGCTCGCGCAGTTCCGCATCGAGCCCGTCGTCGGGCCGGCGCGCGAAGGCCATCGGAACCGCGAACGCGGGGAGGATGTCGAGCATGCGGGGCAAATCCATCCGGGCTTCGCGATACTGTGCCAGCTTCACGGCGGATCGGGAGGGCGTCGGCCACCGCACGGGCGTACGCAGACGATGAACGAGGCAAGCGTTCCAGACCGACCCGACGATGTCGCGCGCGCGCGCGAGGCCCAGGCCCTGCTCGCCCGCGGCGACCTCCCCGGCGCCCTGGCCCTGCTCCGCCGCGACGTGGGTCGGCATCCGCGGCTCGCCGCGCTGCTCGGCGAGGTGCTGATCCTGTTCGTCGGCACGCCGGAGGCCGTCGGCGAGGCGGTCGCCGTGCTCGAGCGCGCCGAGCCCGACGCGCCGGACGCCGGCTACCTGCTGGCGTGGATCGCGGCC
>PVBP01000007.1 GCA_002995625.1 Lysobacteraceae bacterium | reverse complement strand
TCGCCTGCGGCTCGGGGTCCGCGCTGCGCGCGGCACGCAGGCGAATGATTCTGTCCGCGAGGCGTCAAGCAGCCATCCTTGGCGCCCCTCCCTGCCCCGCCCTCCATGGCGGGGCGCTCGACCCTCGCGCGGCATGCCGCGCGTCCGCACCGCACGAGCGGCGCGGATCGGGTCTCGCCCTCCGGAGTTCGAATTCGGCAAACAGAAAGGCCGCTGGGTCGCAGCGGCCTTCGAACGTCTCGAATGGCGTCCCCACGGGGATTCGAACCCCGGTCGCCTCCGTGAAAGGGAGGTGTCCTAGGCCTCTAGACGATGGGGACGCGGCGTGACGCCTATCGCGTGGTATCTGGTGGAGCCAGTCGGGATCGAACCGACGACCTCGACAATGCCATTGTCGCGCTCTCCCAACTGAGCTATGGCCCCACGGAGAGCCGACAAGGATACGGTCGGGCGCGCTTGCGGTCAACTCCCGGGGGGCGCGGACTCGAGCGCCTCCTCGAGCGGCCTGAGCGTGAAACGCGAGTGGCCCCGCTCCTCGAGGTACTCGAGCCATTTGCCGAGGAACGCGTTCATGCGCATCCGGTGCGAGACGATCGCCTCGCAGCCGGCGCGCCGCCCGATCGCGTCCTCGATCCGCCGCGCGCCGTGGCACGCCAGCACTTCCGCCAGTCGCGCATCGCGATACAGGCGGATCGAGGCCGACGGATCCGGACGACCGCTGTCCGGATCCGGGATCAGGTAGCTCAGCGTGAAGTCGAGCGTGTAGGGCCGGCGCTCGTCCATTCGCAGCGTCAGGTCGAGCCCGTCGCCGACGATCGAGCGGTACTCGCCGGGAGCCAGGCGATCCGGACCGAACACCCGCGTCAGGCGCCAGTAGTTGTCGGCATAGAGCGCCATCAGCCGCGCATAGCGGCTGGACGGCACTCGTGCGACATGGTGGCGAAGCACGCTCGACATGGGCGCTGTATAGCAGCCCGGGACGCGCGCGAACAGTGCGCGGCATCGCGCGCGGACCACTTGACTTCCGGTCAGTAAAGATGCTTGTTGATGCCGAGCGCCGCCAGCACCTTGCTCGCGATTTCCTCGATCGAGGTGTGGGTCGTCGACAGCAGCGGGATGCCCTCGCGGCGCAGCAGCTTCTCGGCCGTGGCCACCTCCCAGCGACACTGCTCGATCGTCGAGTAGCGCGAGTTGGGGCGTCGTGCCTGGCGGACCTGCTGCAGCCGCACCGGATCGATCGTGAGTCCGTAGAGCTTGGCGCGGTGCGCGGCGAGGCGCTCCGGGAGGCAGCCGCGCTCGAGGTCGTCCGGGGTCAGCGGATAGTTGCCGGCGCGGATGCCGAAGTGGAGGGCGATGTAGAGGCAGGTCGGCGTCTTGCCGCTGCGCGAGACGCCCACCAGGATCAGTTCGGCGTCGGCGAAGTTCATGTCCTGCCCGTCGTCGTGCGACAGCGCGAAGTTGGTCGCATTGATGCGGGCCTCGTACTGCGCGAAGTTCACGAGGCCATGCGCCTTGCCGACACGCGGCTGCTGCCGAACCCCGAGTTCGCGCTCGAGCGGCCCGATGAACGGCGCGAACACGTCGAGGACCAGCGCGCCGCTGCTCGCGAGGATCTCGGACAGGCTCCGGTCGACGACGGTGTTGATGACGATCGGGCGCAATCCGGACGCCGCGGCGGCGTTGCGGATGCGGGCCACCGCGGCGTGTGCCTTCTCGGCGTCGTCGACGAACGGAATGCGCAGTTCCTCGAAGGCGACCCCTTCGAACTGCGTCATCAGCGAATGGCCGATCGTCTCCGCGGTGATGCCGGTGCCGTCGGAGATGTAGAAGATGGTTCTCGGCATCGCCAGATTCCGGGCCGCGGTCGCGCATTGTAGGCCGGCCGTCGGCGGCCCCGACCGAGGCCCGCGGTTGTTTATTCGCCGACCTGCCGCGATGATCGAGGGTTTCCCGCGGTCCGCGAGCCGCGCCGACCCGTCGGAGCCGAGCCTTGTCCGAACAGATCCTCTGGCTGAACCGCCTACGCCTGACCGACCTGCCCGAAGTGGGCGGCAAGAACGCCTCGCTCGGCGAGATGATCGGGCACCTGTCCGAGGCCGGGGTCGACGTCCCGGGCGGCTTCGCGACGACCGCGAGCGCCTTTCGCGGTTTTCTCGGCGACGCCGGATTGACCTCCCGCATCAACGCCCGCCTCGATGCGCTCGACGTCGACGACGTCGCCGCGCTGGTCGAGGCCGGCCGCGAGATCAGGCGCTGGGTGCTCGACGCGCCGTTGCCGGCGGCGCTCGAGTCCGCGATCCGCGACGGCTACGCGCGGATGTGCGCGGAAGCCGGCGTCGAACTCGCGGTGGCCGTTCGATCCTCGGCGACCGCCGAGGACCTGCCCGATGCGTCCTTCGCCGGCCAGCAGGAAACCTTCCTCAACGTCGTCGGCGCCGACCAGGTGGTCGAGAAGGTCCGGGAGGTCTTCGCCTCGCTCTACAACGACCGCGCGATCGCCTACCGGGTGCACCACGGCTTCGCGCACGCCGACGTGGCGCTGTCGGCCACGGTGCAGCAGATGGTGCGCTCGGATGTCGGCGCCTCGGGCGTGCTGTTCACGATCGACACCGAATCCGGCTTTCCGGACGTCGTCTTCATCACCGCGAGCTGGGGCCTCGGCGAGCTGGTGGTCCAGGGCGCGGTGAACCCGGACGAGTTCTACGTCCACAAGCCGACCCTCGCGGCGGGCCGCCATCCGATCCTGCGCCGCCAGCTCGGCAGCAAGCGCGAGCGGATGGTGTTCTCGGACCGTGCCGGCGAGCGCGTGCGGGTCGAGCCGGTGCCCGAACCGGAACAGCGCCGCTTCTGCCTCACCGACGCGGACGTGGTCACGCTGGCGCGCCATGCGGTCACGATCGAGCGCCACTACGGGCGTCCGATGGACGTCGAGTGGGGCAAGGACGGCATCACCGGCCGCATCTACATCCTGCAGGCCCGGCCCGAAACGGTGAAGTCCCGCGCCGCGGCGCAACGGATCGAGCGCTACGTCCTCGACCGGCGCGGACCGGTGCTGGCCGAGGGTCGAGCGATCGGCCAGAAGATCGGCCAGGGCCCGGCCCGCGTCGTGAAGTCCGTTGCCGAGATGGATCGGGTCCAGGCAGGCGACGTGCTGGTCGCCGACATGACCGACCCGGACTGGGAACCGATCATGAAGCGCGCCGCGGCGATCGTCACCAATCGCGGCGGGCGCACCTGCCACGCCGCGATCATCGCGCGCGAGCTCGGCATCCCGGCCGTGGTCGGCTGCGGCGATGCGACCCGGCGCCTCGAGGGCGTGGCCGAGGTCACCGTCTCCTGCGCCGAGGGCGACACCGGCTACATCTACGCCGGCCGCCTGCCCTTCGAGCGCGTGACGACCGACCTCGGCCAGATGCCGGAGGCGCCGCTCAAGGTGATGATGAACGTCGCCAACCCCGAGCGCGCCTTCGATTTCGCGATGCTGCCGCACGCGGGCGTCGGGCTGGCGCGGCTCGAGATGATCATCGCCGCGCACATCGGCGTCCATCCGCAGGCGCTGCTCGAGTACGACCGCCAGGACGCCGACGTGCGCGCGCGCATCGACGAGCGCATCGCCGGCTACGCCAGTCCGGTCGACTTCTACGTCGATCGGCTCGCCGAGGGCATCGCGACGATCACCGCGGCCTTCGCGCCGCATCCGGTGATCGTCCGGCTGTCGGACTTCAAGTCCAACGAGTACGCGAACCTGATCGGCGGCAAGCGCTACGAGCCGGTCGAGGAGAATCCGATGATCGGGTTCCGCGGCGCCTCGCGCTACGTCGACCGGAGTTTCCAGGCGGCCTTCGCGCTCGAGTGCCGAGCGATGCGGAAGGTCCGCGAGACGATGGGCCTGACCAACGCCTGGGTCATGATCCCGTTCGTCCGCACCGTCGAGGAAGGCGCGAAGGTCATCGAGGTGCTCGCCGAGAATGGGCTACGGCGCGGCGAGAACGGGCTCAAGGTGATCATGATGTGCGAGGTGCCGTCGAACGCGCTGCTGGCCGACCGGTTCCTCGACCACTTCGACGGGTTCTCGATCGGCTCGAACGACCTGACCCAGCTCACGCTCGGCCTCGACCGCGACTCGGGCATCGTCGCCCACCTCTTCGACGAGCGGAACGACGCGGTCAAGGCGCTGCTGTCGATGGCGATCTCGGCCTGCCGCCGGCGCGGCAAGTACATCGGCATCTGCGGCCAGGGCCCGTCCGACCACCCGGACCTCGCCGAATGGCTGATGGACCAGGGCATCGAGTCGATCTCGCTGAACCCGGACACCGTCGTCGACACCTGGATCAAGCTCGCGCGCCACAAGCGCGCGGGATGAGCCCACCAGAAGCCCCGACGCGCTCCGATCGGCCGTGGGGGCGTGAACCCGACTCGCGCCCGTGGCCTCGGTGCGCCGAGGAGCACCCCATGATCGCGCCCGCAGGGTGCGCCTTGGCGCGCCGAAGGGCCTCCGCTGTCCCGTTGGTGCGCAAAAGCGCACCCTGTGCGCACCGGGGACGATGCGGAACTTCGGCGCGATATCGGTCCGCTGAAGCGCACTCCATACATGCACCTCGCGAGCGCGCCCCATCCCGGCTCAGCTCTCCGCACCCTTCCCGCCCAGCCGCCCCATGAAGCGCCGGTAGTGGCGGAGCTCGGCGATCGATTCGCGGATGTCCGACAGCGCGGTGTGGGCTCCGAGCTTGGTCAGCGCGGCCAGCACGTCCGGCGCCCAGCGCCGCGCCAGCTCCTTGACCGTGCTGACATCGAGATTGCGGTAGTGAAAGTGGCGCTCGAGCGCCGGCATGTGGCGCGCGAGGAAGCGCCGGTCCTGGCAGATCGAGTTGCCGCAGATTGGCGAGACCCGCGGCCCGACGTGGGACGAGACGAACTCGAGCGTACGACGCTCCGCCTCGGCGATCGGCAGACCCTCGCCCAGCACCCGGTCCCACAGTCCGGACTTCCGGTGCTGGGTGCGGTTCCAGTCGTCCATCGCCTCGAGCCGCGCCAGCGGCTGGGCGATCGCGAGCACCGGTCCTTCGGCGATCTCGACCAGTTCGTCGTCGGTCACGATCGTCGCGATCTCGAGGATCGTGTCGGCATCCGGGTCGAGCCCGGTCATCTCGAGATCGATCCAGACCAGCCTGCCGCCCGATGGCGCCGATGGGTCGCTCATCCGCTACTCCGTCCTGCAGCGCTTGGCCCGGAAGTATGTCCGAAGCAGGTTCCCCGCCTCGTCCGCGAGGACGCCGCGCGTCACCGCGATCCGGTGGTTGTGGCGCGGCGATTCGAGCAGGTCGAAGACGCTGCCGGCCGCGCCGGTCTTCGGGTCCGAGGCCGCGTAGACGACGCGCGCCAGCCGCGCGTGGACCATCGCCATCGCGCACATCGCGCAGGGCTCCAGCGTGACGTACAGCGTGCAGCCGACCAGCCGGTGGTTGCCGAGCTTGCGGCCTGCCCGGCGCATCGCGACGATTTCGGCGTGCGCGCTGGGGTCGTGGCAGGTGATGTTCCGGTTCCAGCCCTCGGCGATCCTCGCGCCGTCGCGGACGATCACGGCCCCGACCGGCACCTCGTCCTCGCGGTCGCGGCCGAGCTCGGCGAGGCGCATTGCGCGCCGCATCCAGCGCATGTCCTCCGCAGTCCCGGCAGCCGACGCGATGGTGCGCGGCGACGCTGCCGGATCACGATCCACGACTGGGTCGGTCCGGGACCGACGCCGCACCGTCATTCCCACTCGATCGTCGCCGGCGGCTTGCCGGAGACGTCGTAGACGACGCGCGAGACCCCGCGCAGCTCGTTGATGATGCGGCGGCTGACCAAGTCGAGGAACTCATAAGGCAGCCGCGCCCAGTGCGCGGTCATGAAGTCGACGGTCTCGACCGCGCGCAGCGCGATGACCCACTCGTAGGCGCGGGCGTCGCCGACCACGCCGACCGACTTCACCGGCAGGAACACCGCGAAGGCCTGGCTGGTCCGGTCATAGAGGCCGTGCCGGCGCAGTTCCTCGATGAAGATGTGGTCCGCGCGGGCGAGCAGATCGGCGTATTCGGGCCGAACCTCGCCGAGGATGCGCACGCCGAGGCCGGGGCCCGGGAACGGGTGGCGGTAGACCATCTCGCGCGGCAGGCCGAGCTCGACGCCGATCCGGCGCACCTCGTCCTTGAACAGCTCGCGCAGCGGCTCGACGAGGCCCAGCGCCATCCGCTCCGGCAGGCCGCCGACGTTGTGGTGGCTCTTGATCACGTGGGCCTTGCCGGTCTTCGAGCCCGCCGACTCGATCACGTCGGGATAGATCGTGCCCTGCGCGAGCCACTTCACGCCGTCGAGCTTCCTCGCCTCCTCCTCGAAGATCTCGACGAACAGGCGCCCGATGATCTTGCGCTTGGCCTCGGGGTCCTCGACCCCCGCGAGCGCGGCGAAGTAGCGCGGCGCGGCGTCGACGCGGATGACGTTGACGCCCATGTGCTCGGCCATCGTCGCCATCACCTGGTCGCCCTCGTGCCAGCGCAGGAGCCCGGTATCGACGAAGACGCACGTGAGCTGGTCACCGATCGCGCGGTCGAGCAGCGCCGCGACCACCGACGAATCGACGCCTCCCGAGAGGCCCAGGATCACGCGGTCGCCGCCAACCTGCCCGCGCACGCGCGCGATCGCGTCGTCGATGATGTTGGCCGGCGTCCACAGCGTGCGGCAGCCGCAGATCTCGACCGCGAAGCGGCGCAGCATGTCGGCGCCCTGTGGCGTGTGCGTCACTTCCGGGTGGAACTGGACCCCGTACCAGCCGCGGCGCTCGTCGGCCATCGCCGCGTGCTCGACGCTGTCGGTCGAGCCGACCGTCGTGAACCCCTCCGGCAGCGCGGTGACGCGATCGCCGTGCGACATCCAGACGTCGAGCTGCGGCACCCGGCCGTCCCAGCCGTCGGCGAGTCCCTCGAACAGGCGGCACTCGCCGCGCACCGCGACGCGCGCGTAGCCGAACTCGCGGTGGTGGCCGCCCTCGACCCGCCCGCCGAGCTGCACCGCCATCGTCTGCATGCCGTAGCAGATGCCGAGGATCGGCACGCCGGCCGCGAAGGCCTCGTCCGGCGCGCGTGGCGAGCCGGACTCGGTGGTCGATTCCGGCCCCCCGGAGAGCACGATGCCGCGCGGCGCGAAACGCGCGATGTCGGCCGGGTCGTGGTCCCACGCCCAGATCTCGCAGTAGACCCCGATCTCGCGGATCCGCCGCGCGATCAGCTGCGTGTACTGCGCCCCGAAGTCGAGGATCAGGATCTTGTCGGCGTGGATGTCGGTCATGGGGGGAAGTGGCGAATGGCGAATGGCGAATGGCCGCAAGGATGCCGTACGGCGAACATGCGCGGTTTCCTATTCGCCATTCGCCGTTTGCCATTCGCCGCGCACGCTGTGCGCTCATTCCATCCGGTAGTTCGGCGCTTCCTTGGTGATCGCGACGTCGTGGACGTGGCTTTCGCGCATGCCGGCCGAGGTCACCCGCACGAAGCGGGGCCTCGCGCGCATCTCGTCGATCGTCGCGCAGCCGACATAGCCCATCGACGCGCGCAGGCCGCCGACCAGCTGGTGGATGATGTTCCCGAGCGGTCCCCGGTACGGCACGCGGCCCTCGATGCCCTCGGGGACCAGCTTGTCGGCGTCGGCCGCGTCCTGGAAGTAGCGGTCCTTCGAGCCGCCCTGCATCGCGCCGAGCGAGCCCATCCCGCGATAGCTCTTGTACGAGCGGCCCTGGTAGAGCTCGACCTCGCCGGGCGCCTCCTCGGTTCCGGCGAACATCCCGCCGATCATCACGCACGAAGCGCCGGCGGCGATCGCCTTGGCGATGTCCCCGGAATAGCGGATGCCGCCGTCGGCGATCAGCGGCACGTCGGTCCCGGCCAGCGCCTCGGCGACCATCGCGACGGCGGTGATCTGAGGCACGCCGACTCCGGCGACGATCCGGGTGGTGCAGATCGAGCCCGGGCCGACGCCGACCTTGACGCCGTCCGCGCCGGCGTCGACCAGCGCCTTTGCCGCCTCGCCGGTCACGATGTTGCCGCCGATCACCTGCAGCGTCGGATAGTGCCGCTTGATCCACGCGACGCGCTCGATCACGCCGCGCGAGTGCCCGTGCGCGGTGTCGACGATGATCACGTCGACGCCGGCCTCGACCAGCCGCTCGATCCGCTCCTCGGTGTCGCCGCCGACGCCGACCGCGGCGCCGCAGCGCAACCGTTCGGCCTCGTCCTTGCAGGCGTTCGGGTTGTCGCGCGCCTTCTGGATGTCCTTGACCGTGATCATCCCGCGCAGCTCGAACTGGTCGTTGACGACCAGCACCTTCTCGATCCGGTGCCTGTGCAGCAGCGCGAGCACCGCCTCGTCGTCGGCGCCGTCGCGCACCGTCACGAGCCGCGGCTTCGGGGTCATGATCGTCGACACCGGCGCGTCGAGGTTGGTCTCGAAGCGCAGGTCGCGCGAGGTCACGATGCCGACCAGCTCCTGGCCCTCGACCACCGGCACGCCGGAGATGTTGCGGGCCCGCGTGATCGCGATGACGTCGCGGATGCTGGTGTCCGGGGTCACCGTGATCGGATCGCGGATCACGCCGGCCTCGAACTTCTTGACCAGGCGCACCTCGGCGGCCTGGCGTTCCGGCGGCATGTTCTTGTGGATGATCCCGATGCCGCCGTGCTGCGCCATCGTGATCGCGAGCCGCGCCTCGGTGACCGTGTCCATCGCCGCCGAGACGACCGGTATGTTGAGCGCGATGCCGCGCGTGAGCCGGGTGCTGGTCGAGACGTCCTTCGGCAGCACGTCGGACTCGGCCGGGACCAGCGAGACGTCATCGAAGGTCAGCGCTTCGGTCAGCAGGCGCATCCAGGCGGCTCCGGCCGTGGAAAGCGCGCCAGTATAGCCGAGCGGCGCCCCGCCACGCGGGGTCGGACCGCCGCCGCGCGACTCAGGCGCCGCCGCGCAGCTGCTGCGCCTCGAGCGTGTTCTGCATCAGCATCGCGACCGTCATCGGACCGACGCCACCCGGCACCGGCGTGATCCACGACGCCCGCTGCGCAGCCGCGGCGAAATCCACGTCGCCGACCAGCCCGCCGTCGGCGCCGCGATTGATGCCGACGTCGATCACGATCGCATCCGGGCGGATCCACTCGCCGCGCACGAGACCCGGCTTGCCGACCGCGACCACGAGGATCTCGGCCTCGCCGACGTGCCGCGCGAGCTCCGCGGTGAAGCGGTGGCAGATCGTCACCGTGCACCCGGCCAGCAGCAGCTCGAGCGCCATCGGCCGGCCGACGTGGTTCGAGGCCCCGACCACGACCGCGTGGCGGCCGCGCACCGTCCGGTCGGTGTGCGCGAGCAGGTTCATGATGCCCTTCGGCGTGCACGGCCGCAGGCCCGGCTGGCGCAGGGCCAGCCGTCCGATGTTCTCGGGGTGGAAGCCGTCGACGTCCTTGTCGGGCCGGATCCGATGGATCAGCGCATGGGCGTCGATGTGCGGCGGCAGCGGCAACTGCAGCAGGATCCCGTCGATCGCCGGGTCGTCGTTGAGCCGGTCGATCAGCGCCGCGACTGCGGCCTCCGGCGTGTCCGCCGGCAGATCGTGGTCGGACGACACGAAGCCGGCCTGGCGGCAGGCGCGGCGCTTGTTGCGCACGTAGACGGCCGACGCGGCATCGTCGCCGACCAGGATCACGGCGAGGCCCGGCGCGCGTGCCCCGGCCGCCATCCGCTCGCCGACGCGGCGGCGCAGGTGGTCGATGACGCCGTCGGCGATGCGCTTGCCGTCGAGGATGCGCGCGGTCATCGCGCGATTGTAGTGGCGGGCCTTCGCGGCATTCCGCTCACGCGCGCCCGCCGCAGATCCGGCAGGCCGGATCCCGGGCGACGCGGACTTCGCGCAGGCGCATCCCGAGCACATCGACCAGCAGCAGGCGACCGACCAGCGACTCGCCGGTCCCGATCACGAGCTTGATCGCTTCCGCGGCCTCGAGGCTTCCGAGGATGCCGGGCAGCACGCCGAGCACGCCCGCCTCGGCGCAGCTCGGCGGCTCGATCACCCCGGCCGGCGCCGGGAATGCGCAGGCCCAGCAGGGCGCGTCGGCGTGCCCCGGCGCCGCCGGCCACCAGACCGAGACCTGGCCGCGAAAGCGCTCGATCGCGGCCGAGACCATCGGCACGCCGGCACGGACGCAGGCCGCGTTCAGCGCCTCGCGCGCCGCATGGTTGTCGCTGCCATCGATCGCGACGCTGACCCCCTCGAGCAGGACCGAGGCATTGGACGGATCGAGCGCCGACGCCACCGGCTCCACGACGACCCGGGGATTCAGCGCGCGGATCGCCGCCGCGGCCGACGCGACCTTCGGGGTCCCGATGCCGGCCTCGTCATGCAGCACCTGCCGCTGCAGGTTGCTGGCCTCGACCAGATCCGGATCGACGATCCGGATCCGCCCGATGCCCGCGGCGGCGAGGTAGAGCGCGACCGGCGATCCGAGACCGCCGGCGCCGACCAGCAGCACGGTGGCGGCCTTGAGGCGAAGCTGGCCGCTGGCCCCGACCTCGGGCAGGACCAGATGGCGCGCGTAGCGCTGTCGCTCCCACCCGTCGAGCCCGGGGTCGCCTGTGGCCGAGTCGTCCGCGACCGCTTCCCACGCGACGCGCCCGCCGGCGACCGAGCACACGTCGACGTGGCCGAGCGCCGCCAGTCTCGCGGCCGCGAGGCGCGAACGCGATCCCATCGCGCAGATCAGGACCAGCGGTCGCGCTCGGTCGGCGAGTGCGGCCGGAACGTCGTCAACCCGCGACAGCGGCCATTCGATCGCGCCGGCGATCGGCGCGAGCGCGCATTCGCCCGGCTCGCGCACATCGACCAGCAAGGCGCCCGCGGCGACCGCGGCCCTCGCCGTCGCCGCATCGACTTCCTTCGGAGCCATTTGCGTCGCCATCCCGACGGATCCGCGTTCAGCGCGACCGTCGCCTCGCGTGGCGGATCAGCCGCTGCCGCTTGCGCCGCTGGCGCTCGGTCAGCTCGTTGCGCCGCCCCTCGAACGGGTTGCTGCCCTCGCGCCAGTCGAGGCGGATCGGGGTGCCGACCAGCCGGTAGCGCTTGCGCAGGAAGTTCTCGAGGTAGCGCTTGTAGCTCTCGGCGAGGTGCGCGAGCCGCGATCCGTGGATCACGACGCGCAGCGGCCGGTGGCCGCCCAGGTGCGCGTAGCGCAGCTTCGGGGCCTTGCCGCGCACCAGCGGCGGCTGGTAGGCCGCGACCGCGGTCTCGATCGCGCGGGTGATCTCGGCGGTTCCGGCATCGAACCGGCCGGACTGCGCCGTGCGAACGACCAGCGCCATCAGCTCCCCGAGCCCGCTGCCGTGGCGCGCGGAGATCGTCACGCGCGGCGCCCACGCGACGAAGTCGAGCCGGCGCTCGAGTTCGGTCACGCAGCGCTGGCGCTGATAGGCGTCCAGCCCGTCCCACTTGTTGATGGCGACCACGAGGCCGCGCCCCGCCTCGAGCACATGGCCGAGGACCGCCACGTCCTGCTCGGTGACCCCTTCGCTCGCATCGAGCATCACGATCACGACCTCCGCGCTCTCGATCGCGGCGAGGGTCTTGATCACGCTGACCTTCTCGACCTCGTCCTCGACCCGCGCCCTCCGGCGCACCCCGGCGGTGTCGATCAGGACGTAATGCTGGCCGTCGCGCTCGAGCGGGACCTCGATCGCATCGCGCGTGGTCCCGGCGACGTCCGACACCACCACACGGTCCTCGCCGAGCAGGCGATTGACCAGCGTCGACTTGCCGACGTTCGGGCGGCCGACGATCGCGAGTCGGATCGATCCCTCGGCCGGCCCCGCGACCTCGCCCGGCGCTTCGGTGGAAGCCGGCGGGAATCGCGCCGCGAGCGCGGCCTGCAGTCCGTCGAGTCCGCGCCGGTGCGCCGCCGAGATGGCCAGCGTGGGGTCGACCCCGAGTGCGGCGAACTCGGACACGATCGCGATCTCGTCGGCCGCATCGGCCTTGTTGATCGCCACGACGATCGCCTTGGACTGGCGACGCGCGGCGTCGAGGATCCGGAGGTCCCCGGGCAGCAGGCCGTCACGCGCATCGCAGACGAGCACGATCACGTCGGCCTCGGCGATCGCCGCCTCGGCCTGTTCGCGGGTCAGATCCGCGAGCTCGTCGCCGTCGCCGTACAGGCCTCCGGTGTCCACCACGACGAAGGGTTGGCGTCCGTCACGACAGACGCCGTAGTGCCGGTCTCGGGTTACCCCGGGGCGGTCGGCCACGACCGCGTCCCGGCTGCGCGTCAGCTGGTTGAACAGGGTCGACTTGCCGACGTTCGGCCGGCCGACCAGCGCGACGACCGGAAGCATCGTCGGACCATCCCAGGCGCGACGGCCGTCAGCCGCCGACGCGCCAGGCTCCGACGCGGCCGTCGGTCGACTGGATGTACACGACGTTGCCGGCGACCAGCGGCTCGCCTCGGAGCGGCGACTTGCCGAGCCGCACCCGCGCCGCCAGCGCGCCGTCCGCGAGCGCGAGCACGTGGACGAAGCCCTCGAGGTCGCCGACCACGACGTGCTCGCCGACGATCGCGGGGGTCGTCAGGAAGCGGTTCGCGAGCGCCTTCTGCGACCACTGCGCGGACCCGTTCCGCGCATCGAGCGCGAGGACCGTCCCCGCGGCATCGGCGACCACGAGCGTCCCGGATTGCTTGGCGACGCCGCCGAAGGCCGAGAGGTCGCGGCTCCACAGGGCGCGGCCGGAATCGATCGCGAGCGCCGCGATCTGGCCACGATAGGTGGCCGCGTAGATCAGCTCGCCGTCGGTGCCGACCGGACCGTCGATGTCGACCATGCGCTCGAGTTCCGACCGACCGTCGGGCTGGGCCACCGCCTGCTCCCACAGCACGGTGCCCTGCTCGAGGTCGAGCGCGAACACGCGGCCGTTGTCGAACGGGATCAGCACGGTGGTGCCAACGATCACCGGCGCCGCGTTGCCGCGCAGGCTGAGGAGCGGCACCGAGCGGTCGAAGACCCATTTGCGGCGTCCGTCGGCGGCGTCGAATCCGAACACCCGCCCGTCGTTGCTGCGCACCACCACGGTGCTGGCCGAGACGGCGGGCCGCGCGATCACCTCCGAGCTGACCTGCGCCGTCCAGCGCGTCGCGCCGGAGCCGACCGCCACGGCCAGCACGTCGCCACGCAGGTTGCCGGTGACGACCAGATCGCGGTCGAGGCCCGGACTGGCCGACGCGCCGCCGATCTCGCCGTTGGCCCAGACCACGTTGCCGGAGGCGGGATCGAGCGCGACCAGGCCCCGGCCCGCATCCGCGACGTAGAGGCGCGAACCGTCGAAGCCGGGCGACAGGCGAAGGCCCGCGCGAGCCCCGCCGTCGCCGAGACTCCGCTCCCAAAGACGGCTGACCGCGACGGTCGGCGTGAGTTCGACCAGCTCCGCGGGCGGCTCGACGCCGTCCCGCGAGGTCAGGTTGAACCAGTTGCAGCCGGCCAGCGCCAGCGCGGCCGACGCGACGAGAATGACCCGCCGGATCACGACTTCTGCTCCGCGCCGGCGGCCTTCTGCTCCCCGGCCGGTGCCGCTGGCGCTTCCGGCGTCGTGGTGGCCACCGGTCCGCCGGTCGCGAGGTCGTTCTGCTTCATCTCGATGAAGGTGCGTGCCTGGGAACCTTCGTCGAGCGCCGCGAGCGCGTCCTCGTAGGCGCGGCGCGCCTCGTCGTGCCGACCGAGCCGGGCAAGCGCATCGCCGCGCAGCTCCTCGCGCAGCGCGCGCCACTGCGCGCCGGAGACCGCGTCGGCCAGCGCCAGCGCCGCGTCGGGCTTGTCCTCGGCGAGCCGCAGTTCGGCCAGCCGGAGCCGCACCAGACTGCGCAGGGCCGCGTCGCCACTCCGCTCCAGCGCGCGCGCGAGCAGCCGGTCGGCCTCGGGAAGATCGCCCTGCTCGACCGCACGGCGCGCCTCGAGCAGGGCGCCAAGCGTCGCGAACGGGGTCGATCCGAACTCCTCGCGCAGGCGGCGCGAGCGGGCCTCGGCCTCGGCCGCGATCTCGGGCGCGGCGCCGGGGGCGAGTGCCTCGGCCAGCGCGCGATAGGCCGCTTCCGCGCGCTCGCGCTGCGCGGCCTGGCTGCCCTGCCACGCATGCCAGCCCCAGAGGCCTCCGATGCCGAGCGCGATGCCCCCGACGATCGAGGCCGCGTTGCGCCGCAGCCAGTCCCGGACCTTCTCGCTGGTTTCGTACTCGTCGAACTCGTTGAATGACATCTCGGATTCCGTTCGTGGCGAAGCCGTCGCGGGCCACGATGGGCCCGCGACGGCAAACGGGAGCGACCGATTATGGCCGAGGCTCGGGCGTCGCGTCGCCGACCCGCAGCCTGGCGACGTTGCGGTTGGCGACCGCGTTCAGGTCGATCGGCCGTCCATTCAGCGTCGCGGCGACGCCCGGCACGTTGCCGACCACGAGGTCGGCCCCGCCATCGACGACGTACTCCCGGATCGTGCCGGCCGGCAGCTGCGCATACTCGAGCCGCCGCCCGTCGGAAGCGGTCAGTTCGACCCAACTTGCCTCGCTCACGCGCAACGCCAGGACCCGAGCGGCGGGAGGACGCGCAGCCGGGGCCGGGGCCGCCATCGGTGCCATCGACGCCATCACCGGAGCCGGGGAGGCAGCGAGCGCGGATCCGGGCGGCTTCGGCTCGATCGCGTCCGCCGGCGGCGTCCCGTTCGACACCACCGGTTGGTCGACGCTCGGCTTCGCCGTGGCCGACGGGTCGTCGAGCGGTGCGAAGGCGGCGCCCGGCGCGCGCGGCGTCTGCGGTGTCGCCAGGAACACCAGTGGCACCACGACGACGAGCGTCAGCAGCGCATAGATCAGCGGGTTCTTGTAGCGCGCGGCGAGCCGGTCGCCGAAGCCGGCGGGATTCGCCACCACGAGGGGCGGCTCCTCGGTCGGCATGGCGCGGAGCGCCGAATCGACGACCACCTCCGGCACACCGACCGCTCGCGCGTAGGAGCGGAGGAACCCCCGCGCGTAGATCGTGGCCCCGAGCGCGGCGATCCGGTTGTTCTCGATGTGCCCGATCGCCGAGAGCGGGATCCGCGCCGCGTCGGCGAGGGCCTCACGACTGAGGCCGCGCGCTTCACGGGCCGCGCGCAGCCGGCTTCCGATCGGGGCCGTGTCCACGCCGGCCGCGATCACGGGCGCGACCGGCGGCGCGGATTCCGCCGACGCCGCGGCGCCCTGCTCCCCGACCGCGGGCGTGGTGGCCGGCGAACTCGCGTCGCAAGGCCCGGCATCCGCCTGGACCGGCGGCGCGACGTCGGGCGTCGCCGATTCCGGCCCGGAGCCCGGAGGGGCCGCGCCGTCCGCGGCTGCCAGCGGGAGGAGCGCCTGATCGTGCGGTCCGGTGCCAGACGGGACGCCCGGCCGATCGGCCTGCACCGAGTCGGTGGGCCGGGAGTCCGTTCCGCGCTGGCGTCGCTTCTTCCTGCTCATGGTCTCCTTCCGTCCTCCCGCGCTGCGGCGGCGGAGTCGGGGAACTCGCGCCGCAGCCGTGTCCGATACTCATCCGCGGCCCGGCGGTTGCCGAGACGCTCCTCGATGCCGATCGCGAGCGACAGGGCCTCGGGGCTTGCCGGCGCCGACGCGAGATAGCGCTCGACGAAGGCCCGCGCGCGCAGATCGTCACCCCGCGCCTGATGCAGACCCGCGAGCGCGAACAGCGCGTCGGCATGTTCCGGCTCGAGTTCGAGCGCGGCACGCAGCCACCGCTCGCCGTCCTCGAGCCGACCGGCCTTGACCGCGCAACTGCCGCGGTTCGCGAGCGCCACGGCCGGGGTGCGGTAGAACGGGTCCTTGATCGCGCGGTCGAACAGCGCGTCGGCGCGCTCGAAGTCCTGGCGACCGCAGAGGAAGACGCCGTGATTGTTCAGCGCATCGCCATTGCGCGGCGCGAGTTCGACGGCCCGCGCGTAGTGGCGGCCCGCCGACTCGTCGTCGCCGACCCGCTGGTAGATGATCGCGGCGACCGTGTGGGCAGCCGGCAGCCGCGGATCGAGCGCGAGCGCCCGGTTCGCGCGATCCATCGCGATGTCGAGCCGGCCCTGCCGCAGGTAGCCCTGCGCGAGCCCGACCTGCACCTCGGCGGCGCTCGGCGCCGCACCCGGCGCGGATGCGGTCGAGCGCGGCGCCGGCGCGGCGCACGCCGCGAGCACGCCGGCAAGGCACAGCGCCGCGGCTCGCAGCTCAGGCCGCATCGAGCTTCTCCCCGACCCGCGCCTTGAACTCCCGCGAGCGGCGGGTCCGGTCGAGGACCTTGCCGACCAGCTGGCCGCAGGCCGCATCGATGTCGTCGCCGCGCGTCCGGCGCACGGTCGCGAGCAGTCCGGCGTCGAGGATGATCTTCTGGAAGGCGCGGATCTCGGCCTCGCCGGAACGCTCGAACTCGGTCCCGGGAAACGGATTGAACGGGATCAGGTTGAGCTTGCTCGGGACCCTGCGCAGCAGCTTGATCAGCTGGCGTGCGTGCTCCGGCTGGTCGTTGACCCCGCGCATCAGCGTGTACTCGAAGGTGATCGAACTGCGCGGGCGCGCCGCCTGGTAGCGCTGGCAGGCAGCGAGCAGATCGGCGATCGGGTACTTGCGGTTGAGCGGCACGAGCCGGTCGCGCAGCTCGTCGTTCGGCGCGTGCAGCGAGACCGCGAGGCTGACGTCCGCGGCCGCCGACAGCGCGTCGATCTGCGGCACGAGTCCAGCCGTCGACAGCGTCACGCGCTTGTTGGCGAGGCCGAAGCCGAGGTCGTCCCGCATCAGGCTCATCGCGCGGACCACGTGGTCGAAGTTCAGCAGCGGCTCGCCCATGCCCATCATCACGACGTTGGTGATGCGCCGGACCTGGTGGGTCACGTTGCCGAGCGCCTTGGCCGCGACCCGGACCTGGCCGATGATCTCGGCCGTCGACAGGTTGCGGTTGAAGCCCTGCGTCGCCGTGGAACAGAAGCGGCAGTTGAGCCCGCAGCCGACCTGCGAGGACACGCACAGCGTGCCGCGCGTTGGCTCCGGGATGTAGACCGTCTCGATCGCGTTGCCGCCGGCGAGCTTCAGCACCCACTTCTCGGTGCCGTCGGCCGAGCGCTGCGACACGCCGATCTCCGGCTCCCGGATCTCCGCCCGCGCCTCGAGCGTCGCGCGCAGCGCCTTGCCGAGGTCGGTCATCGCCGCGAAGTCATCGACCAGGCGGTGGTAGATCCACTTCATCACCTGGTGGGCGCGCCAGCGCTTCTCGCCGATCGACTCGAAGAACGCCTCCATGCCCGCCCGATCGAGGTCGAGCAGGTTGACCTTCTCGGAGGGCGCGGGCGCGGTCATCGGCTCGGTCGCAGCGGCGGGTCAGCGCGGGCAGAGTTCGGTCGCGGCGAAGAAGTACGCGATTTCCTCGCGCGCGGTGTCGGGGCCGTCCGAACCATGGACCGCATTGGCGTCGATCGATTCGGCGAAGTCGGCGCGGATCGTGCCCGGCGCGGCCTTCTTCGGATCGGTGGCGCCCATCAGCTCGCGGTTCTTCGCGATCGCGTCCTCGCCCTCGAGCACCTGGATCATCACGGGCCCCGAGGTCATGAACTCGACCAGCGCCGCGAAGAACGGGCGGTCGCGATGCACGGCATAGAAGCCTTCGGCCTCCTTCCGGGAAAGGTGCTTCATCTTCGCGGCGACGATGCGCAGCCCCGCGGCCTCGAACCGCCCGAGGATCGCGCCGATCGCATTCTTCGCAACCGCGTCGGGCTTGATGATGGAAAGGGTGCGCTCCTGCGCCATGCGTCGCTCCTGTCGGCAAAAGGGGTCGCGGGACCGGCCGGCGGCACGCCGGCCGTCGTGAAGGGCCGTGAAGATTAACACAATGTGCCGAAAATCCGTGGCTTACACGAACTGCCGAACAGTTCACGGAAAGTGCCGCGACGGGGCCGGCGAGGGGCGATCGCCTTGACCCCCCGGCGCCGCCGCGCCTATCCTTCAAACGATCGTTTGATCAGGCGCGACCCGATGCACCCGCACTTCTCGACCAAGGAACGGATCCTGTCCGCCGCCGAGGAACTGTTCGCGCGCCATGGCTTCGCCGGCGCGTCGTTGCGGCAGGTCACCGCCGCGGCCAACGTGAACCTCGCGGCGGTCAACTACCACTTCGGCTCGAAGGACAACCTCATCAACGAGCTGTTCCGGCGCCGGCTCGACGAGCTGACCGCCCGCCGGCTCGAGATGCTCGAACAGGCCGAGGCCCAGCCGAAGCCGACGCTGGAGGCGATCCTCGAGGCCTTCGTGCTGCCCGCCCTGAACCTCGCCAGCGACCAGCTCGGCGGGTCCGCCTTCATGCGCGTGCTCGCCCGGGCCTACGCCGAGCACGACCAGACCCTGCGCAAGTTCCTGTCGGGCAACTATGGCCACGTGCTGAAGCGCTTCGCACAGGCGATCCGCCCGCTGCTGCCCGAACTCGACAAGGAGGCGCTCTACTGGCGCCTCGACTTCGTCTCCGGCGCGCTGACCTACGCGATGAGCGACTTCGGCGCGGTCAAGCGCCCGCCCGGCCGCAGCGAGGAGGACCACCGGCGGCAGGCGGCGCGGGAGTTCGTGCGCTTCGCGGTCGCCGGCCTGCGCGCACCCGAGTGAGGCTGCGCGGCGCGACGCCGCGAGATCGCAACACCCGACCGACCTCGACCCCCGGCCCGACGTTCGAACCACGCCCGGGCAATCCCTTCCCTCCCCTGCCGACGGACCCCGACCCCCGATGAGCCAGCCACGACTCCCGATCCGCCGCGTCGCCGTCCTCGGCGCCGGCGTCATGGGCGCGCAGATCGCCGCCCACCTCGTCAACGCCGACGTCGAGACGATCCTCTTCGACCTGCCCGCGAAGGACGGCCCGCCGAACGGGATCGTCGACCGCGCGATCGCGAACCTCGGCAAGCTCTCGCCGAGCCCGCTCGCAACCAGGGGTCGCGCGGCGATGATCCAGCCCGCCAACTACGACCAGCACCTCGACCGCCTCGCCGGCTGCGACCTCGTGATCGAGGCGATCGCCGAGCGCATGGACTGGAAGCGCGACCTCTACGCGAAGATCGCGCCGCACATCGCGCCGCACGCGATCGTGGCCAGCAACACCTCGGGCCTGTCGATCAACGCGCTGGCCGAGGCGATGCCGTCCGACGTGCGGCCGCGCTTCTGCGGCGTGCACTTCTTCAACCCGCCCCGGTACATGCACCTCGCCGAGCTGATCCCGGCGCGCGAGACCGGCGCCGCGGTGCTCGAGGGCCTCGAGGCCTTCCTGACCACGACGCTCGGCAAGGGCGTGGTCTACGCCAAGGACACGCCGAACTTCATCGGCAACCGCATCGGCGTGTTCTCGATGCTCTCGACGATGGTCCACACCGAGCGCTTCGGCCTCGGCTTCGACGTCGTCGACGCGCTGACGGGACCTGCCATCGGCCGGCCCAAGAGCGCGACCTACCGCACCGCGGACGTCGTCGGTCTCGACACCATGGCGCACGTCATCAAGACCATGGCCGACACGCTGCCGGACGACCCGTGGCATCGCTTCTTCGTCGCGCCCGAGTGGCACAAGGCCCTGGTCGAGAAGGGTGCGCTCGGCCAGAAGACGGGCGCCGGCTTCTACCGCAAGGCCGGCAAGGACATCCTGGTGCTGGACGTCGCCGCGCGCGACTACCGCCCGAGCACCGGCGGGGCCTCCGACGAGGTCGCCGCGATCCTGAAGGGCAAGGACCCGGTCGAGAAGCTGGCCAGGCTGCGCGCCTCGGCCGATCCGCAGGCCCAGTTCCTGTGGGCGGTCTTCCGCGACCTCTTCCACTACACCGCCTACCACCTCGCCGAGATCGCCGACAACGCGCGCGACGTCGACTTCGCGATCCGCTGGGGCTACGGCTGGGCGATGGGCCCGTTCGAACTGTGGCAGGCCAGCGGCTGGCGCCAGGTCGCCGGCTGGATCGCCGAGGACATCGCGGCCGGCAAGGCGATGAGCGACGCGCCGCTGCCGGCGTGGGTGACCGATGGCCGCGACGGCGTGCACGGCGCCGACGGCTCGTTCGCGCCGGCCCTCGGCGGGCCGCGCCCGCGTTCGAAGGCGAGGGTCTACGCGCGCCAGCACTTCCCGGACGCGCTGATCGGCGAGCGCTTCGACCGCGGCACGACGATCTTCGAGACCGACGCGGTGCGCTGCTGGTCGTTCGGCGACGACATCGGGATCATCGGCTTCAAGACCAAGATGAACACGATCGGCCCAGGCGTCCTCGACGGGATGCACCAGGCGATCGACCATGCCGAGAGGAACCTCGCCGGGCTCGTGATCTGGCAGTCCGGCGAGCCCTTCTCCGCCGGCGCCGACCTCTCCGGCGCGATGGAATCGCTCAAGGCCGGACGCGCCGGTGACCTCGAGTCGATGGTCGCGCGCTTCCAGGCGACCTCGATGCGGATCAAGCACGCGCTGGTGCCGGTCGTCGCCGCAGTCCGCGGCATGGCGCTCGGCGGGGGCTGCGAGTTCCAGATGCACGCGGCCAGGACCGTCGCCGCGCTCGAGAGCTACATCGGCCTCGTCGAGGCCGGCGTCGGCCTGCTGCCGGCCGGTGGCGGACTCAAGGAACTGGCCCTGCGCGCGGCGCGCCTGGCCGAGGCCGCCCAGGGCGGCGACGTGTTCCCGTTCGTGCAGAAGGTGTTCGAGGCGGTCGCGATGGCGAAGGTCTCGGGCAGCGCGCTCGAGGCCAAGGAACTCGGCCTGCTGCGTCCGACCGACCCCGTGGTCTTCAACGCCCACGAGCTGCTCTACGTCGCGCGCAGCGAGGCGCGCGCGCTGGCCGAGGCCGGCTGGCGCCCGCCGATGCCGGCACGCGCGATCCCGGTCGCCGGCGACACCGGCATCGCGACGCTCCGGATGATGCTGGTGAACATGCGCGCGGGGGGCTTCATCAGCGCGCACGACGAGGAGGTCGCGACCCGGATCGCGACGGTGCTCTGCGGCGGCGAGATCGAGCGCGGCAGCGCGGTCGACGAGGCCTGGCTGCTCGAGCGCGAGCGCGAGCACTTCGTCGCGCTGGCGCTGATGCCGAAGACGCAGGAACGCATCGTGCATACCCTGACGACGGGGAAGCCGTTGAGAAACTGATCGACGTGCGCCGGGCGAACGGCGAACGACGAGGCTTGAACGCAGTCGCCCGCCATGCGCCATTCGCCATTTGCCATTTGCAATCCGCTAGACCCCCACATCCCGGCGACCCGCTGACGTTCCGTGCCCAGTCGCCCTGTACCGGAGCCCTCCCATGTCCCGCCAGATCCAGGATGCCTACATCGTCGCCGTCCGCCGCACGCCGGTCGGCAAGGCGCCACGCGGCGTGTTCCGCAACACCCGTCCCGACGATCTCCTCGCCCACGCGATCCGCGCGACCCTCGCCGACGTGCCGTCGGTCGATCCGGCGCGGATCGAGGACGCGATCATCGGCTGCGCGATGCCCGAGGCCGAGCAGGGCATGAACGTCGCCCGCATCGCGGTGCTGCTTGCCGGCCTGCCGAACACGGTGTCGGCGATGACGATCAACCGCTTCTGCTCGTCCGGCTGGCAGGCGGTCGCAACCGCAGCCGACCGCATCCGCCTCGGCGAGGCCGACCTGATGCTGGCCGGCGGCACCGAGAGCATGAGCATGGTGCCGATGATGGGCTACAAGCCCGCGATCAACCCGTCGGTGTTCCGGGACGAGAACGTCGCGATCGCCTACGGCATGGGCATCACCGCCGAGAACGTCGCCGCCGAGTGGAAGGTCAGCCGCGAGGACCAGGACGAGTTCGCCTTCCAGTCCCACCGCAAGGCGATCGCCGCGCAGGCGGCCGGCGAGTTCGACGCCGAGATCGCGCCGTTCGCGCTCGACGACCGCTACCCGGACCTCGCCGGGCGCGGGATCAAGGCCGACACCCGGACGGTCCGCGCCGACGAGGGCCCGCGCGCCGACACCTCGCACGAGGCGCTCTCGAAGCTCAAGCCCGTGTTCAAGGCCGACGGATCGGTCACCGCCGGCAACAGCTCGCAGATGTCCGACGGAGCCGCCGCGGTCCTGCTCGCGAGCGAGCGTGCGATCAAGGAGTACGGCCTCACGCCGCTCGCGCGCTTCGTCGGCTACGCGGTCGCCGGCGTGCGTCCCGAGGTCATGGGCATCGGCCCGATCGCGGCGATCCCGAAGGCGCTGGGCCTCGCAGGCCTCAAGTCGGACGCGCTCGACTGGATCGAGCTCAACGAGGCCTTCGCCGCGCAGGCGCTGGCGGTGATCCGCGACTGCGGCCTCGACCCGGCCAGGGTCAATCCGCTCGGCGGCGCGATCGCGCTCGGCCATCCACTCGGCGCCACCGGCGCGATCCGCACCGCGACGCTGACCCACGGCCTGCGCCGTCGCAGGCAGCGCTACGGCATGATCACGATGTGCATCGGCACCGGCATGGGCGCCGCGGGGATCCTCGAGGCGGTCTGAGCGCCGTCCGCGGCGAGCCCGGCGCGGCCCGCGCGCCGCGCCGGGCGTCTCATCGGCCGCCGAGCCGCTCCGAGAAGTCCTTGAGCGCGTCGCGCGCCTCGAGCCACCAGTAGGTCGCCTGCGCGCCGAGAAAGCCGAGCGGCTTGCGCACCGATTCGAGTCCGAACGGTGCGTAGTCGTCGATCGCGCGGTCGCCTTCGGCGATCGCCGACGCCAGCACCTCGCCCGCGGCGGTCGTCGTCGCGAAGCCGTGGCCGCCGAAGCCCTGCCCGCTCCACAGCCCGCGCTCGATCCGGTGCAGCTGCGGCATCTGGTGCATCGGATAACCCATCAGGCCGCTCCACGCGTGCTCGATGCGCGCGTCGGCCAGCTGCGGGAACACGCGCAGCAGGTCGCGCTTCAGCAGCCGCGCGACGGCCCGCGGCGACCGGTCGAGGATCGAGATCCGGCCGCCCCACAGGAGGCGCGTGTCCGGCAGCGGCCGGTAGTAGTCGAACGCGAAGCGGGTGTCGTAGACCGCCGCGCGCGTCCCGGTGAAGACCTCGCGCGCGAGGCGCTCGCCGAGCGGCTCGGTCGTCATCACGTAGGTCGCGATCGGCAGGATCGAGCGGTCGATCGCGGGCACGAGGCCCGCGAGGTAGCCGCCGCAGCACAGCACGACGTGCTCGGCGTCGATGGTCGCGGCATCGGTGCGCACCCGCCACGTCGCGCCGCGGCGCTCGAGCGCGCGAACCGGCGAGTCCTCATGCACGGCGACGCCGAGCGAGGCCGCGGCCCGCGCGGCGCCGCGGACGTAGTCGAGCGGGTGGACGTGGAAGGCCTCGCGTTCCAGCAGCGCGCCGTGGTAGCGGCGCGTGGCCAGCATCGCCCGGAGGTCGTCGGGTGCCACCGGCTCCCAGCGCACCCCGTAGTGCCGTTCGAGCACCTCGGCGCGTCGGGCCATCACCGCCGGATCGCGGAACCAGTTGGCCCAGAGCACGCCCTCGTCGACGAGGTCGCACTCGATCCCGTAGCGACCGATCCGCGACCGGACCAGCCGAACCGCATCGACGGTGCGCCGGTAGGCGCGCCGCGCCCGCTCGGGCCCGAGCTTCGCAAGCAGGGCTTCCTCGCCGAGCGAGTAGCCGCCGAAGACGAAGCCGCCATTGCGGCCGGAGGCGCCGTGTCCGACGGACTCGGCCTCGAGCAGCACGACGTCGCGGATCCCGCGCTCGGCGAGTCCGAGGGCCGTCGCGACTCCGGCGAATCCGCCGCCGACCACGGCCACCCTCGCCGACCGCGCGCCCGCCGCCGCCGCCATCCGCCGCCACGGCCGCGCCGATGCCCGGTACCAGGTCCCTTCTCGCATCGCCTCAGGCCCGGGACAGCGCCTGGTCGAGATCGGCGATCAGCACCTGCGGATCCTCGAGGCCGATCGAGAGCCGGACCAGCGAGACCGGAACCGGGCACTCGGCCTCGCGGCCACGCCAGTCGCGCCACGCCGCGGCCGGAAACGCGAGCGACTCGAAGCCACCCCACGAAACCGCGATCAGGAAGCGCTCGAGCGCGTCGACGACGCGCTCGACGCCGTCTAGATCGGTGTCGAGCTCGATCGACAGCAGGCCGCTCGCGAGCCGCAGCTGCCGCTCGGTGAGGTCCGGCTGGCCGTATCCGCCGGCATGCGGGTGGAAGACGCGCCGCACCTTCGGATGCCGCTCGAGGAAGGCGAGCACGCGACGGGTCGAGTCGGCGATCCGTTGCATCCGAACCGCGAGCGTCCGCAGCCCGCGCAGCGCGAGCCATGCGTCGTGCGGCGAGAGGATCGCGCCAAGCGTCATGTACGGCCCGCGAAACACGGTCTCGCAGAAGGCGCGCGAGGCACAGACCGCGCCGAACACGACGTCGCCGTGGCCGGCGAGGTACTTGGTGCCGGAGTGGACGATCACGTCGATGCCGAAGGCGGCGGGACTCTGGCCGAGCGGACTTGCCCAGCTGTTGTCGATCATCGTCAGCAGGCCGCGCGATCGCGCGATGGCGGCGATCGCCGCGAGATCCTGCTGCTCGAAGGTCATCGAGTTCGGACTCTCGAGCACGATCAGCCGCGTGGTCGGGCGCAGGGCCTCGGCGACCGTTGCCGGATCGCGCGCGTCGACGAAGTCGCTGGCGATGCCGAATCGGGGCAGCAGCCCGGCGAGCAGCTGACGCGTCCACGAGTAGGGCTTGTCGACGCAGACGACGTGGTCGCCCTGCCCGACCGCCGCGACCACCGCGGCCGCGACCGCGGCGGCGCCGGAGCCGAACACCAGCGCGTCCTCGGTGCCCTCGAGCGCGGCGAGCTTGCGGCGCAGGACCGCCGCCGTCGGGTTCGCGCCGCGGGTGTAGAGCGGATGCTCGTACTCGCGCGCGATCGCCGCGCGCATCGCGGCCACGGTCGGCTGCGCGAAGTTGCTGGCCTGGAACACCGGGGGCGCCACTGCGCCGGCGTACCGATCCCGCTCCTCGCCGAGGTGAAACAGGATGTGCGAGAGGTCCATGGCGCCGTCAGTCGGTTTCGGCGAGCAGGTTCCTCATCATCCCCCGCACCTGCGGTGCGAGATCCGGCCGCTCGAGCGCGAAGGCCATCGTCGCCTCGACCACCCCGAGCGCGCTGCCGCAGTCGAAGCGTCGGCCCTCGAAACGGTAGCAGTCGACCTGCTCGGTGTTCAGCAGGGCGGCGATCCCGTCGGTGAGCTGGATCTCGCCGCCGGCGCCCGGCGGCAGGTGCCGCAGCAGCTCGAAGATGCGCGGGTGCAGGATGTAGCGTCCGACGACCGCGAGGGTGGAAGGCGCGACCTCGGGCTTGGGCTTCTCGACGATCGCGTCGATCCGCGACGCGCGGGCCGACGCGTCGGCCGCCGAGACGATGCCGTAGCGGTGGGTCTGGTCGCGCGGCACGTCCTCGACCGCGACCACCGAGTGCCCGCTCGCCGCCGCGCGGTCGGCCATCTGCCTGAGTGCGCCGGGCCCGGCGTGGTGCCAGATCAGGTCGTCGGGCAGCAGCACCGCGAAGGGCTCGTCGCCGACGGCATGCGCGGCGCAAAGGACCGCATGGCCGAGGCCGAGCGCCTCGCTCTGGGTCACGAAGGTCGTCCGGACGTGGGCCGGAATCACGTCGCGGACCTGCCGAAGCTGCTCGTGCTTGCCGCCCGTCTCGAGGCGCCGCTCGAGCTCGAAGGCGCGGTCGAAGTGCTCGGCGATCTGGAACTTGTAGCGGTTGATGACGAAGATCAGCGTGTCGCAGCCGGCCTCGATCGCCTCGTCGACCGCGTACTGGATCAGCGGCCGGTCGATGATCGGCAGCAGCTCCTTGGCGAGCACCTTCGAGGCGGGCAGCAGTCGCGTGCCCAGGCCGGCGACGGGAAATACGGCCTTGCGGATGCGCATCGGTTCAGCGGGTCCGTTGCAGGGGAATCACGTTGTCGCTGCCGGGCGTCCCGGCGGCGGTGCCGAACTCGGGGACCAGCGCGCGCAGGCTTGCCGCGATCCCCGGTTCGTCGAACTCGCGCACCGCGCGCGCGAGCCCCTTGAGTCCCTGCTCGAGCTCGGGCCACGGGACGATCCGGGCATTCGCGAGGAAGATCTTGGGATGCGAGGTCGCGGCGCAGCGTTCCTCGTCGTGGAACAGCTCCTCGAACAGCTTCTCGCCAGGCCGCAGTCCGGTGAACTGGATCTCGATGTCGACGTCGGGCACCTTGCCGGCCAGCCGGATCATCTGCTCGGCGAGATAGCGGATCTTGACCGGCTCGCCCATGTCGAGCACGAAGATCTCGCCGCCCTGCCCCAGCACGCCGGCCTGCATGATCAGCTGGCAGGCCTCCGGGATGGTCATGAAGTAGCGCGCCACCTCGGGGTGCGTCACCGTCACCGGCCCGCCCTGCCGGATCTGCTCGCGGAACAGCGGCACCACGCTGCCGACCGAATCGAGCACGTTGCCGAAGCGGACCGTGATGTAGTGCGTCGCGGAGCGCCCGGCGAGGGTCTGGCAGATGATCTCGCTGAGGCGCTTGGTCGCGCCGAGGACGCTCGACGGATTGACCGCCTTGTCGGTCGAGATCAGCACCATCGTCTCGACGCCGTGCCGGTCGGCTGCCAGTGCCACCGCCTCGGTCGCAAGCACGTTGTTGCGCACCGCCTCGCGGATCTGGTTCTCGAGCAGGGGCACCTGCTTGTAGGCCGCGGCGTGGAACACGATCTCGGGCCGCTGCCGGGTGAAGACGTGATCGAGCACGGACGGATCGCCGCAGTCGCCCAGCACCGGGACGAACAGCAGATCCCGGAACTCGCGCCGGAGGTCCTGGTCGACCCGGTAGAGGTTGAACTCCGAGTGCTCGATCACCACGAGCGAGGCCGCGCCGAGACGCGCGATCTGCCGGCACAGCTCGGCGCCGATCGAGCCGCCGCCACCGGTCACCAGCACGCGCCTGCCGGCGAGGCCCTTGCGGATGCGCGTCCACTCGAGCGCCACCGGGTCGCGGCCGAGCAGGTCCTCGATCGCGACCTCCTTGAGCTGATTGAGGCCGAAGCGGCCGTCGACGACGTCGGCCAGCCGCGGGATCGTCCGGAACGGCAAGCCGGTGGCCTCGCAGAGCTCGACCACCCGCCGCATCGCCGCGCCGTCGGCGGACGGCATCGCGATCAGCAGCATCTCCGCCGCGACCTCGCGCGCGACCTCGCCGACCGCCGCGAGCGGACCGAGCACGGGCACGCCCTGCAACTTGGCTCCGCGCAGCGAGGCGTCGTCGTCGACGAATCCGACCGGTCGCATCGACGATTCGCGCCGCAGCTCGCGCACCAGCGCCTCGCCGGCCGCGCCGGCGCCGAGGATCAGGACACGCCGCAGCGGCTTGGCCCGCTCGAGGTCGTGGCGGCTGTCCTTCCAGTGCCGGTAGGCGAGGCGGGGCACGCCGAGCAGTGCGATCAGCGCCAGCGGGTAGATCAGCAGCACCGAACGCGGCGTCCCCTCGAGGCGGTCGTAGGCGAACAGCCCGGCCGCGATCGCCAGCGTTCCTGCCGCGCCGGCCTTGGCGATGTTGACGAGATCGGGCAGCGAGGCGAAGCGCCACAGGCCGCGATACAGGCCCGTCCACCACAGCACCAGGCCCTGCGCCACGAGGACCACGACGATCTCGGGATCGAACGGGTCGACGGGCCGGGGGTCCTCGACCAGACTCCAACGGAGCCAGCTCGCGCCAACCCACGCCAGCCAGACCATCGCCAGGTCGTGCACGACGACGGCGCTCCGCGGGTGGATCCAGCTGGCCAGACGCCGCACGCCCATCAGCGGCTCCGGGCCCGGGCGAGCACCAGCCAGCGGAGACCCAGCCAGGCGGCCGCCGCGGCGAGGTAGGCGCCGGCGGCGATCATCCAGCCATGCCCGGGACAGGCGCGAATCAGCAGCACGGTCGGTGCGACCACCAGAAGGTTGACCACGAGATAACCCACGCTGACCGGGACGTGGCTGCCCGTCGCGCGCGCGAGCCACTGGTAGAGGTGTTCGCGGTGCGCATGATACCAACGACGCCTGCGGATCATTCGCGAAACCAGCGTCAGGGTCGCATCGGTCACGAACAGCACGGGCAGCACCAGCGCCGCGGGGGCCGGCAGGTGGCCATGACGGACCGCGACGATCAGCAGCAGCGCGACCATCCACCCGAGGATCGTGCTGCCGACGTCGCCCATGAAGATGCGGGCCCGCGGAAAGTTGAACGGCAGGAAGCCGAGGCAGGCCGCCGCGGTGACGACCGCGGGCACCAGCAGCACGGGGTCGAGTCCGGCACTCGGCAAGACCACCAGGAAGCCGGCGACGAACAGCGCCTGCCAGGCCAGCAGGCCGTCGATCCCGTCCATGAAGTTGTGCAGGTTGACCGACCACGCGGTCAGACCGACTAGGATCAGCGCCACCGCCGCGACGCCGGGCGGGCCCGCGGCCGGATCGAGCCCCGGCAGTCTCGGCGCGAGCGCCCAGACCAGCAGGGCCGCTCCGAGCAGATGCGTTGCGAGACGCCACGTCACCGCGACACCGCGCCGGTCGTCGAGCCAGCCGACGCCCGCGATCGCCAGCGTGGCGAGGAGGATCGGCAGCAGCGGCCTGGGTTCGATCGGCACGAACGGACCGAGCGCGAAGAGCACGACCGCCACCGCGATGCCAAGCCCGCCGCCGCGTGGCGTCGGCGACCGGTGCATGCGCCGTGCCCCCGGAAGATCGACCGCGATCGACGCGCGGGCCCGCGAGAGCAGCAGCACGTTGATCGCCGCCGTCGCGAGGAACGCCGCGAGTCCCAGCGCGGCCACCGCGAGGCCCAGACTGGCGCCGCTCATGCCCCGGACTCCGGGCATCGGGTCCGCGGCGATCCCGGTCCGGTCCCGACGACCGCGTGCGCGGGCCGCGGCTCAGTCACCGGCGAGCCCATGGACCGGCCGCACCGATGCCCAGTTCTTGCACCCGGGACACTGCCAGTGATACGACCGCGCGCCGAAGCCGCAGCGCGTGCAGCGGTACACCGCATGTCCTTCGGCCAGTTGCCGCGCGAGTTCCCCGAGCAGGGTCAGCGCGGCGCCGTCGCGGTGGCCGTCGCGACGGGCTTCGAGCTCGATCAGCGCGCCGAGTCCGCGCACCGACGGACGGCGGCGCAGCTGATCGGCCAGGAATCCCGCAGCGGCCTCGATCCCGTCGCGCGCCTCGATCAGCCGCGTCAGGGCGAGCACCGGCGAGATGCCGGGGTAGCGCTCGATCAGGGACCGCAGCACGTTCTCCGCCCGCTGCGCCTCTCCGAGGCTCGACAGCGTCGACAGCATCGGTTGCAGGACCTCCGGCACGAACTCGATGTCCTGCTCGACGACCTGCTCGTAGGCGCGGGCCGCGGTCTGGGCGTCGCCCGCATCGAGCGCGATCCGCGCCGACAGGATCAGCGCGCGCACCGATCCCGGCTCGATCGCGAAGGCCTCGTCGATCTGGCGCCGGGCCTCGTGCGGATCGCCGCGTGCGAGCGCCTGTTCGGCCAGCTCGCAGTGGAACTGGGCGATCTCCCGCGCGTGGCTCTCCCCGGTCACCTCCTCGAGGCGCCGGGCATGTTCGATCGCCTTGTGCCAGTCGCGTTCCTGCTGGTAGATCGCGACCAGATGGGCCAGCGCCCTGGGCGCGCCGGCTCCGACGAGATCTGCGAACAGCGTCTCCGCCCGGTCCAGCAGGCCCGCGCGCATGAAGTCCTCGCCCAGCTCGAGCATCGCCTGGGTCTTCTGCTCGCTCGAGAGCGTCGGCCGGGAGACCAGCGCCTGGTGGACGCGGATCGCGCGGTCGACCTCGCCGCGCCGGCGGAACAGGTTTCCGAGCGCAAGCTGGGTCTCGACGGTGTCGGAGTCCACCTCCGCGATCTGCAGGAACACCTCGATCGCCTTGTCCTGCTGTTCGTTGAGCAGGTAGTTGAGGCCGCGGAAATAGGTGCTGCGCAGCCGGTCGACCTGGGCCCCGCGACGCCGGTCGGTTCCCTTGCGGGCGAGGAACCAGCTGGCCGCCGCCGCCAGCGGCAGCAGCAGCCAGAACAGGCCGATCTCGCTGACCGGGGCGGGCATCGCGTGAGCCGACGTGCTCAGCGGACCTGCAGGTCCGGGGCGTGTGTCTTCTCGAGGGCCCGAAGCCGGAATCGCAGCGGCAGGATCACCGCGGCCCACAGCAGCAGCCCGGCGATCACGGCGCCCGCCAGCAGGGCCAGCAGGACGAGCACTCCGAGCGGAAGCGTCAGCGTGCCGATCCCGATCGCGAGGGACACCTGCTGGAAGTTCATCACGCTGAACGCGATCCCGAGGATCGCGATCAATGCGGCCAGCGACGACCAGAGCCAGCGACCCATCACCGATCTCCTCCGGTCGTGGCCCGTGGACCGGCGCTCACGGGTGGTCCGTCACCGCCGGCGCCGTGCCGTTGACGCGTTCACGCAGTTCCTTGCCGGGCTTGAAATGCGGAACGAACTTGCCAGGCAGGGCCACGGTCTCGCCGGTCTTGGGATTCCGGCCGAGCCGGGGCGGCCGGAAATGGAGCGAGAAGCTGCCGAACCCGCGGATCTCGATGCGCTGGCCGCGCGCGAGTTCCGAGCTGACGAGTTCGAGCAGCTCCTTGACGGAGAGCTCGACGTCGTGACCGGCCAGGTGCGACTGGCGGCGGGTCAGGATCTCGATCAGTTCGGACTTGGTCATCGGCGGGCGAGGCGCGGCGGACCCGGCGATCGTCCCGCGCCGCTTGCATCGCGCGGCGCGGGACGAAACCGGACGAAGTCACTCGGAGCGGTTCATCTGCTCCTTGAGCAGCGCGCCGAGCTTGGTCGTGGCGCCGGTCGAGCTCTGGTACTCGGAGAGCACCTCGGCCATTTCCTGCTCGTCCTTGGCGCGGATCGAGAGCTGCAGCGTGCGGCCCTTGCGGTCCATGCCGATGAACTTGGCCTCGACGGCGTCGCCGACCTTGAGGTGCTGCGTCGCGTCCTCGACCCGCTCCTTGGCGATGTCGGACGCGCGGATGTAGCCCTCGATGCCGTCGGCGATCGCGATCGTCGCACCGCGCGCATCGACCTCCTTGACCGTGCCGGAGATGATGCTGCCCTTCGGATTGTTGGCCATGAACTGGCCGAACGGATCCTGCTCGAGCTGCTTGATGCCGAGCGAGATGCGTTCGCGTTCCGGATCGACCGCGAGCACCACGGCCTCGACCGTCTCGCCCTTCTTGAAGTTGCGCAGCTGGTCCTCGGAGCCCTGCCACGAGATGTCCGACAGGTGGATCAGTCCGTCGATGCCGCCTTCGAGCCCGATGAAGACGCCGAAGTCGGTGATCGACTTGATCTGCCCCGAGACCTTGTCGCCCTTCTTGTGGAGCGCCGCGAAGGCTTCCCACGGGTTCGCGCGCGTCTGCTTGATGCCGAGCGAGATGCGGCGACGCTCCTCGTCGACGTCGAGCACCATGACCTCGCACTCGTCGCCGACCTGGACGACCTTGGCCGGATTGACATTCTTGTTGGTCCAGTCCATCTCCGAGACGTGGACCAGGCCTTCGACGCCCGGCTCGATCTCGACGAAGCAGCCGTAATCGGTGACGTTGCTGACCTTGCCGAACACGCGGGTGCCGGACGGGTAGCGACGCGCGATGTTGACCCACGGGTCCTCGCCGAGCTGCTTCAGGCCCAGCGACACGCGGTTGCGCTCGCGGTCGAACCGCAGCACCCGGACGTCGAGCTCGTCGCCGACGTTGACGACCTCGGACGGATGGCGCACGCGCTTCCACGCCATGTCGGTGATGTGGAGCAGGCCGTCGATGCCGCCCAGGTCGACGAACGCGCCGTAGTCGGTCAGGTTCTTGACCACGCCCTTCAGGATCGCGCCTTCCTGCAGCCGCTCGAGCATCTGTTCGCGCTCGGCGCTGAACTCGCTCTCGACCACCGCGCGCCGGCTGACGACGACGTTGTTGCGCTTGCGGTCGATCTTGATGATCTTGAACTCGAGCTCCTTGCCCTCGAGGTAGGCCGGGTCGCGCACCGGGCGCACGTCGACCAGCGAACCCGGCAGGAACGCGCGGACTTCCTTGATGTCGACGGTGAAACCGCCCTTGACCTTGCCGCTGATGCGGCCCGTGACCGTGCTGTTGGCCTCGTGGGCCTGCTCGAGCTCGTCCCAGACCAGCGAGCGCTTGGCCTTCTCGCGCGAGAGCATGGTCTCGCCGAAGCCGTTCTCGATGCTGTCGAGCGCGACCTTGACCTCGTCGCCGACCTGCACCCGGATCTCGCCGTCGTCCTCCCGGAACTGCTCGATCGGGACGATCCCCTCGGACTTGAGACCGGCATTGATGATGACGACGTCTGGTCGGACTTCGACCACGGTGCCGACGACGATGGCACCCGGGCGCAGCTTGGTCAGCGGTTGCTGGCTGCGCTCGAACAGCTCTGCAAAGGACTCGGACATGATGGTTCCAGGTTGGACGGTGCCGTGCCCGCGCGATCCACGATGGCTCGCTCCAACGGACACGTCCCGCTTCGGTGGACGCTGGCCAGGCGTCCGGAAACGACACGCCGTCCGCGTGCGGACGGCACTCGCCATCGCCCTGGCCGGGGCGACGGCGTTCCCGTGCAGACGATCGGATCAGCCCGCGGTGCGATCCGCAGCCCGAGCGGCGACGAGCCGCAGCACCCGATCGACGACCGCCTCGACCTCGAGGCCGGTCGAATCGATCACGACCGCGTCGGCGGCGGGACGGAGCGGCGCGACCGCGCGAGCCGCGTCCCGCGCATCGCGGGCTTCGATGTCCTGCAAAAGGTCGGCGAGTGTAGCGTCCAAACCCTTTTGCTTCAACTGCTTATGGCGACGTTCGGCGCGCGCCCCGGGGCTGGCCGTCAGAAACACCTTGAACGTCGCGTCGGGGAAGATGACGGTCCCCATGTCGCGACCGTCGGCGACTAGTCCCGGCCGCTGCCGGAACGCGCGCTGGCGGGCGACCAGCGCGGCCCGCACCTCCGGAATCGCCGCGATCGTCGAGGCCAGCGCCCCGGTGGACTCGGTCCGCAGCGCGCGGCTGACCTCCTCGCCATCGACGAAGATCGCCGGATCGTCGCCCGGCCGGTCGACGAAGCGGATGTCGAGGGCTCTCGCCACCGAGACCAGGGCCGCGATGTCGCCGGGGTCGACCCCGCGCCGACGGGCGGCGAGCGCGGTTGCCCGGTAGAGGGCGCCGGAGTCGAGGAAATGCCAGCCGAGGCGCTCGGCCACGGCGCGGCTCACGGTGCCCTTGCCGGAACCCGAGGGGCCATCGATCGTGAGGACCGGGACCGGCGGGTGCGGGTCGGGAGCGTCGGTCGCCGTCATCCCGCGATGGTAGCGGCAGCGTCCGGGCCGGCTGCCTGTTCCAGGTCGAGGCCGGCCGTCCTCGCGAGCGCAACGAACCCCGGGAAGGACGTGTCCACGTTGCGGCAGTCGGCGATCGTGACAGGCCCTCCCGCCCGCTGCGCGGCGACCGCCGCGGCCATCGCGATGCGGTGATCACCGCGACTGTCGACGTGACCGCCGCGCAGCCGCGGCAGGCCGTCGATCAGGGCCCCGTCCGGCCGCTCCTCGATCCGGGCGCCAAGGCCCGCCAGCGCGGCGGTCATCGCCGCGATCCGGTCGCTTTCCTTGACCCGCAGCTCGGCCGCGCCGCGGATCCGGGTGGTGCCCTCGGCCAGGGCCGCCGCGACGAAGAAGGCCGGGAACTCGTCGATCATGTCGGCGACCAGCGACTCGGGCAGATCGATGCCGACGAGCGGGGCCGCGCGCACGCGCAGGTCGGCGACCGGCTCGCCACCGACCACGTCCGGGGCGATCACCTCGATCGCCGCGCCCATCATCCGCAGCGCCCTCAGGAGGCCCGTGCGCAGCGGATTGACGCCGACGCGCTCGATGACGAGGTCGGAGTCCGGCACCACGCAGGCGGCGACCACGAAGAACGCCGCCGACGAGAAGTCGGACGGCACCTCGATGTCGGTGGCGACGAGACGGCCGCCGCCGTCGACGCCGATCCACTCGCGATCGGCCCGCACCGGGTGGCCGAAGGCCGCGAGCATCCGCTCGGTGTGGTCCCGGGTCGGCTGCGGCTCGGCCACGCGCGTCGTCCCGCGGGCGCGCAGGCCCGCGAGCAGGATCGCGGACTTCACCTGCGCGCTCGCGACCGGGCAGCGCCAGTCGATCGCCGTGAGTCCCGACGGCGAAGGTTCGATCACGAGCGGGGCACAGGCGTCGTCGCGCGCGCGGATCCGCGCGCCCATCCGGGCCAGCGGCTCGAGCACCCGCCGCATCGGCCGGCGCGACAGCGAGTCGTCGCCGACCAGCGTCGACGCGAAGGACTGCCCGGCCAGCACGCCGGCCAGCAACCGCATCGCGGTGCCGGCATTGCCGCAGTCGAGCGGCGCCGACGGTGCCGAAAGACCGTCGATCCCGACCCCGTGCACGATCCGCGCGCCCGGCATCGGCGTCTCGATCCGGACGCCCATCGCGCGGAACGCGGCCGCGGTCGCGCGGGTGTCCTCGCCTTCGAGGAAGCCGTCGATCCGGGTCGTGCCGTCGGCGAGGCTGCCGAGCATGATCGCGCGGTGCGAGATCGACTTGTCGCCGGGCACGCGGATGCGGCCGCGCAGCGGCGCCCCCGGTCGCGCGATCCAGTCGAGCCGGGGCCGCGTGCCGCTCACGCCAGCGCCTCCGCCAGCGCCGCGAGCAGCCGTTCGTGGTCGCGCGCGGTGCCGGTGCTGATGCGCAGGCAGGTCGGAAGCCCGTAGCCGCCCATCGGGCGCACCACGACCCCGCGCGCGAGCAGTGCGGCCTCGACCAGTGCCGCGTCGCGATCGAAATCGACCAGCAGGAAGTTGGTCGACGACGGGTGCACGAACAGGCCCATCGCCGTGAGCTCGCCGGCCAGCGCCTCGCGCCCGCGCCGCGTGGCCTCGCGCACGCGCGCGACGTGGCCCGGATCGGCCAGAGCCGCCTCGGCCAGCTTCAGCGCGACGGCGTTCACGTTGAACGACTCCCGCAGCCGATTGACCACGTCGACCACCGCCCGATCCGCGATCGCGTGGCCGACCCGGAGCCCTGCGAGCCCGTGCGCTTTCGAGAACGTCCGCGTGACCACGAGGTTCGGGTGGCGGTCGCGCAAGACGAGCGCGCTGCCGACCGCCGGATCCTCGACGTACTCGGCGTAGGCCTCGTCGACCACCACCGGGACATCGGCCGGGATCCGGGCCAGAAGGCGCTCGAGGTCGGCCCGCGCGAAGGTGGTTCCGGTCGGATTGTTCGGATTGGCGAGGTAGACGAGGCGCGTGCGCGGACCGACGGCCGCGGCGATCGCTTCGAGGTCATGGCCGCGCGGCATGCGGGCCGCGCGCGACAGGGCCGGCACCTGTACCGGCGTCGCGCCGACCGCGGCGGCCGCGATCGCGAACACCGCGAAGCCGAACTCGCTGAACACGACCTCGTCGCCGGGGCCGGCGAAGCACTGGCCGAGCAGCATCAGCAGCTCGTGCGAGCCGTTGCCGAGCACGACCTCGTCGGGCGCGACCCCGGTCGTCGATGCGATCGCCGTGCGCAGGCCGAGCCCGAGCGGATCCGGATAGCGCAGCAGCGTGGCCGGATCGACCTGCGCGAGCGCCGCGAGCACGCGCGGCGATGGCCCGAACGGACTCTCGTTCGAGCCGAGTTCCGCGAGGCGGTCGTCGCCGAAGCGGGCGCGCAGTGCCGGCAGGTCGTGCCCGGGGTCGTAGGCGCGCAGCCGGTCGATCGCCGGCACCGGCCGCGGGACGAACCCGGTCGCCATCGCTACAGGATCGCCGCCGGATAGCTGCCGAGCACGCGCACGCGCGCCGCCAGCGGCCCGAGATCGCCGAGCGCGGACTTGAGCGCCGGGTCCTCGACGTGGCCCTCGACGTCGATGAAGAACGCGTTCTGCCAGCGGCCCTGGCGGCTCGGACGCGACTCGATCTTGGTCAGGTTGACCCCGTGCCGCGCGAGCGGCGCCAGGATCTCGAACAGCGTGCCCGGACGGTCGCCGGCCGCGACCAGCAGCGAGGTCTTGTCGCGCCCCGACGGCGCGAGGATCTCGGTGCCGACCACGACGAAGCGCGTGGTGTTGTCGCCGCGGTCCTCGATCGGCCCGGCCAGGACGTTGAGCCCGTACATCTCCGCGGCCGCGAGGCTCGCGATCGCAGCCGCATCGCCGGCCCTGGCGGCGCGGCGCGCCGCCTCCGCATTGCTCGATACCGCGACCCGCTCGGCCTTCGGCAGGTGCTCGCGCAGCCAGCCCTTGCACTGGGCGAGCGCCTGCGGGTGCGCCAGCACGCGCTCGACCTCGCCGAGCTTGCGGCCGAGCGCCAGCAGGTGATGGTGGATGCGCAGCTCGATCTCGCCGCAGATCCGGAGTTCCGAGCCGAAGAACAGGTCGAGCGTCGAGTGCACGGCCCCTTCGCTCGAGTTCTCGATCGGCACCACGCCGAAATCGGCGGCCCCGGCCTCGACCTCCTGGAACACGTCCTCGATGCTCGCGAACGGCAGCCGCCGCGCCGCGTGGCCGAAATGCTTCAGCACCGCCTGCTCGGTGAAGGTGCCCTCGGGCCCGAGGAAGCCGATCTTGAGCGGTTCCTGCTGCGCGAGGCACGACGACATGATCTCGCGGAACAGCCGCAGCATTTCCTCGGCCGACAGCGGGCCGGTGTTGCGCTCGACCACGCCGCGCAGCACCTGCGCCTCGCGCTCGGGGCGGTAGTAGTCAATCGCGCGCGGCAGCCGGCCCTTGGCCTTGCCGACCAGCCGCGCGAGCCCCGCGCGCTCCTGGATCAGCCGCTGCAGCTCGGCATCGATCGCGTCGATGCGCGCGCGGACGTCGGCGAGGGCCGGCGCGGGCGGCGTGGCCGCACGGTCGCGGGTCTTGCGCCTCGCCATCGTCGCCTCAGATCACCCGGACCGACAGCACGCCCTCGATCGCGCGCAGTTCGGACACGACGGCCTCGCCGACCGGCGCCTCGACGTCGACCAGGTTGTACGCGAGCTCGCCGCGCGAGGCGTTGTGCATCTGCGCGATGTTGATGCCGGCACTGCCGAGCACCTGCGAGATCTGCCCGATCATGTTCGGCACGTTGCGGTTCGCGAGGCAGATCCGCCACTCGCCGGCGCGGGCCATCCGCGTCGCCGGGAAGTTGACGGAGTTCTGGACCTGGCCGTGCTCGAGGAAGTCGCGGATCTGGTCGACGACCATGATCGCGCAGTTCTCCTCGGCCTCGGCCGTGGACGCCCCGAGGTGCGGGAAGCCGATCACGCGGTCGTCGCCGATCAGTTCCGGCTTCGGGAAGTCCGAGACGTAGCGCGCGATGCGGCCGTCGGCGAGGCCGCGCTTCAGCGCGCCGGTGTCGACGATCCCGTCGCGCGCGAAGTTCAGCACCACGACGCCGTGCTTGACCACCGACAGCGCGGATTCGCCGAACAGGTGGCGCGTCTGCTCGTTGAGCGGGACGTGGAAGGTGATGTAGTCGGAGGCCGCGTAGAGCTCGGCCAGGCTGCCGGCCTTGACCACGTCCGAGGACAGCTGCCACGCGCCCTCGACGGTCATGTGCGGATCGAACCCGAACACGCGCATGCCGAGCGCGCGGCCCGCGTTCGCGACCTTGACGCCGATCGCGCCGAGCCCGACGACCCCGAGCACGCGTCCGGCGAGCTCGGTGCCGGCGAAGCGCGCCTTCTCGCGCTCCATCGCCTTCTCGGCGTCCGCGGCGTCCTTCAGCGTCTCCGCGAACTCGAACGCCTCGGCCAGGTTGCGGGCCGCCATCAGCATGCCAGCGATCACCAGTTCCTTCACCGCGTTGGCATTGGCCCCGGGCGAGTTGAAGACCGGGATGCCGCGGCGCGACATCTCGGCCACCGGGATGTTGTTGACGCCGGCCCCGGCACGACCGACGGCCTTCAGCGAGGACGGAATCTCGAGCTGGTGCAGGTCGGCCGACCGGACCAGCAGCACGTCCGGGTCCTTGAGGTCACTCGCGACCGTGTAGGTGCCGTGCGGAAAGCGACTGAGGCCGGTCTTCGAGATGTTGTTGAGAATCTGGATCTTGTACACGGGCAGCTCGGCGGAACGGGAAGTCGGGGTGTGCGGGGTGCGCTTGGCGCGTCGGAGATCAGCCGTGGCGCGCGGCGAAATCGCGCATGAACGCGACCAGCGCCTCGACGCCGGCGATCGGCATCGCGTTGTAGATCGAGGCGCGCATGCCGCCAACCGAGCGATGGCCCTTCAGCGCCATCAGCCCCGCGGCCTCGGCCTCCTTGACGAAGACGTCGTCGAGCGCCGCATCGGCCAGCCGGAACGGCACGTTCATCCGCGACCGCGAGGCGCGCTCGACGGGGTTCGTGTACCAGCCGGACGCGTCGATGTAGTCGTAGAGCAGCGCGGCCTTGGCCGCATTGCGCGCCGCCATCGCCGCGACGCCGCCCTCGGCCTTCAGCCACTGGAACACGAGCCCGGCGAGGTACCACGCGAAGGTGTTCGGCGTGTTCAGCATCGAGCCCTCCTTGGCATGGGCCGCGTAGCTGAAGATCGCCGGCAGGTCCTTCGGGATCCGCTCGAGCAGATCGTCCCGGATGATCACGATCACGAGGCCCGAGGGTCCGATGTTCTTCTGCGCGCCGGCATAGATGATCCCGTAGCGCGAGACGTCGATCGGACGCGAGAGGATGTTCGAGGACATGTCCGCGACCAGCGGCACGTCGCCGACGTCGGGCGTGTCATGGAACTCGACCCCGCCGATCGTCTCGTTCGGGGTCACGTGCACGTAGGCGGCCTCCGGGTCGAGGTCCCAGCCGTCCCGCGGCGGGATCCCGAAGTACCCGTCGGCGGCGCTGCTCGCAGCGATCCGGACCTCGGCCAGCGATTTCGCCTCCTTCGCCGCCTTCTCGCCCCAGGCCCCGGTCAGCACGTAGTCGGCCTTGCGGCCGCGCGCGATGTTCATCGGGATCTGGGCGAAGTGCTGGGTCGCGCCTCCCTGCAGGAACAGCACGCGATAGTTCGCCGGGATCGCCATCAGCTCGCGCAGGTCGCGTTCGGCGGCCTCGGCGATCGCCATGAAGGCCTTGCCGCGATGGCTGATCTCGATCACCGAGGCACGCTCGCCGCGCCACTCGAGGAGTTCCCGTCGAGCCTGCTCGAGGACCGTCTCCGGCAGCGCCGCCGGCCCGGGGCTGAAGTTGAACGCGCGCGCCATTCGGGTCTCCAGGACGTGAGGACTCGACCGTACCTGCTGCAATGCAACAACGACAAGGGACGCAGGGTTCGCGATCGCGACTGCCGGCCGCTGCGCGGCCGGCCCGGGTCAGCCCGGGATCAAAGCGTCCCGGTCCTCGAGCATTGGCTCGAACCCGGCCGGCCCGACCGCCATCGCGCGGCGAGAGCCGCGCGCACGGCGCGCCGAGCCCTGCGCGGATTGCCAAGCGACATCAAGCGGCATCGGGATCGACCCGAGCCGCGGTCCGCCCACGCCCGCGAACCGGGTCGGAGCCGCGGTCGCGCGCACGGTTCTCGACTGGACCCGCGGATTGGACGGTCCTCGCGCGCCGGACCTTCGCGCGCGGGACCGATCGTGGGCTCTCGGTGCCCGGCCAGCCACGGCCCGCCGGATCGAGCGCCGGCACCGCGCGACCGGGCGCGGTCCGTCATCCCGAGATCCGGCCGAGCAGCATCGCCAGCGCGCCGGCGATCAGGGCCGATGCGGCGAGCAGCCACCATGGCGAGAACCCCGAACGGGGCGTGGAATCGATCGGATCGCCGGCACCCGGCGGCTGGGCGGCCGGCTCCGATTCCCCGCCCTGCGGCTTCGGAACGGCCTGCGCCGGCGGCGCCTGACGCACGACATCGACGACGTAGTGCTCGTCGCCGACGACGACCTGCTCGCCGCCCTCGAGCCGGGCGACGTCGACCGGGTGGCCGTCGACCCACGCCGCCCCCGCAGCCCGGCTCCGCAGAACGACCTCGGTGCCCTCGACGCCGATCGTGGCCACGACCGCCTCGGGGCGGGTCCAGGGCACCGCTCCGCCGACGTCGAGATCGCGCGCCTGGCCCGCGAAGCGTCCGACGAGGCAGCGAACGAAGACCCGCGGCGCCCCGTCCGCGGGATCGCGGCGACGATCGGGCGAGCCATCGTCGATCCCCGACGGGGATCGCCGGGTCCTCACGAGCAGGATCGACGGACCCGATGCGATCCGGTCGCCCGGGCGCAGCAAGGCAAGCTCCCGGACCGGGCGCCCGTTGACATGGACCGGAGCGCGCAGCGTGGACTCGAGGACGATGGATCGTCGATCGGCCCGCACGCGCAGGCCCGGAGCGGCTTCGACGGATTCGACGCGCGCCAGCGAGCCGTCGGATCGTCGCTCGAAGGCGACGCCGTCGAGGCCGACCGGCCAGAACTCCCCGGCACCCCGCAGGCTCCCGATCTCGTACGCGCGATCGTGGATCACGCGGCCACCGACGGTCCGAGGCCGCCTCGAGGCGCGGCCTCGCGCATGGCATGATCGGGGCGAATCCGACGGGGACGCGGCCTGCCATGCCGACGATCGACATCGACCATCCGCACAGCAAGTCCATCGCAGTCGCGAAGAAGGCCGTGACCCGCGTCGCCGAGCACATCGCCGAACGCTTCGACGTGAGCTGGGCCTGGGATGGCAACGTCTGCCGGTTCGAGCGCCCCGGCGTCCACGGCCAGATCACGCTGACCCCGAAGCGCGTTCACGTCCACGCCCAGCTCGGCTTCATGCTGATCGCGCTCCGCGGCGCGATCGAGCGCGAAGTGCGTCGGTATCTCGACGCGGAGTTCGGCTGACTCGGCGCCCCGGCCCACTCGCCGACCGGGCGGCCCGGTTCCATCCCGCGCCGCATCAGCGCACCCGCTCGCTCAGGTCGAAGCCGGCGCCGAAGGCGTCGGCCCGCCCTTCCAGCAGCGAGCGCATCGCGGCCCGCTCCCGCGCCTCGATCGTGCCGAGGAAGTGACCAGCCGGGCCTAGCTCCCTGAATGCGGCGAATCCGCGTTCGAGGAAGCTCTGCAGACCCCCGAGGCCGGCGCTGGCGGCGGGCCCGCGCGCGAGTCGCAGCACCGCATAGACGACCGGCTTGCGCACGATCGATTCGAGTTCGCGACCGACCGCGATCAGCAGGTCGATCTGTCGCCCGCGCTCGGCAGGGGTTCCGGCCTCGGCGTAGGCCCGCGCATACCGGGCGGGGTCGATGATGCGATCGCCCGCGACGTCGTGCGCTTCGAGCGTCGATGCCACCCTCATATCGAGCACGTGGCTGATCCAGTCGAGCTCCAGCGCATCGGCGACGGTCTCGAGCATCGCCTCGGGCAGCCAACGCACCAGCGTCGGCATCATCCGCGCGAAGTCGCGGTCGCGCCAGCTGACGTCCTGTTCACCGTAGAGATCCTCGAGGAAGAACGCCACCGCCTTGCGGTAGTGGGGAAGGTCCTGGAAGTCGGAGAACGTGCGTGCGAGGCGCCGCGACTGCCAGCCGCGCAGCGCGCGCAGCCACGGCGAGCGGTTGGCGGGCAGCGCGACCGGATCGCGTGCGTCCCGCAGGCGCCGTGCAATCCCGGTCAGGCGCTCGACGGTCCCGCGACGCGTCATCCGTTCGCCGGTCCCGACCCGTCCAGCATCTCGAGCAGTTCCTCGCGCGTGCGCCGGAACAGCGACACCGACTCGACCCGGGCGTAGCCGATCCGCCCATCGGCCTCGACGAGGAACACGGCGCGCTTCATCCCGAGCAGCCCCCAGGCGCCGTAGCGCCTCGCCACCCCGCCACCGGGATCGGTCAGCAGCACGAACGGGAGCCCATGCTTCGCCTTGAATCGGCGATGCGACTCGCTGGAATCGGTACTGATGCCGACCACTTCGACGCCGAGCCCGGCGAAGGCCTCGACGCCGTCCCGGTAGTCGCACAGCTGCGCGGTGCAGACCGGCGTGCCATCGCCCGGGTAGAAGACCAGCAGCACCCGCCGACCGCGCGCCGCGGACAGCGTCCACGGACGGCCGTCGTCGGCGACCAGGGTGAAATCCGGGGCGGGCTGGCCGGGCGTCAGGGTCATCATCGATCTCCGCGAACCGCGGGAGGGTAACGCCGAGCCGCGAAGCCGAACAGGGCGACGACCGGTCCGGCCGGTGCCGCGCCCGCGGCCGGAATCGTCCCCGATCGGCCGGCGCGGCCCGGTCCTGCGCGCGGCGGCCCGGGACGACGGGGCTAGAATGATGGATCGACCCGTGACGGTCCCGAGGTGTCCATGCTCGTGATCCAGCGCGCGCCGCGCCGGCCCAAGCCCCGGAAGCAACCGCGCATCGGCATCGCCATCGCCGGAGGAGGGCCGATCGGCGGCATGTACGAGCTGGGTACCCTCCGGGCCCTCGACGAGGCGCTGGACGGGGTCGATCTGACACGGCTCGACGTCTACGTGGGGGTCAGCTCGGGTGCCATCCTCGCAGCAAGCCTCGCCAACGGGATCAGCCCCGAATCGATGTGCCGCATCTTCCTCGGCTTCGAGCCGGGCGGCGTGCGGTTTCGCCCCGAAACCTTCCTGAGGCCCGCTCTCCGCGAATACGGCAAGCGACTCGCGACGGTGCCGCGGATCGTCTGGAGCTGGCTCTACGACCTCGCGACGCGTCCGCTCGAGACCGACTGGATGGAGCTGATCGGGCGCCTCGGCGCGGTCGTCCCGAACGGCATCTTCGACAATGACGCGGTCGAGCGCTTCCTGCGCGAGGTGTTCGAGACCCACGGTCGCGGGAACGACTTCCGTCGCCTGCAGCGCAAGCTCTACGTGATCGCGGTCGAACTCGACACCGGCGCCGTCGTGCGCTTCGGCGCGCCCGGACGCGACCACGTGCCGATCTCGCGCGCGGTCCAGGCCAGTGCCGCCCTCCCCGGTCTCTATCCCCCGGTCGAGATCGACGGAGTCCACTTCGTCGACGGCGCGCTGCGGCGCACGCTGCATGCCTCGGTTGCGATGGACGAGGACGTGGACCTGGTGCTCGGGCTGAATCCGCTGGTGCCTTTCGATGCCAGCCTCGGCACCGCCGCGCGCACGGCCGACGGCAAGCTCGTCGACACGGGGCTGCCCGTGGTCCTCTCGCAGACCTTCCGCACCCTGCTGAAGTCCAGGATGCAGGTCGGGCTCGAGAAGTACCGGACGCAGTACCCGGGGACCGACCTGATGCTGTTCGAGCCGAATCCGGACGACGCCGAGATGTTCTTCACCAACATCTTCAGCTACCACAGCCGAACGCGACTGACCGAGCACGCGTATCGCGCGACCCTCGACGACCTGCGCCGCCGCCGTGACCAGATCGCGCCGGTGCTGGCCCGTCACGGCGTCCGGCTGCGCGACGAGATCCTCGAGGACCGCCACCGCACGGTCGCGACCAGCCTCGGCGAACAGCCCCCCCGGATGACGCGGCCGACGGCGCAGCTGCGACGCGCCCTCGACGACCTCGAACACCTGCTGGGGCTGCCCGAGGACGGACCCGCGGTGGCCGCTGGCCGATCCAGCGACCGGAGCCTCGCGTCCCGCAAGCCCTGAGGCCGGCTCGCCGCGCGGCCGCGCAGGTCGCGACGGCAGTCGCGATCCGGCGTGGCGATAGTGTGACTGCTCTAGCGCGCGCGCCGAAGCTCCCGGCACGCACGGCGCGATGCTGCGCCATCGGTCGAATCTCGAGAGACGCCCATGTCGAAGCCAAAGCTCAGGAAGAAGTCAGCCGCCACGAAGGGATCCGCCACCGGCGGCCTGCCGCCGTTCCAGGGCCGCGCCCTGCTCGACTCCGCGCGCGAGATCTGGATGGCCGGTCTCGGCGCCTTCGGGCGCGCCCAGGAGGAGGGCGGCAAGCTGTTCGAGCGTCTGGTCCGCGAGGGCATGAACCTCGAGCAGAAGACCCGTCGGTTCGCGACCGGTCAGGTCGACGGGGCGCGTGACGCGGTCGAGAACACCGTGGCGACCGTGCGCGAGCGCGCGACCGACACCTGGGACAAGCTCGAGAAGGTGTTCGAGGAGCGGGTCTCGAACGCGCTCAAGAAGCTCGGGGTCCCGGGTCGAGAGGAAATGGAGGCCCTGCTCGAGCGGGTCGAGGAGCTCAACCGCGAGGTTCGGAAGTCGCAGGGAGCGCGCGCGCCCGCCGCGAAGAAGGCGGCTCCGCGCAAGGCGCCCCGCTCGGTCAAGACCGGGGTCCGCAAGGCCAGGCAGAGCGTCGCGATGATGGCCGATGCCGCGACCGACGTTCAGGTCGCCGCGACCAAGGCCGTCAAGCGCGCCGTCCGCAAGGCGACCGCCGCGATCAAGTGATCCGTTCCATCCGTCGCGCCGCGCGCGACGGCCGTTTGCAAGCCCGCCAGCCGATGGTTTCGCCGATAGTCCCCTCCCCTACGGCTTGGCTGGCGGGCTTCTTCCCATCCGGGGCCATCGCCCCGCGCGGGGCCCGCTCCCTCGCAAGCCACCGACGAAACGGCTCCCCGCCCCGCTGACTGGACGGCGACGGCATGCGCCGGCACGGACGGCGCGTGCCGCGGGGCGCGCGGCCCCCGGGCAGTGCCGGGCAGGACGGTCGCAAGGCGCGGGGCGCTGCGGCCGCTCGCCGGGTCGTTCGATGCCGGCTCGCTCGGCAGCGCGGCCGAGGTCGCGCGCCCCGACCGCCGCGTGCCGTCAGGGCGTCGATTCCGCGGAGCGTCGCTGCTCCATCAGCCGCTTGTAGTAGGTCCAGCTGGTCGCATTCGGCTGGTACCAGGAATCCGGCGCGGTCGCGTACTCGGGGAAGTCCCGGGCGATCCGCTCCTGCATGTCGGCGGGCAGGTCCTCGATGCCAGCGACCTTGTGGCCCTGCGCGATGTAGAGCAGCTGCCCCGGCGCCGTTCCCATCCGCATCCACGGCAGCCACGGGCCGAGCCGGGTCCAGCCGTAGCTGGCCGGCGCGTTGCGCACGGCCGGATCGTCGATCGCCGCGCGCGGCGTGAAGAACTTGAAGTGCTCGGAACCGACGTACATCGGGCCGCTCGACTCCTCGGGGAACTCCTCGGGCGACAGCGGGTTCGGGTAGGTCAGCGGCACGTTGAAGGTCAGCATCAGGTCGCCGCCCTTCTCGATCCACGGATAGAGGTTCGGGGAGCCGTCGCGGCGCACGCTGCTGAAGACGTGGCTGACCGGGTCGTTGGCGACGTGGATGACTTCGTTCGTGAGCCCGGTGAACGGGTTCTGCCAGCGGTCGATGATCGCGCCGGTCTCGAGATCGCGGTAGAACGACAGCTCGCGGGACAGGAACTGCCAGGTCCCATCGTCCTGCGGCACGGTGCGGCAGGCGTTGTAGCCCTCGAAACCCATGATCGGCTGCGGGGCCTTCGCGGGCAGCACCGCGAAGATCGTCCCCTTCCACCAGGTGATCACGTTCTCGTCGGGGTCGAGGGAACAGCGCATCTTGACCAGCGCGGTCAGGTTGTCCTCGGGGTTCGACAGATCCAGCGCGCGGACCTCGGGCACGGCGCCCGCGTCGGCGCCGTTGTCGGTCGGTGACGGCGCGCACCCGGCGCCGAGGGCAATCACGAGGGCAAGGGCGATCGTTCGATGCACGGGAAGGGTCCTCCTGGTCTGCGGTCGGGTACCGGTTCGAGGTGCGCGCGAGCCTTGCGCGCGTTGCGGGTCCGGGTCATTTGACCTATCGTTATATCAATAGATCATTTGGCAACGGTAGCGCCAACGCCGCGCCATGTCAGGCCTCGCGCGCCGAGGCCCGGCGCCGGCGCCACGAGAGCAGACGGAGCATCGCATGACCGCGCGCGAGCACCCCCCCAGCTGGTCCCACGTCGGGCGCCACGCCATGTTCCCCGAGGCGACGCACGACGACGTCGCGCGCTTCGACTTCCTGGCCAACCTCAACGGCTACCTGTCGGCGGCGATGTTGCCGCGGGTCCGCGAGGCCTGGGAGTCGCGGGTGAAGCCACGCTTCGAGCGCGAGCACGGACGGCCTCCGGCCGACCGCCACGAGGTCCGGAAGGCGATCGCCGGCGATCCCGTCTACCAGACCTGGAGCGCGCTCCGGCGCACCAGCATGGAAATGCGGCAGCAGGTCGGCCGTGCGCTGGTGCTCCACCAGCTTCCGGAACTGATCGAGAAGGCCCGGGCCGCCAACGACGGCGCCTCGACGCTGCGGCTCGACCCGTCGATCACGCCGCCGCGCTACGCGGACGCGGTCGACATCCACTGCATGCCGGGCGGCTACCACGGCGCGATCTGCGACGACGACGTCAGCAACGGCGCCAACTATGACGCCGGGATCTTCGCGACCACCGGCGGGATGCTCGGCCGCTACAACGACGGTGGCGGCCGGGCGCTCGCGCAGTGGCTGCGCGAGACGCGCCCGGACTTCCGGCCGCGACGGATCCTCGACATCGGCTGCACGGTCGGCCACAACATCGTGCCGGTCGCGCTGGCCTACCCGGACGCCGAGGTGATCGCGGTCGACACCGCGGCGCCGATGCTGCGCTACGGCCACGCGCGCGCGCGCGCCCTGGGCGCGACCAACATCACCTTCGTGCAGGCCAACGGCGAGTCGCTGCCGTGGCCGGACGGGCACTTCGACCTGATCACGACCGCGATGTTCTGGCACGAGACCTCGAACCGCGCGATGCCGAGGATCCTGGCCGAGATCCACCGCCTGCTCGCGCCGGGCGGCCTGACCGTCCACCTCGAGCAGCCGCAGTACCACGGCATGGATCCGTACGAGCAGTTCATCCGCGACTGGGACGCGTACAACAACAACGAGCCGTTCTGGAGCGAGATGCACGACTACGACCTCAAGGCCAAGATGACCGAGGCCGGCTTCGATCCCGCGACCTACTTCGAGACGAAGATGCGCGGCGTCGTCGATCGCGCGATCTTTCCCGAGGCCGGCGGCGGCAGCGAGGACTACGGCCGCGCCCCGATGTGGACCGCCTTCGGAGCGAGCAAGTGAGCGCGACGCTGCCGCCGGGCTTCGATCCGATCCTGCTCGCGAACGCCAAGGCCAAGGGCAAGCGCCCGTGGTTCTTCGCGGACCCCGACGTCGAGCGGGTGATGGCGATCGCGATGGCGATCGCGATGGAACACGCGGTCACGCGCCAGCGTCTCGATGCGCTCGAGCGGGTGCTCGAACGGAAGGGCCTGATGTCGCGCGAGGAGCTCGACGCCTTCGCGCCGGGCCCCGAGGCCGAAGCCGAGCGCACGCGCTGGATGAAGGGCTACATCGCGCGGGTGCTGCGCATCATCCAGCAGGAAGCCGAGGCGGCGAGGCCCGAGCGCCGCGACCTCGACCGCTCGATGCCCGAGATCATGGAGGAGCTGCGCCACTCCTGAGCGCCGCCTGCCGAGTCAGTCCGTCCCCACCTGCCGGAGCCTGCCGATGGACATCAAGCACCGAATGCCGATCCTCGCCCGCCACGAGGGCATCTGGGACGGCTGGTACCGCTATTACGACGCCGACGGCAACAAGATCGACGAGCACCGCTCGCGTCTCGTCTGCCGCTTCCCGTCGGGCGGACCGTACCCGTACCACCAGACCAACCACTACAGCTGGGCCGACGGGCGCACCGAAGTGCGCGACTTCCCGGCGAGCTACGTCTACGGCCGCCTGACCTTCGACAACGATCTGATCACCGGATGGGCGGCCGAGGAGCCGCTCGACGACCTGCACCGAAGCGTGATGCTGTACTGGCAGCGCAAGGGCGAGCCCGATCTCGAGCTCTACGAGATGATCCAGATCTCGGACTGTGGCCAGCATCGCCATCGCGTCTGGCACTGGTACCGGAAGGGCACGATCGCGACCCGCACGCTGGTCGACGAGCGCTTCATCAGCCGCGACTGGCACAAGGTCAACGGTCCGAGTTTCGCCGGCGACCCGATCGGCTGATCGCCCGCGCCGAGTCGCGATTCGGGGGACGGCGCCGACGCCGGCGTCAGCGCGCCCAGCGGCCGCGCCGCACGGCGTCGGTCGATGCGCCCGGCGGGTCCAGTTTCGGATCGATCCGGCCGGGCTCGTCGCGGAAGCGGATCGGGATGCCGAGGTGCCTGCCGCCGCCCGGATCGGTGAAGACCATCCCACGCGACCGGGTATGCGGATCGGCGAAGGCTTCGGTCAAGGTCCTGACCGGCGCCCAGCAGACGTCGAGCGGTGCCAGGAACGCGCACCACTCGGCCAGCGTCCGGCTCGCGAAGGTCTCGGCGAGGAAGGCCCTGGCCGGATCCTGGGCCGGCCCCGGCGGCTGGTGGCACAGCGCGCCGAGATCGGGACGCCCGAGCGCCGCGAACAGCGTGTCGGCGAACTTGTGCTCGGCGCCGCCGAGCGCGAGCCAGCGGCCATCGGCGCAGCGGTAGAGGCGGTACATCGCGTTGCCGCCCCAGGATCGTTCCTGCTTCACGACCGGATCGCGCCCCTCGGCGAACGGTGGGCCGACGACGTTCGGCAGCCAGGCCATCAGCGCGTCCTGCATCGACAGATCGAGATGGTCGCCGCGACCGGTCCGCTCGCGCCGGTAGAGCGCCATCAGGATCCCTGCGAGTGCCATCAGCGAACCGGCCATGTCGGCGACCGGCATGTGCGGCTGCGCGGGCTCGCCGTCCTGGCCGAGGTTCAGCGACACGACGCCGGTGTCGGCCTGGATCGCGAGGTCGTGCGCCGGGCGCCCGGCCTTCGGACCGGTCTGCCCGAACGCGCTGATCGAGCAGTAGACGATCCGCGGATTGATCTCGCGGATCCGCTCGTCGTCGATCCCGAGCCGCTTCGCGACGCCGGGCCGGAACGCCTCGACCAGCACGTCCGCCTCGCGCGCGAGGTCGAGCAGCAGCGCATGATCGTCCGGGCGCTTCAGATCGAGCATCACGCAGCGCTTGCCGCGATGCGTGTTCCGGAACCAGGTGCTGTGTCCGGCCTGCCTGAGGCCCACCTCGCGCACCGGCTCGCCACCCGGCGGCTCGACCTTGATCACGTCGGCCCCGTGGTCGGCCATCATCATCGTCAGGTGCGGGCCCGGCAGGAACAGCGAGAGGTCGAGCACGCGCAGGCCGTCGAGCTTCACCGGACACCTCGCGGCGACCGCGATGCGCTGAACGGGCGACCGTCGCGCGACGCCGAACGCGCCGCCGATGCGCGCGGACGTCCGAATCCCCGGCGCGGGCTCATATCGCCCCCCGCTCGCGAAACGCGGCGATCTCGGCCGGATCGAAGCCGACCTCGCGCAGCAGTGCCTCGCCATCGGCGCCGCACGGCGGGCACGCGCGCCCATCGAGCCGCTGGCCGTCGAGCCGGATCGGACTTCGGAGCATGCGCTGGGGACCACCCGGGTGGGCGACGGTCTGGAGCATCCCGGTCCGCTCGACGAATGGATTCCCGAGGGCCTGGCGGACGTCGAGCACCGGCGCGATCGGGATCCGGCCGGCGAAGCGGTCGATCCAGTGCGCGGTCGACTGCGTCATCAGGGCCTCGTCGATCAGCGGGGTCAGCGCCTCGCGGTGCTGGCGGCGGGCCGCGAAGTCGCCGAAACGCGGGTCGCGCGCGAGCTCGGGGCGTCCGATGCCGTCGACGAAGGCCTGCCAGAACTTCTCCAGCATGCACATGACCATGACCCAGCCGTCGGCGGTCCGATAAAGCTGGCAGGGCACGGTGCCCGGGTGGGCCGAACGCGGCAGCCGCGTGGTCTCGTGGCCGGCGTTGAGGAACCAGGTGGCGGGATAGCTCAGCTGGTGCAGCGCGACGTCGAACAGCGAGACGTCGACGTCGCGCCCGCGGCCCGTCCGTTGCGCACCGAGGACCGCGGCGAGCAGGCCCAGCGCGGTGACGGTTCCGGTCATGAAGTCGACCATGCTGAGGCCGAAGCGCGCGGGCGGGCCGTCCGGCTCCCCGGTCAGCGACATGAAGCCGGCCTCGGCCTGCATCAGGTAGTCGTAGCCCGGCCAGGCCGCGCGTTCGTTGTCGCGACCGTAGGCCGACAGGTGCGCGCAGACGATCGCCGGCCTGATCGGTCCGAGCGCCGCATAGTCGAGGCCGAGCCTGGCCGGCTGGTCGCCGCGCAGGTTGTTCATCACCGCGTCCGCCGTGCCGACCAGGCGCTCGAGGATCCGGCGCCCGTCCGGGTGCTTCAGGTCGAGCCGGATCGAACGCTTGTTGAGGTTGAAGGTCTGGAAGAACTGGCTGTCGCCTTCGCCGAGGAAGTGGGGGCCCGTCGCGCGCGAGACGTCGCCTCCGGGTGGCGACTCGATCTTGATCACGTCGGCGCCGAGGTCGGCGAGGAACATCGAGCCGTAGGGACCCGCGCCGTACTGCTCGACCGCGAGGATCCGCAGGCCCGACAGCGGCAAGTCGCGAACGGCGAACGGCGGATGGGATTCGGTCACTGGCTGCCTCGTGCCTTCATGAGGCCATTGATCATCTTGAAGCAGGTCGTCATGCGATCGAGCATCGCGCTCGAGGGCTTGCACAGCCCGAGGTCTCGTGCCAGCCACAACTGTGTGTCGAGCTCGATCAGGGACCCGCGCGCGCCGATCGGATACCGCCTGAACTCGGAACCCCGGCCGCGAGAAGCACCCTCGGCGATGTTCGACGCGACCGATACCGCCGCCCGCCGCATCTGGGACACCAGTCCCCAACGCTCATCCACCGGCAGCTCGTGCGTGAGGACGTACACGTCGCGTGCCAACCGCATCGCTTCCTGCCAAGCCTCGAGGTCGTAGTGGGTCAAGCGCAGCCGGTCGAGCTTTCGATTCGCCATTCGCCATTCGCCATTCGCCGCTAGATGCGGTTCCGTTCGACGAGCTGCTTGGCGATGATGATCCGCTGCATCTCGTTCGTGCCCTCGCCGATGCACATCAGCATCGCGTCGCGGTAGAAGCGCTCGATTTCGTACTCGGTCGAATAGCTGTAGCCACCGAAGATCCGCATCGCCTCCTGCGCGCAGAAGACGCCGGTCTCGGTCGCGAAGTACTTCGCCATTCCGGCCTCCATGTCGCAGCGCTGGCCGGTGTCATAGGCACGGGCCGCGCTCTCGACCAGCAGCTTCGCGGCCTCGACCCTGGCCGCCATCTCGCCGAGCTTCAGCTGGATCGCCTGGTGCTCGCAGATCGGCTTGCCGAAGGTCTTGCGCTCCTGCGCGTAGCGCACCGCCATCCGGAGCGCGCCCTCGGCGATGCCGGCGCCGCGCGCGGCGATGTTGATCCGTCCGAGCTCGAGGCCGCCGACCGCGTGCTGGAAGCCGCGGCCCTCCTCGCCGCCGAGCAGGCAGTCGGCCGGCACGCGATAGTCCTGGAACACCAGCTCGCAGGTGTCGATCGCCCGATAGCCGAGCTTCTTCATCTTCTTCGCGACGATGAAGCCCTCGCCCTTCTCGGCGATGAACATGCTCATGCCCTTGTGCCGCGGCTGGGCCTCGGGGTCGGTCTTGACCAGCAGCAGGATCCCGCCGCCGTGGAGCGAGTTCGTGATCCAGGTCTTGGCGCCGTTGATGACGTAGTGGTCCCCGTCCCGCTTCGCGACGGTCCGGATCGCCTGCAGGTCGGTGCCCGCATTCGGCTCGGTCAGCCCGAGGCCGCCCCGCAGCTCGCCGGTCGCCATCCGCGGCAGGTATCGGCGCTTCTGCGCCTCGGTGCCGCAGCGCTCGATCGCGGCGGCCATGATCAGGTGCGAGTTGAATATCCCGCTCGGCGCCATCCACGCCGACGCGACCTTCGTCACGATCTTCGCGTAGGTGCTGGCGGACAGGCCGAGGCCCCCGTACTCCGGCGAGATCGTCGCGCCGAACAGCCCGAGCTCCTTCATCTCCTCGACCAGCTCGTGCGGGTACTTGTCCTCCTGGTCGTATTCGCGCGCGATCGGACGCACCGAGCGCTCGACCCAGGCGTCGATGGTGTCGAGCAGGGTCGCCTCGTCCTCGGCGGTCCAGTGCGTGGTCGTGGGCTGGTGGATCATGCGCAAGCCTTCGGTTGATGTGGATCAGTCGATTGCGAATGACAAATAGCGAATGGCGAATGGCGAATGGGTCAGGCATGCGGAGCGGGGCGATAGGTGCGCCCCATCGGGCAGTCCAGAGCATCCAATGCGGGCCGACTCCCCCATACCGCTCGCACGAGCCGGCCGTTTCCCATTGGCCATTTGCCATTCGCCATTCGCCGCCTACTGCTCGTCGAGCCTTGCCCCCTCAATAGCCAACCTGGTCCTCGACCGAGTGGCCGCGTCTCGCGATCAGCATCGTGCGATTGAAGGTGCAGACGAGCTTTCGGTCCTGGTTGTAGCCGTCGGTGCGGACGGTCACGATGCCGGCCCCGGGACGCGATTTCGACTCGCGCTTGTCGAGCACCTCGGACTCGCAGGTCAGCGTGTCGCCGGCGTACAGCGGATGGGTCAGCCTGATGTCCGACCAGCCGAGGTTCGCGATCGCCTTCTGGCTGACGTCGGTCACGCTCATGCCGACCATCAGCGCCACCGTGAACGGCGAGCAGACGATGCAGCGGCCGAACTCCGAGGCCTTCGCGTACTCCTCGTCGAAGTGCATCGGATGGGTGTTCATCGTCAGCAGCGTGAACCAGATGTTGTCGGTCTGCGTGATCGTGCGGCCGGGTCGGTGCTCGTAGATGTCGCCGACGTTGAAGTCCTCGTAGTAGCGCCCGAAGGTTTCGCGGTAGCGGTTGGGGCCGATCTGCTTGACGTTCTGGACCATGACGACTCCGGAATGGCGTTCGACTTCGAAAAACTTCGCCCGCGGCGAAAGACCGCCGGCCTCGGCCGATCAGTCGCGCACGCCGAGCGCGCCCAGCGCCAGCGCGCGTCGCGCGGCGAGCTCGATCGGCCGGTCGACGAGCTTGCCGTCGACCGCCACCGCCTCGCCGGCGCGGCCCTCGATTGCAGCGAGTACGCGTCGCGCCCACGCCAGCTCCGCGGCGGTCGGCAGGAAACGGGCCTGGATCGTCGCGACCTGCGCCGGATGGATCGCCGCCTTCGCGGTCGCGCCGAGCGCGATCACGCGATCGGTCTCGCCGGCCAGCCCCTCGGCGTCGTCGATGCCGAGGAACGGCACGTCGATGAAGCCGATCCCGGTGGCTGCCGCGACGATCCCGAGCTGCGATCGCGGCGCGAGGAAGCTCTCCCATCCGGGCCGTCCTCGCAGCGCCACCGCGTAGTCGTAGCCACCGAACATCAGCGCCGAGACGCGCGCCGACGCGGTCGCGATCGCCTTGGCCGCGAGCAGGCCGCGCGGGGACTCGACCAGCGGCACGATCCGCGTCCGGCGCTCGCCGAGCGCCGCGTCGACGACCTCGACGTCCGCAACCGACTCGGCCTTCGGCACCATCACGAAGGCCGGTTCCGCCGACGACTCGGCCAGGGCCTGGAGATCCCGTGCTCCGTCGGCCGTGGACGGGGGGTTGATCCTGAGCCCGCACTCGCCGCCCGGCGCATCGGGGGGCAGCGCGGCGAGGAAGGCCAGTGCGGCGTCGCGCGCGATGTCCTTGTCGCCCGGACCGACCGCGTCCTCGAGGTCGATCGCGACCTGGTCGGCACCGGACGCGAGCGCCTTGGCATGGCGCTCCGGGCGCGAGCCCGGGACGAACAGCACGCAGCGCCTCGGCCTCGCCTCGTCGAGCGGCGCGCTCACGGCATCGGCACCTTCGCGGCGAAATGCCGCGCGATCTCGACCCGCCGCGCGAACCAGACGCCGGGCTTCTTCGACGCCTGCCGCAGGAAGCGTTCGAGCGCCCCGATCCGGCCGGGGCGACCGATGATCCGCAGGTGCAGGCCGAGCGACATCATGACCGGCCGGTGCGCGCCCTCGCGATGGAGCTGGTCGAGCGTGTCGACCGCGTATTCGAGCCAGTGTGACGGCAGGTACGACGGCGCCAGCCACATCTTCATGTCGTTGGTGTCGAGCTGGTACGGCACGATCACCATCGGCCGCGGCGAGCCCTCGACCACGCCCCAGAACGGCGCGTCGGCCGAGTAGTCGTCCATGTGGTACAGGCAACCCGCCTCCTGCAGCAGGCGGCGCGTGTTCGCCGTGTGCAGGTAGCGCGACAGCCAGCCGACGGGGCGCGTGCCGGTCGTGCGTTCGATCGAGTCGAGTCCGCGACGGATGAAGTCCCGTTCGGCCGCCTCGTCGAGCCGGTACTGGTGGATCCAGCGCCAGCCGTGGCAGCACGGCTCGTGGCGGCGCGCCCGGATGTAGCCGGCGATCGCCGGCGCGCGCTCGAGCGCCAGTGCTGCCGCGGTATAGGTCGCCGGGATCTCGAAGCGGTCCAGCAGCGCCGCGACGCGCGCGTGGCCTTCGTTGATGCCGTAGCGGTAGTTCGATTCGTTGCCGAAGTTGCGGACCGGCTTCGACAGCGTGACGTTCAGTTCGTCGACCGGCTCGGTGATCGGATCGCCGTCGGCGATCGTGTATTCGGAGCCTTCCTCGACGTTGACGACGATCGACAGCGCCACGCGCGCGCGGTTCGGCCAGCGCCAGCCGGGGGACGACGGCGGCGTCCTGCGCTTCGAAGAGCGTTGGGTCGTGGGCATCAGGTCAGGGCTTCAGGGGTTGATGGCGAATGGCGAATGGCCAATCGCGAATGGGGAACGGAGGAACTCGCCGCGCCCGCGGATGGTTGACGGTCCCGGAGCGCTCATCGCGCCGCGCTCCAATGAGCCGTGAGCCTGAGCTCGCCTCGGGCTCAACGCCTGACCCATTCGCCATTGGCCATTCGCCATTCGCCATCAGTGGTATTCCTCGCCGCCGGAGACGTTCATCGCCTCGCCGGTGACATAGCGCGCCTCGTCCGAGCACAGCCAGGCGCAGGCGTTCGCCGTGTCCTCGGGCAGGCCGGGACGACCGAGCGGGATCCGGCCCTTCATCGCGGCGAGGTATGCCTCGAGCGTCAGCCCGAGCGCCTTCGCGAAATACTCGTTCTGCCACGCTCCGAGGCCGGTCGTGACGTGGTTCGGGCAGATCGCGTTGCACGTGATGCCGTGCTTGCCGAGCTCGATCGCGGTCACGCGCGTCAGGCCCACCATCCCGTGCTTCGAGGCGCAATAGGCGCTCGCGAACGGGAATCCGGACTTCGCGGCCTGCGAGGCGATGTTGACGATGCGCCCGCCCCTGCCCTGCGCGACCATCCGCTCGGCTGCGTACTTCGTGCACAGGAATGCGCCGCGCAGGTTGACGCCGAGCACCGCGTCCCACTCCGAGAGGCTCATCTCGAGGATCGGCTTCATCAGGTAGCCGATGCCCGCGTTGTTGACGAGGATGTCGAGGCCGCCGTAGCGCTCGACCGTCGCCGCGATCACCGCCCTGACCTGGTGCTCGTCGAGCACGTCGAGCGCCATCGCGGTGCACTCGCCGCCGGCCTCGCGGATCGAGGCCGCAACCTGCGCCATCTCCTCCTCGGTGCCGACCGCGGTGACCGGCATCTCCGGGCCACGCGCGCGACCGATGTCGGTGACCACGACCTTGACGCCCTCGGCGGCGAGCCGACGGGCCATCGCCTCGCCGAGGCCCTTCGCCCGTCCGGCGCCGGTGACGAGTGCGACCTTGCCTGCGAGTTCCGGAAAGCGTGCCGACATCGCCCGTCCTCCCGTCACAGCGCGTCGGTGACGATGAACACCGGGTTGTCGGCGAAGGACTGGAACTCCGCCGCGCCCTGCTGGACGGCCGGTGTCCCGACGTCGCGGAAGAACGCATCCATGTCGCGCACCCGGATGATCTCGACGTACTCGTACGGTGGCTGGCCCTCGCCGATCAGGAGCCCTGCACTGCGAAGCACCTCGAAGCGCTCGACCGAATCGAGCCCGTTGACGGTCGGCAGGTCGCGCTCCCGGGCCCAGCGCTCGTAGGCGTCGCGGTCGGCGCCGGACTTCAGGTTGAACAGGCAGATGATGGTCTTCATGGAGTCCTCCGAAGCCGCACGGCCAGCCGCGCCTGGGGCATTTGTCCGGACAAAGTTTAGGGGGCATACTCGCAGAGGGTCAATCGACGACTCGTGAGCACTTCGCCATCATGCCCGCACCGACGGCCACCCGACCGCGCGAGACCCTGTGGTTGCTGCTGTGCTCCGACGCGCCCGGCTCGGCCGAACCGCGCGAGCGCGACATGGAAGGCCACCTCCGGTTCATCGAGGCGAACCTCGACCGCATCGCGGTCGCCGGGCCGCGCACCGACGGCGATTCGCCGATCGACGGCAGCATCTTCCTCGTCCGTGCCGAGACGGCCGCGGCCGCGCGCGCGCTGCTCGAAGGCGACCCGTACTTCCGCGCCGGCGTCTGGGCCCGGATCGACGTCCATCCGTTCCGCGCCGTCTGCGGCACCTACGTCGGCGGCACCACCTGGTGACGCCCTCCGATCCCCGCGCCCTGCCGGAGGCCACGCGATGATGCAGCGCTACTTCCCCTGGGCCATCGCGCTCGCCGCGCTGGTGCTCCTGATGATCTCGAATGGCATGGTGCTGACCGGCATCACGGCGTTCGACGAGTCGCTGCTGCGCGATTTCGGCTGGTCGCGCGGCGCGCTCAAGTTCCGCGACCTGCTCACGCTGCTGATCACCGGGCTGGCCGCGCCATTCATCGGGATCCTGATCGACCGTCTCGGGGTGCGGCCGCTGATCATCGCCGGCAGCGTGCTGCTCGCCCTCATGTACTTCGCCTACGGACACGTGACCTCGCTGCTGCACGTCTACCTGATCCATGTCGCGTTCGCGGTCGTGCTGGTCGCGTGCGGGCTCAACGTCGCGGTGATCCTGGTCAGCCAGTGGTTCGTCCGCCATCGCGGCACCGCGATCGGGATCGCGCTGGTCGGAACCAGCCTCGGGGGCATGCTGTTTCCGCCGCTGATCGTCGGCCTGATCGCCGACGGGGGCTGGCGCGAGGGCTTCAAGCTGCTTGCGTTCGTGCCGGTCGTGACGCTGCTGATCGGGGCCTTCCTCGCGCGTCCTCCGGCGAGCTTCGGCCTTGCGGCGCTCGGCGCCGACAACCCGCCGCCGCAGGGCGGCGGGGTCCCGAATCCGGCCACCGATCTTGCCTACGGCGAGGCGCTGCGCACGGTGACGTTCTGGGCGCTGGCCTTCACCGCGATGATGACCTTCTACTCGATGCTCGCGGCCAGCGCGCACCTGTTCCTGCACATGCGCGACATGGGCTTCGAGCCCGTCACCGCCGGGCGCGCGCTCAGCGTGATGTTCGGCATGGCGCTGATCGGCAAGTTCCTGTTCGGCCTGCTCGCCGACCACCTGCCGCAGAAGCTCGTGTTCCTCGCGAACATCGCCGTGATGTTCGCGGGCTCGCTGTTCCTCGCGACCCTGAGGCCGGATCTGATCTGGATCGCGATCTCGCTGTTCGGGCTCGGCTGGGGCGGTCTCTATACGCTGCTCCAGCTGCAGGCGATCAACAGCTTCGGCCTGACCGCCGCCGGCAAGATTCTCGGCACGATCACGGTGCTCGATGCGATCGGCGGCGGCCTCGGGATCTGGCTGACCGGCGTGATGTTCGACCGCTTCGGGAGCTACCAGGTCGCCTTCGCCGTGATCACGGGCCTGCTGTTCGTCGCCTTCCTGGTCTCGACGCGGATCCGCAAGGAGACCAAGCCCGCGCCCGCCCACTGACCCCGACGGAGCCCCGCCGATGCCCGTGATGGAGACCTCCCACCTCACCCCGCGCGAGTACTGGGCGCAGGTCAAGGCCAACCCGAACCGCGCCAGGTTCGGCTTCGGCCGCCGGCCTGCGATCGTCAACGTCGACCTGCAGCGCGCCTACACCGACATCGACACCTTCAAGACGGCGTACCAGACCGACCCGCGGCAGATCGAGCACGTGAACCTGCTCTCGGCCAAGGTGCGCGCGCTCGGCGGCCCCGTCGTCTGGACCTACGTCGCCTACCTCGATCCGCCGATCGACGCCGGTGTCTGGGGCACGCGCACCGACACCCCCGACTCGCTGCAGAACATCCGCCACGGCTCGGAGCGCGCAGCGCTCGATCCGCGCTGCGAGGTCCGGCCCGGCGACGTCGTGATGGTCAAGCGCATGGCGAGCCCGTTCTTCGAGACCCCGCTCGGCTCGATCCTGACGTTCAAGGGCGTCGACACCGTGATCGTCACCGGCGGCTCGACCTCGGGCTGCGTGCGCGCCTGCGTGGTCGATGCGCTCTCGCGCAGCTACCGGACGATCGTCCCCGAGGAGTGCGTCGCCGACAAGCACGAGATCCCGCACTTCGCGAACCTCTGCGACATGATGCTGAAGTACGCCGACGTCGAGCCCGTCGCCTTCGTCGCCGCCGAGCTCGACCGGCTCGCGGCCGAGTCCCGGGGCTGAGCGATGCGCGCCGACCCGGGCCTCTACCGGTATCTGCCCTGGGACGAGCGGCCGCGGATCGTCTGGCCCGGCGGGGCGCGCGTCGCGCTGTGGATCGCGCCGAACATCGAGTTCTACGAGTACGACCCGCCGCAGAACCCGAAGCGCAGGCCGTGGCCGCGGCCGTTCCCCGACGTGCTCGGCTATTCGACCCGCGACTACGGCAACCGCGTCGGCCACCAGCGGATGATGGCGGTGCTCGACCGCTACGGCCTGCGCGGATCGGTCTCCCTCTCGACCGCGATCTGCATCCACCATCCCGAGGTCATCGCGATGGCGGCCGAGCGCGGCTGGGAGTTCTTCAGCCACGGCATCTACAACACCCGCTACGTCTACGGGATGGACGAGGACCAGGAACGCGAGATGCTGGCCGAGTCGATGGCGCTGATCGAGCGCCACACCGGCCAGCACTGCGACGGCTACCTCGCGCCGGCGCTGTCGCACACCGAGCGCACGATCGACCTGTTCGCCGAGCTCGGCGGCGTCTATACCTGCGACCTCTTCCACGACGACCAGCCGACGCCGGTCCGCACCCGCTCCGGCCGCCGCTTCGTCTCGGTCCCCTACTCTCTCGAGCTCAACGACACGATCGTGTACGTCGTGAACCGGATCGAGCCGCGGCGCTATGGCCGGATGATCTGCGACGCCTTCGACCGGCTGTATGCCGAGGGCGCCGAGAGCGGCACCGTGATGTGCATCCCGCTCCACGCCTACCAGGTCAGCCATCCGCACCGGCTCGACGCGCTCGACCGCGCGCTCGAGCACATCTGCCGCCACGACGGCGTCTGGAAGGCGACCGGGCGCGAGATCGCCCGGCACTTCCTCGACCACCACCACGACGACTTCGTCGCGGCCGAGGACCGGCTGGAGGCGCAGCGATGAGCCTCGACCGCGGCCACCTCGAGTACCCGATGCGCCGCCACGGCATGGACCACGACCGCTACGCGTGGTCGATGCTGGCCGGGCGCGCGCCGATCCGCTGGCCCGGCGAGCGCCCGCTCGCGCTCTGGATCAACGTCTCGGTCGAGCACTTCCCGCTCGATGCGACCGGCGAGGGCGTCAAGGCGCACGGCTCGATGACGATGCCGTACCCGGACCTCCGCCACTACACGCTGCGCGACCACGGCAACCGGGTCGGCATCTTCCGCGTGCTGAAGGCGCTCGCCACGTACGGCTTCGCCGCGAGCTTCGCGGTCAACGGCGAGGTCGCGCAGCGCTACCCGGCGCTGCTGCGCCGGCTCGCCGCGACCGGGGGCGAGTTCCTCGGGCACGGCTGGAACATGGACCGCGTGCACTCGGGCGCGATCGACGCCGCGCGCGAGGCGCGATGGATCGACGACACGCTCGCGGCGCTCGCGCCGTTTGCGCCGACGCCGATCACCGGCTGGCTGTCGCCGGCCCGCTCGCAGTCGGCGCTCACGCCGGAGCTGTTGCGCGAGCGCGGCATCGCCTGGTGCGCGGACTGGGTCAACGACGAGCTGCCGTACCGATTCGAGACCCGGCACGGGCCGCTCGCGATGCTGCCGCTCTCATACGAGCTCGAGGATCGCTTCGTGATCGGCGAGAACCTGCACGCCGAGTCCGAATGGGCCGACCAGTGCTGCGACGCCGCCGACTTCCTGCTCGCCGAGTCCGAGCGCACGGGCGCCGGGCGCCTGCTGTCGCTGTCGCTGCATCCGTGGGTGATCGGCCAGCCGCACCGGATCGGCCATCTGGAGCGCGTGCTCGCGCATCTTGCCGCGCGCCGCGACCGGATCTGGAATGCCGCGCCGTCCGCGATCCTCGCCCACGCCGTCCCCGTCCCCGGAGCCTGACATGCGTCTACCCGCCCTGCTCGCCGTCGTCCTCGCCACGTCCATCGCGGTGCCGCCGGCCGCGCGCGCCGAGCCGGTGCCGGAGTCCGAGCGCATCCCGGTGGACCTGCGCCGGACCACGCTGGTCGTCCGCGACATCGACAAGTCGCTGCCGCTCTATCGCGACGGGCTCGGCCTCAACGTGATCTACGACCAGCTGATCGGCGGCGGCGCCAACGCCGACGGCAGCGAGAAGCCGCCGACCATCCGCCTCGTGCTGCTGCGCGCGAACGACACCTTCATCGGCGTGCTCGGGCTGATGCAGCGGCTCGACGTCACCGACGCGCCCGAGCCGCGCTTCGAGCGCGCGATGCCAGGCGACCCGATCCTCGTGTTCAACGCCCGGGACCTCGACACGCGCTGGGAGAAGATCAAGGCCCTGCCGCACGTCCGGGTCCACACCGAGCCCTACCGCGTGGAGTACCCGGGTCCCGGCGGCACGACGATCCCGGTGATGTTCAGCGCGGTCTTCGACGCCGACGGCTTCTTCGTCGAGATCAACCAGTTGCTCGGCCAGGCGGCCGGGACCGGCACGGCGGCAAAGGACGGGCCTCGAGGAGAGGCAACGAAGCGCGAAGACTGAGCTCCCGGGCCGAGCGACCACCGGACCCGGCGGGCTAGACTCGCCACTGGCTTCCACTCAGGGGGAAAGACGCATGGAAACCTGGATTGGCTGGATCATCATCGGCGGCATCGCCGGCTGGCTCGCCGGCAAGCTGATGAAGGGTGGCGGCTTCGGCATCGTCGTCAACGTGCTGCTCGGCATCGTCGGCTCGGTGATCGGCGGCTGGCTCTTCGGCCTGGCCGGCATCACCGCCGGCGGCATCATCGGCTCGCTCGCCAGCGCCACGGTCGGGGCGATCGTGCTGCTCGCGATCGTGGGGCTGTTCAAGAAATAGCGCCTCGGGGCCGGCCGCGGCTGGCAGGCCCGTGCCGGGACGCCGGCGCGTGGGGACGATCCCTGCGTGCTCGCTCGCCGCTCCCGGCGACACGCACCCGATTTCGTCGCGGCGCGAGTCAGTCGCCGGGGATCAGCGCCCTTCGACGCGGAACCACCACGGATCGTCGACGCCGGGGTTCACGAGCAGCGCCTGGGGCCGGACGAAGCGGCGGATTGCCGCCGGGCCCATCCGCGAACCGCCGAGGCCCGAGCACTTGAAGCTCTGCTTCTCGCCGGAGTGGACGAGGCTCGTCAGCGAGGCGTCGTTGAGGCTGATGGCGCCTGCCTCGAGCCGCCGGGCGACGCGCTCGGCGTGCTCGATCGAGCCCGCGAACACCGCCGCCGAGAGCCCGTAGATCGAATCGTTCGCGGCGCCGATCGCGGCCTCCTCGTCCGCGACCACGATCACCGGCAGGATCGTCGCGAAGCTCTCCTCGGCGACGACCTTCATCTCGGGCGTCACGTCGACCAGCACGGTCGGCGGGCACCAGGTGCCGCCGCCGAGCTCGACCAGCTCGCCGCCGGTGAGCGCGCGCGCGCCCCTGGCCTTCGCGTCGGCGAGGTGCTCGCGGACGATCCCGATCTGCGCGGCCGAGATGATCGGGCCGATCTCCCCGATCTTCGGGTCCGGGTAGGCGAGCCGCAGGCGCTTCGCCTCCGCGACCAGCGCGTCGATGAAGCGCTCGGCGACCGGCGCCTCGACGTAGACCCGTTCGATCGACATGCAGCTCTGGCCGGCGTTGACGAAGCCCGCCCACGCGATCGCGCGCGCGGCGCGCGCGATGTCGGCATCGGCGAGCACGATCGCCGGGTCCTTGCCGCCGAGCTCCAGGAAGGCCGGAATGAAGCGTCGCATCGCCTGCTCGCCGACCCGGCGGCCAGTGCGCACGCTGCCGGTGAAGCAGACGAGGTCCACCGCATCGACGACCGCCTCGCCGGTGGGGCCCGCGCCGACCACGATGTCGATGACCTCGGCGAGTTCGGGCACTTCGGCCAGCGCGGCGCGCAGCGGCGCGACGAAGCGCGGCGTGACCTCGCTCGGCTTGACCAGCACCGTCGATCCGGCCGCGAGCGCCGGTACCCCGTCGATCAGCGACAGCAGCAGCGGGAAGTTCCACGGGCTGATCACGCCGACCAGCGGGTACGGAACGAACGCCTGCCGGTTCTCGATGAACGGGATGCTGGCCGGCTTCGGCGCCGGCTCGGCCAGCAAGGCCGGCGCCTCGTCGGCCCAGCGCTTCGCGGTCGCGATCGTCGCATCGACCTCGAGCACGCTCTCGTGCCAGCGCCCGGTGTCCGCGAGCAGGGCTTCGACCAGGACTTCGCGGTGCCGCGCGAGCGCGTCGGCAACGCGCGCGAGCGCC
>PVBP01000006.1 GCA_002995625.1 Lysobacteraceae bacterium | reverse complement strand
CCCCTCCTCTCGCGGGAGAAGGGCAGGGGCGAGGGGGCCACGCTCGCGGGAGATACCCCCCTCCCCTCGTGGGAGAGGGGCAGGGGTGAGGGGGCCACGCTCGCGGGAGATACCCCTCTCCCCTCGTGGGAGAGGGGCAGGGGTGAGGGGGCCACCGTCGACCGCTCGCTGCTGACGCTCCGCCAGCGCTACAACGACGCGATCCAGTCGCTCTCGGCCGAATCGCTGCGCGCGCTGCGCGAGTGGCCGGCGCGGCGCGACGCCGTCATCGCCGAGGTCAACGAGTACCAGGTCCGCGGCAAGCCGATCCGGGTCGAGAACTACCGCACCTCGCTCTCGCACCAGAAGATCCCGAAGATCGCGCCGCCGCGCACCGACCGCTGGGGCGAGCAGCTGCGCTTCCTCGCCAAGGAGAACCTGCCCGGCGCCTATCCGTACACCGGCGGCGTCTATCCGTACCGCCGCACCGGCGAGGATCCGATCCGGATGTTCGCCGGCGAAGGCACGCCCGAGCGCACCAACCGCCGCTTCCACTACCTCTCGCTCGGCCAGCCGGCCGCGCGCCTGTCGACCGCGTTCGACTCGGTCACGCTCTACGGCGAGGACCCGCACCTCCGGCCCGACATCTACGGGAAGATCGGCAACTCCGGCGTCAACATCCCGACGCTCGACGACATGAAGAAGCTCTACTCGGGCTTCGATCTGTGCGACCCGGCGACCTCGGTGTCGATGACGATCAACGGCCCGGCGCCGATCATCCTCGCAATGTTCATGAACACCGCGGTCGACCAGCAGGTCGAGAAGTGGCTGCACGAGGATTCCGCGCGCTGGGCCGCGGCGGAGAAGCGCATCGAGGCGATCTACCGCGACCGGCCGCGCCCGCGCTACGAGGGCGCGCTGCCCGAGGGCAACGAGGGGCTGGGCCTCGCGCTGCTCGGCGTCTCCGGCGACGAGGTCGTCGACCGCGAGACCTACGAGCGGATCCGCGCCGCGACGCTCTCGACCGTGCGCGGCACGGTGCAGGCCGACATCCTCAAGGAGGACCAGGCCCAGAACACCTGCATCTTCTCGACCGAGTTCGCGCTCCGGATGATGGGCGACATCCAGCAGACCTTCGTCGAGCGCCGCGTCCGCAACTTCTACTCGGTCAGCATCTCCGGCTACCACATCGCCGAGGCCGGCGCGAACCCGATCAGCCAGCTCGCCTTCACGCTGTCGAACGGCTTCACGATCGTCGAGTACTACCTCGCGCGCGGCATGAAAATCGACGACTTCGCGCCGAACCTGTCGTTCTTCTTCTCGAACGGCATGGACCCCGAGTACACGGTGATCGGCCGCGTCGCGCGGCGCATCTGGGCGCGCGCGATGCGCGAGCGCTACGGCGCCAACGAGCGCAGCCAGATGCTGAAGTACCACGTCCAGACCTCCGGCCGCTCGCTGCACGCCCAGGAGATCCAGTTCAACGACATCCGCACCACGCTGCAGGCGCTGTACGCGCTGTTCGACAACTGCAACAGCCTGCACACCAACGCCTACGACGAGGCGATCACGACCCCGACCGAGGAATCGGTGCGCCGCGCGGTCGCGATCCAGATGATCATCAACAAGGAGCTGGGGCTGAACTTCTGCGAGAACCCCTGGCAGGGAAGCCACATCGTCGAGTACCTGACCGACCTCGTCGAGGAGGCGGTGTACCGGGAGTTCGAGGCGATCAGCGAGCGCGGCGGCGTGCTCGGCGCGATGGACACGATGTACCAGCGCGGCAAGATCCAGGAGGAGTCGCTCTACTACGAGCGCCTCAAGCACGACGGCACCCTGCCGCTGGTCGGCGTCAACACCTTCCTGCCGAAGGAGCACGGCGGCGAGGTCGCGACCACGATCGAGCTGATCCGCAGCACCGAGGACGAGAAGGCCCAGCAGATCCGCAACGTCGAGGCCTTCCGCGCCGCCCGCAACCCGCGCGTCGCCGACGGCGCGCCCGGCAGCCTTTCGCACCTGCAGCAGGTCGCCCGCGCCCGCGGCAACGTCTTCGAGGCGCTGCTGGAAGCGGTCAAGCACAACTCGCTCGGCCAGATCAGCCACGCGCTGTATGCGGTCGGCGGGGAGTACCGGCGGAACATGTAGCCGTGCCGATCATCTCGACCTTCTTCGGGATCGTGGTCCGCATGTATTTCGCGGATCACGGGCCGGCGCATGTGCATGTCGCGTACCAAGGCCACGAGGCGCTCGTCGCCATCGAGACCGGCGAGGTGATCGAAGGGTCGCTGCCCCGCCGCGCTGCGGCGCTCGTGCGGCAGTGGTGTTTGGACCATCAACCGGAACTCGCGCAGAATTGGGCAAACGCTCAGGCGCTGCTGCCGCTCAACCGCGTCCCCGGGGCTGACAATGATTAAGCTGATCGCGATCGAACCGAAGCCCGAGGCCAAGGTCCACCTGCGCTTCTCGGACGGATCGCATGGGGTCTACGACTTCAGCCACTTCCTCGCGGCGAATACGGAGATGACCGCGCCGCTGAAGGACCCGGCATTCTTCCGGCGCTGCTTCATCGAAGCCGGAGCGCTTGCGTGGCCGAATGGCTTCGACCTCAGCGCGAGGTCGCTACAGCGCGCGTTGGCAGAAGCTGGGCGGCTCGAGCGCGACCCCGCCGCTGCCTGAGATCCGCGTCTGAAGTGGCCATGCAGTCCGCGCGAGGCACTGTTGGTAGTTACCGTCGTTACGGCTACGGAGCGCCTGTTTCGACCTTCCTGAAGACGCCCACCGAGAGCGTCGTGGGTGCGCTGACTCAGCGCTCGGCCTTCGATGTGGACCGCACGCAAGTCGCGGCATGGGAAACGAGCATCGAGGTGCTTCGGGATGCTCTGCTGTCTTGGGCTGGTGATGGGCACTTGTTCCTTGAGTTCGATGTGCCGCGTCTCGGTCGCCGCATCGACGCCGTGCTGGTGCTGCGGAACGCGGTGTTCGTCATCGAGTTCAAGGTTGGTGCGAAGGCTTTCGTAGCCGCCGACCTCGACCAGGTCGTCGACTACGCGCTCGATCTGAAGCACTTCCACGAGCCCAGCCACGGCGTGCCTATCGTGCCGATCCTCGTGGCCACGGAGGCTCGCGCCGTCACCGTGCAGGCGGCGATGGACGGTGCGGTGTCGAATCTATTCGTGCCGATGTGCTGCACGCGGGAGACCTTGGCGCAGGGCATCGCTTTAGCGTTGGAGCTGGCCGAGGGTCCAGCCATCGATGCCGCGGCTTGGGTGCGCGGCCGCTACAAGCCCACGCCCACGATTGTCGAGGCGGCGATGGCGCTCTATGCCCGGCACGACGTGGCCGACATCTCGCGCAGTGATGCCGACAACCTCGGGCAGACTTCGGGCTTTGTCAGCCAGGTCATCACGCAGGCTCGCGAGCAGGGCCGGAAGGCAATCTGCTTTGTCACCGGCGTTCCCGGTGCGGGCAAGACGCTGGTGGGCCTCGACGTCGCCACGCAGAGCACCAGCGCCGAGGCCGAGCTTCATGCCGTCTACCTCTCGGGTAATGGGCCTTTGGTGCAGGTGCTTCAGGAGGCCTTGGCGCGGGATCGCGTGCGTCGCGAAAGGGAACAGGGCCGACCGCTCGGCATCGGTGAGGCGCGCCGGCAGGTGAAGAGCTTCATCCAGAGCGTCCACCACTTCAGGGATGCCGGGCTGGTCGACGATGCGCCGCCCATAGATCACGTCGCCATCTTCGATGAGGCCCAGCGCGCGTGGAACCGCGAGCAGACGGCCAGCTTCATGCGGCGCAAGCGCGGGCAGGCGGGCTTTGACCTCTCGGAGCCGGAGTTCCTGATCTCCTGCCTCGACCGCCATCCCACCTGGGCGGTGGTGGTGTGTTTGGTCGGTAGCGGGCAGGAGATCAACACCGGCGAGGCCGGCATTGCCGAGTGGCTGGGCTCGGTCGAGCGCCGATTCCCCGAGTGGGAGGTGTATGTCTCGCCCGAACTCGGGGAGGGCGACGCCACCGTGGCCGCGCTCAAGGCACAGGTGCAGGCCCGCGAGAAGCTACATGAGGCACCATCGCTGCATTTGGCCACCTCGGTACGGTCGTTCCGGTCGGAGCGCTACTCAGAGTTCGTGAACCGGTTGCTCGATCTCGACGTGGACGGCGCCAAGGCCCTGCTGCCCGAGGCTACGGCCCGCTTCCCGCTGCGAATCACCCGGGACCTTGCGGCGGCGAAGGCGTGGCTGCGCGCCCGTGCGCGGGGCAGTGAGCGGTACGGCATCGTGGTGTCGTCCGCTGCGCAGCGGCTGAAGCCTCACGCCATCGACGTTCGCGTGAAGGTCGATCCCGTGCACTGGTTTTTGGCTGGAAAAGAAGACACCCGCTCTTCCTACTACCTCGAGGACGTCGCCACCGAGTTTCAGGTGCAGGGTTTGGAGCTCGACTGGACTTGCGTGGTGTGGGACGGTGACTTGCGCCACGCCGGGGACACGTGGACGCATCACAGCTTCATCGGCGATCGCTGGACGAACGTCCACAAGGACGACCGCCGCGCCTATCTGGTCAACGCGTACCGAGTGCTGCTCACCCGCGCGCGGCAAGGCACGGTGATCGTCGTGCCACTCGGCGATCCCGCCGACCCGACCCGCGAGCCGAGGTTCTATGACCCCGTTTACAACTATCTGCGCACCATAGGCGTGCCAGATTTGTGTAACGCGAACTCATCGCAACAGGCCGTCTGTGCGTGAGACACCCCGGCTCGTCGATAGGACTACGTTAGCCCCCACACCACCCGCCCCGCCTGCCACGTCAGGACGAAGAGCGGCAGGGTCGAGAGCACGAACAGCGCGAAGCGGACTTCGATGACGTTCAACAGCGCCTGCACCAGGCTGTGGACGACGCGCAGCGCGACGCAGGCCCACGCCATCGCCAGTGACAGCGGGGAGCTGTCGCCGAGTACGACCAGCGCGAGCACGATCGCGTAGAAGATCGTCGGCTGCTCCATCAGGTGGTTGTAGTTGTCGGCCTTCCAGCGCACGCGCGCGGGCAGGGTGCTCATCTGCTCGCCGCGCGGGGCGTTCGGATCGAGCCGAATCCGCGCCGCGCGGATCGCGGGAATGCGCGTCGCGTACATCCACAGCCACATCAGCAGCGTCCACGCGACGAGGGCGACGACGGGTCCGAGCAGCGGTTGGGCGGCGGTCATCGGAGGATCCATTCGCAAGCGCGCCCGAAGCATGCCGCAGAGGACGGCCGGGCGCAGGCTTCCGCCGTGATCAGGCGGTGGGCGACCGCGGCCCCGCGCGGCTGGGCGGACGGCTGGCGCTGCGGCGCTGGCATGATCGGCGCGTCTTCCTGCGCGTGCCATCGCATCGATGAGCGTCGACCCGTCCGCGCGCCGTGCCCCGATCCTGCCCGTCGTCCTCGCGTGGCTGCTGCCGGCGTCGATCCTCGCGGGCGAGGCGCTGCCGTCGAACCCCGACGCCTACCTCGGTCAGGCCGATCGCGTGCGCCGCTCGGTCGATCGCCCGTGGGACCCGGCTACCGGACGTCTCGGGAACCTGCGGCGCCTGAACCTGGCCGCGAACGACTGCATGGTGCGCCTCGTGTCCGGCAATTTGAACCGCGTGCCGCCGGGGACGCATGCGGTCACGGTGGTCGAGGAGTCCCGCATCCTCGACGCCGATCCGGACGAGCAGCCGTCGCCGCGCGACGTGACGCGCGCGGCGCACGGCAGCGATCCCTGTCCGGGCGTGGGCCAGTGCGGGGTGTCGGTCACGGAGGCAAGCGAGGCGCCGCGGCTCGATGGCGCGTCGGTCTGCTTCACGGTGCAGCTCGCGACCGCGCACGACGTCTCGCTGCGCGGCGACGGCGTCGATCTGCTGGTCGAGGAGCTGCGCCAGCCGGTGCTGCGCGTCGGCGTCGGCGGCAACGGGCGCCAGCGGATCTGGTTCGAGGGCGTGGACCTGGGCCTGCTGTCGATCGGCATCAACTCGCCGGTGCAGGTGGGCGGCACCGGCACCGTCGACTGGCTCAATGCCGACAGCTCGAACGGGTCCAGCGTGGCCTGGCTGCACCTGTTCCGCGCGCAGCGCACCGGCGTGTCGGCGACCACCACCCGCACGCGCTGGTCGGTGCGCACCGGACCCGGCACGTGGGCGGGCTACTACCAGCCGGCGCGGGCGCCGGGGAAGCTTGCGGACCTGTACCCGATCGAGATCGACGGGCCGGTCGAGGCGCTCGAGGTGCCGGCCAGCCGGGTTTCGGCCAAGCCCATCACGCCGGCCACGCGCGACGCGGCGATGGCCTTGCGCAAGGCCGTGCTCGAGCGTGCCGGGCCGCGGCCCTACATCCGCGCCTTCGACACGCGGCTGCCGAGCGCGGTCGCGTCGGCGCAGGCGCTGCCGCGCAGCAGCAAGCAGCGCGTCGCGGACGTCATCGCCGGGCTGGTGCCGGCGGGCGTGCGGATCGACGAGGTCGCGCTGTGGAAGCACGGCGGGCGCATCGAGGGGAAGGCGCCGGACGTGGCGACGGCCGAGATCGCGAGGCAGCGTCTCGAGGCCTCGGGCGAGTTCAGCCACGCGCAGGTGTCCTTCCCGTGCCGCGAGGGGCCGGTGCCGATCCACGTGATGGCGCACTTCCAATGCGAGAACCCCGGCGAGCCCAGCGCCTGCCTCGCCGCCGACCCGGGCTCGCCGGACCGCTACACCGAGGCGCAGCTCCGCGCCTACGTCGAGCGGAGCGTGGGGCCCACGTTCGAGATCCGCAGCTTCCGCATCGACGGCCGCAAGGTGCACGTTGAAGGCGTCGCCGCCAGCGGCAGCGACCCGCGCGCCGCCTTCGGCCGCTTCGACAAGGACAACGGCATGCTGCGGACCTCGCACACGATCTACGGTTTCGCGGTGCCCGGCGGCACCGAGGTCCGCGCCCTGCTGCACCTCCAGTGCCTGGCGCCACCGCGGGCGGATGGCATCTGCGCGCCGCCCGAGGCGACGAGGCCCGTGGGCGAGGCGCCCTGATCGGTCGCCACCCACGCCGGTTGTTCGCGGCATGCATCACCATCGGTGCGCTGAAGCGCACCCTATGGCTGCGCGCCACCCGTGGCGTCGAGGCCGTAGGGCCCGCCTTGGCGCGCCGGTGCATCGATGCGCGATCAGAATCGCCGCGGATCGGCGTCGGTGCGCCGCGGCGCATCCCTTGTCTGCTCGCGGTAGGCCGGAACGGCGAACGCAACTTCGACCAGTTGGTGAACCGCCATCGCATCCGCGACGCCTGCCGGCTGCTGGAGGATCCGGTTTCGACGCGGCCCGTGCTCGAGATCAGCGGGAGCGTCGGCTGCGCCTCGCTCGGCCCCTTCGATCGGGCCTTCAAGGCGGCGACGGGCCTCACCCCGTCAGCCTCGCGCGCGGGCCGGATGGCTCGCGACGCCGCCGAACGCGAAGCGAGCCTGTCCCGAGACACCGCCATGCAGCGGCTGCGGGCGCATAATCCGCCGGCGATCGTCGTTCCGGGGGAGAGACGCGATGCCTGATGCGGAAGCGGGTGGCCGGCCGCCGGAGCCCGGCGGTGCGATCGGCACGCGCTGGAACCCGCCGCCCCTGGGCGCCTTCGATCGCTTCGTCCGGCGCTTCGGCGTCTTCACCCACGTCACCGCGGTGTTGGCCCTGTATGCGGTCGCGGTGGTCGCGATCGGCCTGGCGCTGGCGCCGGCCCTGTGGTTCTTCACCGAGGCGTGGTTGCCACGGGCGGCCGCGATCGACGCGCCGTGGCGCTACCTCGCGATCGGCCTCGGCGTCGGGATCGCGCTGTTCATCGCCGGCTTCGCGCTGCTGGTCGCGGTGGCGGTGCTGAACTTCATGCTGCCGACGCGGCCGCGGCCCTTCGTCGGCGGCTACTACTCGAGCGCGGCGGTGCCGTGGGGCCTGCACAACGGCCTGTTCTACCTCGCGCGCTACACGGTCCTGCCCTACGTCACGCTGACGCCGTTCGGCCTGTGGTTCCTGCGCGCGATGGGCATGCGCATCGGCCGGCGCGCCTTCATCAACACCGAGTTCCTCTCCGATCCGCGGCTGCTCCGGATCGGCGACGACTGCGTCATCGGCGGCAGCGTGCACCTGTTCGCGCACCACGGTGGCGGCGGACACCTCGTGATCGCGCCGGTCGTGATCGGCGACCGGGTCACGATCGGCCAGAAGGCGACCGTGATGGGCGGCGTGACGATCGGCGACGATGCCGTGGTGCTGCCGCACTCGGTGCTGCTGCCCGGCACGCAGGTGGGCCCCGGCGAGCTGTGGGGCGGGGTGCCGGCACGGCGGATGACGCACGAGGAGGTGCACGCGATCACCGGGCATCGCTAGCGGCTGCGTCGCCCAGGGTGCCCGCGGCGAGGGGCTGCCGGTGCGGGTGACGCTGCGGGAAGCCATCCCGGATAATCATCGATCCCGCGCCACCCCCAGCGCCAAGCGACCCCGCCGATGAACACCGCCCACCGCAAGCCGCTGCCCGGCACCCCCTACCACTGGTTCGACGCCCGCGAGGCGGTCGAGGCGATCGCGCCGGGCGCGTGGGCGAAGCTGCCGTACACCGCCCGCGTGCACGCCGAGAACATCGTGCGCCGCGCCGATCCGGCGCGCATCCCGGACTACCTGCGGCAGATCGCCGAGCGCCGCCGCGACCTCGACTTCCCGTGGTTCCCGGCGCGCGTCGTCTGCCACGACATCCTCGGCCAGACCGCGCTGGTGGACCTCGCGGGCCTTCGCGACGCGATCGCCGAGCGCGGCGGCGACCCGGCGCAGGTGAACCCGGTGGTGCCGGTCCAGCTGATCGTCGACCACTCGCTCGCGGTCGAATGCGGCGGCGACGACCCGGACGCCTTCGCGAAGAACCGCGCGATCGAGGATCGCCGCAACGAGGACCGCTTCCACTTCATCGAGTGGACGCGGAAGGCCTTTCGCAACGTCGACGTGATCCCGCCCGGCAACGGGATCATGCACCAGATCAACCTCGAGAAGATGTCGCCGGTGATCGGCGTCGAGCGGGCCGCCGATGGCCGGAGCGTCGCCTATCCCGACACCTGCATCGGCACCGACTCGCACACACCGCACGTCGATGCGCTCGGCGTGATCGCGATCGGCGTCGGCGGCCTCGAGGCCGAGAACGTGATGCTCGGCCGCGCGTCGTGGATGCGGCTGCCGGAGATCGTCGCGGTCGAGCTCGAGGGCCGGCCCGGACCCGGCATCACCGCGACCGACATCGTGCTGTCGCTGACCGAGTTCCTGCGGCGCGAGAAGGTGGTCGGCGCCTACCTCGAGTTCCGCGGGCCGGGCGCGGCGGCGCTGACGCTCGGCGACCGCGCGACGATCTCGAACATGGCGCCCGAGTACGGCGCCACCGCGGCGATGTTCTTCATCGACCGGCAGACCCTCGATTACCTGACGCTCACCGGCCGCAGCGACGAGCAGGTGCGTCTGGTCGAGACCTACGCGAAGACCGCGGGCCTGTGGGCCGACGACCTCGCGACTGCCGAGTACGAACGCACGCTGCGCTTCGACCTCTCGAACGTCGTGCGCACGATGGCCGGTCCGTCGAAGCCACACGCGAAGCTGCCGACGACCGAGCTCGCCGCGCGCGGCATCGCGCGGGACCTCGACGCGGCGCGCGCGCCGGAGGCCGAGGGCCGGATGCCGGATGGCGCGGTCATCATCGCCGCGATCACCTCGTGCACGAACACCTCGAACCCGCGCAACGTGATCGCGGCCGGCCTGCTCGCGCGCAAGGCGAATGCGCTCGGGCTCGCGCGCAAGCCGTGGGTCAAGACCTCGCTGGCGCCGGGCTCGAAGGCGGTCGAGCTGTACCTCGACGAGGCGGGCCTGAAGCCCGAGCTCGAGAAGCTCGGCTTCGGCATCGTCGCCTTCGCCTGCACGACCTGCAACGGCATGAGCGGCGCGCTCGATCCGAAGATCCAGCAGGAGATCATCGACCGCGACCTCTACGCGGTCGCGGTGCTGTCGGGCAACCGCAACTTCGACGGCCGCATCCATCCGTACGCGAAGCAGGCCTTCCTGGCCTCGCCGCCGCTGGTCGTGGCCTATGCGATCGCCGGCACGATCCGCTTCGACATCGAGCGCGACGCGCTCGGGCATCGCGCGGACGGCACGCCGATCCTGCTCAAGGACCTCTGGCCGAGCGACGCGGAGATCGACGCCGTGGTCGCGCAGGCGGTGAAGCCCGAGCACTTCCGCCGCGTCTACGAGCCGATGTTCCGGATCGCGGTCGACCACGGCGAGCGCGTGAAGCCGCTCTACGACTGGCGGCCGAAGAGCACCTACATCCGCCGCCCGCCGTACTGGGAAGGGGCGCTCGCGAAGCCGCGCACGCTCACGGGCCTGCGGCCGCTCGCGATCCTCGGCGACAACATCACGACCGACCACCTCTCGCCGTCGAACGCGATCCTGCCGACCAGCGCCGCCGGCGAGTACCTCGCGCGGATGGGCCTGCCCGAGGAGGACTTCAATTCCTACGCGACCCACCGTGGCGACCACCTGACCGCGCAGCGCGCGACCTTCGCGAACCCGACGCTCGAGAACGAGATGGTCCGCGACGAGTCCGGCAAGGTGCGGCGCGGCTCGCTCGCCCGGGTCGAGCCCGAAGGCACGGTGATGCGGATGTGGGAGGCGATCGAGACCTACATGGCGCGCGGCCAGCCGCTGATCGTGATCGCCGGCGCCGACTACGGCCAGGGCAGCTCGCGCGACTGGGCGGCGAAGGGCGTGCGTCTCGCCGGCGTCGAGGCGATCGTCGCCGAAGGCTTCGAGCGCATCCACCGCACCAACCTGATCGGCATGGGCGTGCTGCCGTGCGAGTTCGAAGCCGGCACCACCCGGCTGACGCTCGGGCTCGACGGCACCGAGACCTACGACGTCGTCGGCGAGCGCACGCCTGGCGCGACGCTGACGCTCCGCGTGCACCGCCGCGACGGCAGCACGACCGAGGTGCCGGTGCGCTGCCGCCTCGACACCGCCGAGGAGGTCGCGATCTACGAGGCCGGCGGGGTGCTGCAGCGCTTTGCGCAGGACTTCCTCGAGGCCAGCCGGGCGGCGTGAGCCACGCTTGCGGACGATCCCGATAGTGGGAATAATTCGGTCCGAATTGTTCCCTGACGGGGTCGACCGATGAAGCACAGCGCCCAGGTCAAGCCGATCAGCTACCTGAAGAACCACGCGGCTGCCATGGCGGACGCGCTGGCAGAGACCGGCGAGCCGATGCTGATCACGCAGAACGGGGAGGCGCGGCTCGTGGTCATGGACGTCGCCGCGTGGGAGCAGCAGGAACAGGCCATGGCCTTGCTGAAGATCCTCGCCCTCGGCAACCGGGACATCGAGACCGGCCAGTTCCGCGACGCCGGAGTCGTGCTTGACGAGCTCGCCGCGCCTGCGGGATGAGCGTTCGGGTCGTCATCCTGAAGGGTGCCGAAGGCGACCTCCGGGAGCTGCGTCGCTACGTTGCGCGTCGATTCGGCGAAACGGCCTGGGCCAGGACGCTGCACCTGATCCGGGTCGCCATGGAGCAGATCGGCACCCATCCGGAGGCCGGCCGGGTTCCCGACGAGATTGCAGCCCTCGGCCTCGTCCAGTTCCGCGAGGTCATGGCCGGGCCCAATCGCATCGTGTACGAGCCTCGCGGCGACGTGGCTTACGTGCACCTTGTCTGCGACAGCCGTCGCGATCTAAAGAACGTGCTCCTGCGTCGCCTGGTGGAGGCCGTGTGACCCGGCTCGCAAGACGAGCAAGGGTAACCCCGCGGGTGCCTTTGTGGCGCACATTGGGTCCATGGACCTCGGCACTCCCGGATCGTGCATCGTCGAACGGCTGCTCGGCCGCTGGCCGGGCCTTCTCGCGATCTATGCCCTCGGCAGTCGCCCCGCGGGATGCGGGCGGTCGGGTAGCGACCTCGATGCCGCCCAACGGCGCGCCAGGCGAATCGACGAGCCGCTGGTGGAGCGCCCGCGGCGGATGGTTGGCGACCGCAACATCGCCGTGCACGATGACCAGCCGCTCCAGCTGGCGATCACGATCGCCCCGTGATCGAGAGCGGTCTGGACGACTTCCTCGCCGACGTCCGGGCGGTCCTGCGCGGCGAATCCGGTCGCGCCTGACGAGGCGCCCGCATCGGGTCCGGCGCGCTCAGGGTGCCTCGCGCCGGTGTTCGATGCGGTAGCGGATCCTACCGTCGCGGCTGAAGAGCAGCCCGCTCCCGTCGGCCGCGAGGTGCAGCACGAAGGGATCTTCGGGGTCGGCCGCGACCGGAAGCACGGCGTAGAGTCCACCGGCATCGACGATGCCGGCCACCTCGCCCGCGGCGCCGATCCACTCGCAGGGATCGTCGAAGGGCTCCGGGCAGATCGCCCGGTCGGCGATCCACTGCACGCTCGCGGTCGCATCGCCGACGGACTGGATCACGGCGAGACGCAGCAGCGCTTGCGAGGCGCGGGTCGTAAGCCGCGGGTCATCGCGGGTCAGCGCCCAGTTCCCCTGCCACGGCCCGGGCGCCTCATGGCCCACGCCCTCGTCGGCGGCGGCCATCGTCGCGGGGTCTTCCCGCGCGCCCGCGGCCGTGGCGAGGGCGATCGAGGCAACGGCCACCACCGAAACGAGGCGCAGGATGCGGCTGGCGCGATGCCGGCCGCCCGTGCGTGGGCTGGACACCGGCCTCATTGCGGCGGCCCCGGAAAGCCCGGCAGCGGGCCCTCCTCGACACCGGAAAGATCGGCCTCGATGCCGCCTTCGGTCAGCACGTGGAGCGGACCGGGGCAGGGCAGGTGACCCGCGTCCGCATTCCGGCAGGCGTAGCGTCCGACGACGATCCGGAGGTCCCGGCAATCGACCGGATGGCCCATCAGCGTGCGCTCGCTGCGCTGGCCCGCGGCAAGGTTCTCCCACAGTGTGCCGAACTCGCCGACCGGCTGGAGGACATTGCCGGCCGCGTGCTGCCACTCGATGCGGATCAGCAGTCCCGGAATATCGCTTTCGGTCTGGTTCGTGATCGACCACTCCGGCGTGCAGAAGCGGGTCGGGTTCGCACCGCCCGGCGCATACCGGAGCACGAGGCCGGTCAGCGCGGTGACCGCGGCCGGCGCGGATGCCGCGACCCCCAGTTGCGGGTCCGGAGCGGACGACGACGCGCCCCCGCAGGCGGACAGCGCGGTGGCGATCAGGACAAGTCCCGGAACGGAACGAAGCGTCTTCATCGTCAGGGCTCCCGTTGGAACGCTGTCAACGCGCGGAGACCGACGCCGGCGCGCGGCACTCCGGCCGGCCGGAGGGATCGACGAAGCCCTCGTCGATGAACACCTTGACGCCCGGTTTCGCGCCCGAGGTGCATTCGTCGCAGTTGCGCTGCCACGGCGAGCCGGATTTCAGCCAGCACTTGCCGTGCTCAGCCTGCCAGCCGGGCCGGGTCCACGTCCACGCATCGCAGCGATCGTCGACGAGGCAGCGCGCCTGGCAGGTGCGGGCATTGTCGCCGGGCGCGAGATCGAAGCTGTCGTAGTCGGACTCGTAGAGGTCGATGCAGGGCATGAAGGCCAGGGTCTCGTCGCGCGGATCGCGCTCCGGCGCGGGCTCGGGCGCCGGCGGCGTCGCCGCGCCGGCGCTGGTGCGCGCCGCCGGGCCCTGGCCGGCCGTCCCGCAGGCCACACGCAGGCTGCTGATGGTCATGCCCCACGGCCCCGGGAGGTTCTCGAGACGTCCGCCGAGATCGACCCGGTCGCCGTCGAAGTGGATGTGCTCGAAGGCCTCGACCGTGCACCCGGGGCTGCACTCGAGCGACAGGATCCGGTCGTTCCAGTTGTACCCGCTGGCATCGAGGGTCCGGGTCATGTCGTCGAGCACGGTCCCCGGCGCGAGCGCGAGGCGCTCGCCGGCAAGGCCGGTGTCGTCGTAGGCGACGCAGCCGCTGGCCGGGGCCGCAGCCGGCGCGGCGGTGACGACCGCGCCGAGGGCGCGGTTGAGCTCGGCGGCGTCTCGCGCCTCGAGATAGCGGCCGCCTGTCTCGCGGGCGAGGCACTGCAACTGGTCGCGGGCCGGGCCCTCCGGCAGGTCGAAGCCGATCACGTGCGCGGTGAAGTCGATGCCCTGCGCGGCGAGCTCGGCGCCGAGCGCGCACGGGTCCGCGTTGCAGGTCTCCTCGCCGTCGGACACGAGGATCACGGTCGCCTTGTGCTCGGTGTGGCGCAGCGCCTCGGCCGCCTGGCGCACCGAGGCCGTGATCGGCGTCATCCCCAGCGCGTTGAGATTGCGCACGGTGCGGCTGATGCGAGCGCGGTCGAAGCCCTCCGGCGGGATCAAGAGCTCGATGTCGTTGCAGTCGCCACGGCGCCGGTGGCCGTAGGCCATCAGGCCGAGCGAGACCTCGGGGTTCCAGTCGGCGAGCATCGCATCGACCGCGTCGCGCGCGATCTCGACCTTGGTCCGGCCATCGACGGTCTGCCACATCGACCCCGAGGCGTCGAGGACCAGGATCGCGCGCTCGCCGGCAAGGCTGGGCGCGCTCGCGGCAAGCAGCGCGGTGGCGAGGAGGGAGCGAAGGCGCATGGGGGTTTCCTGGCGAGGTGGGTCTGAGCGCGCATACGTGCGCGGCGAACGAATCCGGACATCGGTCGCGCCAGTGGGCCGAACAGCCCGGCTGGCCGGCCGCAAGGCGCGGCGGCGCCCTGCTATGCTCGTTTGGCAAACTTTGCCAAGCAGGGTCCGACCATGGCGACGATGAACGTCTCGCTGCCCGATCCGCTCAAGCAGTTCGTCGATGAGGAGGTGCGCGAGGGCGGCTACGCCAGCACGTCGGACTACATGCGCGACCTGATCCGCCAGCGCCAGCGCGCCAAGGCCGAGGAACTGCTGCGACGGCTGATCGCCGAGGGCATGGCCTCGGGACCGGCCGAGCCGGTCACCGCCGAGACCTGGGACGAGATGCGCCGGGAACTGCGCGAGCGCCTCGCGCGTGAAGCCGGTTGAGTGGCGGCCGCAGGCCCGCCGTGATGCGGCCGACACCGCGTGGTGGTTCACGCGGCAGGCGGGCGTCGATCTCGGGCTGCGCTTCTTCGATGCCGTCGACGCGGCCCTGTCGAGGCTGTCGCGCTTCCACGCCTCGGGTTCCATGCGACAAGCCCATGTTGCCCCGGACTTGCCGGCGCCGCTCCGTTTCCTGCTCGTGCCCGGGTTCGAGCGCCACCTCGTCTACTACCTCGATCTTCCCGACCGCATTCTCGTCGTCCGTATCTGGAACAGCGCCCGCGGCCTCGACGCCCTGATGACCGATCCTGCCGAGCCCTCGCCATGACCCGCGCACCCCAGCTCCGAATCCCCGCGACCTACTACCGCGGCGGCACCTCGAAGGGCGTGTTCTTCCGCCTCGACGACCTCCCCGAGCCGGCGCGAGTGCCGGGCGCGGCACGCGACGCGCTGTTCCTGCGCGTGATCGGCTCGCCCGATCCCTACGCCAAGCACATCGACGGCATGGGCGGGGCGACCTCGAGCACCAGCAAGTGCGTGATCGTCTCGAAGTCGAACCGCGAGGGCCACGACGTCGACTACCTCTACGGCCAGGTCTCGATCGACCAGCCCTTCGTCGACTGGAGCGGCAACTGCGGCAACCTCTCGACCGCGGTCGGGCCGTTCGCGATCGCGCAGGGCCTGATCGATCCCACGCGCGTGCCGCGCGACGGCACCTGCACGGTCCGCATCTGGCAGGCCAACATCGGCAAGACCATCCTGTGCCACGTGCCGGTCGCGGATGGCGAGGTCGTCGAGACCGGCGACTTCGAGCTCGATGGCGTCACCTTCCCGGCGGCCGAGATCGTGCTCGAGTTCCTCGATCCGGCCGACGAGGGCGACGGCGAGGGCGGCGGCGCGATGTTCCCGACCGGTAACCTCGTCGACGTGCTCGACGTGCCGGGCCTCGGACGGATCGACGCGACGCTGATCAATGCCGGCATCCCGACCGTGTTCGTGCGGGCCGCCGACCTCGGGCTCACCGGCACCGAGCTGCAATCCGCGATCAACGAGGACCGGGAACGACTTGCGCTGTTCGAGGCGATCCGCACCGCCGGCGCACTGCGCATGGGCCTGATCCGTGCGCCGGAGGAAGCCGCGAAGCGCCAGCACACGCCGAAGGTCGCGTTCGTCGCGCCGCCGGCCGACTACGTGGCTTCGAGCGGCAGGCCGGTGCGCGCCGGTGACGTCGATCTCCTCGTGCGCGCGCTGTCGATGGGCAAGCTGCACCACGCGATGATGGGCACGGCCTCGGTCGCGATCGCGACCGCGGCGGCGGTGCCCGGCACGCTGGTCAACGCGGCCGCGGGCGGCGGCGCGCGCGACGCGGTGCGCTTCGGCCACCCGTCCGGGACGCTGCGGGTCGGCGCCAGCGTCGAGCGGCGCGACGGTGCGTGGACGGTGACCCGCGCGGTGATGAGCCGCAGCGCGCGCGTGCTGATGGAAGGCCACGTCCGCGTGCCGGCCGACACGCTGGGCTGAGCGGCTAGCCGACATAGCGTTTCAGCCGCGTGCGCTTCACCAGCAGCGCATGGGTCGCAAGGCAGATCGCGAAGGTCGCGACCACGGTCAGCACGAACTCGACCGGCCACGGCCACGCGACGTCGAGCAGCAGGTACTGGATCGCGAACACCACCGGCAGGTGGAGCAGGTAGGTCCAGTACGCGCTGCCGGCGAGGCGGTCGAGCCACGGCCGCGGACGATCGAGCCAGCGCAGGCCGGCGACGAGGCACACGAGCGTGCCCCAGCCGGCGACCATTGCCTCCAGCGCCGCGATCGCCCATGGCGTGGTCGGGCCCACGGGTCCGGGCGGGAGCTGCCGCAGGAAGGCCAGGTAGAGCGCGAGGCAGGCGATCGCGCCGGGCCACAGCCAGCGGCGCAGCGGGGCGAGCGCGTCGAGCCGGCCGTGCAGCGCGACGCCGAGTGCGAAGAAGGGTCCGTAGACCAGCAGCGCCCAGACCTGCGGGAACAGGCTTTCCGGCGCCGGGTGCGGCGCCGCGGTCAGCATGAAGCCCGGCCACAGCAGGATCGGCAGGCCGATCGCGCTCGGCGCGAGGCTGCGCGGCCCGAGGCGCGCCAGCGCGGCGTCGAACTCGAGCGTGCGGGAGACCCACAGCAGCACCGTGAAGATCAGCAGGTACCACAGGAACCACAGGTGCCCGGTCGAGAGCGGCAGGTCGGGCGGGTCGGGCATGGCCAGGTACTCGCGCACCGCGAGCAGGAACGGCGACGGCGCCGCGACTTCGGTCGCTGCCCATCCGGTCAGTGCCGAGACCGAGAGATGCACCAGCGGCCAGGCCACGAGGAAGGGCACCAGGATCCGCCGCACGCGCTGGCGCATCAGTCCGCCCATCCCGCGACGCTCGAGCAGCAGGGCGGCGAGGTAGCCGGAAACGAGGAAGAACAGCGGCATGCGGACGAGGTGCGGCAGCCACACCAGCGCATCGATGCCGGCCCAGTTCGCGTCGCTGGCGGTCGGCCAGTACGGGAACAGCCAGGGGCTGTAGGCCAGCGCGGCGTGGAACAGCACGCCGACGCCCATCGCCAGCGCGCGCAGCTGGTCGAGCGCGGGCACGCGCGGACCCATCGGCGCGCCGGCGGGCGCGCCCCGTGGAGCGTCGCTCATGCTGGCGGCTCAGTAGAAGGCCGGTCGGCGGCCCAGCGACCACGCGGTCCACGCGATCGCGAGCGCGAACAGCAGGATCTGCGCGGCGAGGATCGCCAGCGCCGGCGCACTCCACGTGATCGCGTCGGTGCGCGCCGGTCCCGCGATCGCGTCGATCTGGCCGATCACCATGATGAAGGGATTGACCAGCACCATGCTCGCGATCATCACGAAGGTGTTCCAGCCTTCGGACTCGACCCGCATCGCGACCGCGAGCGAGAGGCCGTAGGCAAGCAGGACGTGGCCGAAGACGAGCACCGCGAACACGACGAAGCCGTCCGGGATCGGCGTGCCGAGGATCACCATCGCGGTGCCGCCGAGCAGCACGAGGTAGGGCACTCCGAAGGTCAGCAGGTTGCCGGCGAGCTTGGCCAGCGTGAAGTCGAGCGGCGTGACCGGCAGGCTCATCACGAAGGCGAGCGTCTGCTCCTTGCGCTCGACCAGCAGCGAGGTCGAGATCGCGAAGCAGGCGGCCGCGACGAGGACCACGAGCAGCAGCGTCGCGCCGAGGTGGAAGGCCCAGGGCTTCGCGAGCCCGAGCAGCGCCAGTGCGATGATCCCGGCCAGCACGTAGGCGGCGAGCTGCTTCTGGAACAGCTGCCAGTCCTTGACCACCAGCAGCCGGATCAGCGGCAGGTTGGGGGCGAAGCTCATGCGGCACCTCCGGTTCGGACCGCGGTCACGAAGATCTCCTCGAGGCTCATCGGGTCGACGCGCTCGACGCGCAGGCCGGCCGCGGCGAGCCGGTCCGACAGGTCCTCGCGCCACGCGCGCACGCGGACCTCGACCTGGCTGCCGGCGCTGCGCACGGCCGCGACCTCGGGCCACGCCGCGAGCGTCGGCGGCGCGGCCCCCAGGCACAGCACGCGGCGCCACTGGTCGAGGAAGGACTCCTTGTCGGCATCGGCGACCAGCCGGCCGGCGTGCAGGAAGGCGATGCGATCCGCGAGCTGCTCGACGTCGGCGGTGTTGTGCGACGAGAACAGCACGCTGCGGCGCTCGTCGCGCAGCACGTCGGCCAGCGCCTCGAGCACCTCGAGCCGCGCGACCGGATCGAGGCCCGTGGTCGGCTCGTCCAGCAGCAGGAGCTTCGGCCGGCGCGCGAGGCACAGCAGCAGGAGGGCCTTGACGCGCTGCCCGTGCGAGTAGCCGCCGAGCGTCTGCTGCGGCTTCAGGTCGAAGCGCCGGACCAGCGTGGCGGCGTAGTCGTCGTCCCACGACGGAAAGATCTGGCGCACGAGGTCGATGTGCCAGTCGAGGCTGCGGCCGCGGTAGAGGCGCATGTCCTCGGAGGCGAGCCCGACCTCGCGCCGCGCGTCGGCCTGGGCCTCGGGCAGGCGGTGGCCGAGCACCTCGACCGTCCCGGCGTCCGGCGCGGCCAGCCCGGAGAGCAGGCGCAGCAGGGTGGTCTTGCCGGCGCCATTGGCGCCGACCAGGCCCATCACGGTGCCGGGTTGGAGCGAGAGCGAGACGTCCTCGAGCGCGAAGTGCGGATAGCGCTTCGAGAGGCTCTGGACGGCGAAGGCGGGGATCATGACTGGGATCCTTCGGACGGGTTGGAGGACGGGGCCGCGTCGAGGTGCTCATCGAGGCGGCGGTGGAGTTGCTGGCGATCGAGGCCGAGGCGCGCGGCCTGCGTGACGACCTCGTCGAGCGCCCGGTCGAGTCCCGCCTCGAGCAGCTGGCGGGCCTGGTCCGGCCGGTCGGCCACGAACGAGCCCTTGCCCTGTCGTGTCGCGATCAGGCCGGCGCGTTCGAGCTCCTCGTAGGCGCGCTTCACCGTGATCACGCTGACGCCGCTGCCCGCCGCCAGTTCGCGGATCGACGGCAGCGCCTGGCCGGGCGCCCAGTCGCCGGCCATCACGCGCGCGGTGATCTGGTCGACGATCTGCTGGTACATCGGCCGGGGATCGCTGGCCGACAGGAGGAGAAGCGCGCTCACGGGGCTCAACTGTGCATAGTCAATGTGCACAGTATACACAGTGACCGGGGGTTGCCAAGCCCGGGCTCCATGGGCCGGTGAATGCGGAGCCGGTTCGGTCGGCCAGGCGTCGCCGCCGCGCGGGGCGCTGTCTCAGAGCAGGCGCATCACCAGCAGCAGCGGCACCCCGGCGAAATAGGCGACCCGCGCGAGGCGGGTCGCGAGGCGGCGCACTGCGACCGCGACTCCTTCCCCGCCGGCAAGCGCTGCGCCGGTGGCGACTTCGATCCCGATGCGCAGCGCCGCCGCGAACAGCATCAGGCCGAGCGCCCACGCCGCCCACCAGATCGCCATCGCGGCGAACCAGGCCCCGGCGCCGTGGGTCAGCCACTCGCCGAAGGGACCGCCGAAGGCGATCACCTGGTGCAGCCGGAACGCGACCAGGGCCGGCAGCAGCGGGAACGCGAGGTAGCGGAACGCGGCGTGGTCGAACCAGCGTTGCGGCGTGGTGGCCCGGATCGCGGCCCAGCGCGCGCGGGCGGCATCGCCGGGCGAGGCAAACGTGGCCTCCGAGCCGGCGGCGCGGAGGCGTTCGACGAAGGCGCGCGGGTCGGCAAGGCCGAGTCCGAGCTCGAAGCGACGACCGGACGCGAGGCGCAGGTCGACGCCGGCCGCCGGCAGCGGGACGCGCCAGACCCGGACCTGCGCGATCGAGCCGAGCGGAATCTCGATCCGCGCGCGGCGCACATCGAGCACCAGCGCATCGGCCCCGACGGACGCGCGACCGGCGAACCATCGGCGCAGCAGCGAGCCCGCGACGAGCGGCGCGACGACGGCGCCGCCGAAGATCCGGAGCTGGTCCAGCGAGTTGACCGCGAAGCCGTCGACCATCGCCATCCGCACGGCGAGCCAGGCGAGCCCGAGCGCCGCGAGCAGCCGCAGCAGCGCGAGCACGAGGCGCGCCGGCGGCGTCAGCGCGACGATGCGGCCATCGAACAGGGCGCGCGCGGGCGTTGCGGTCCCGGCGAGTGCGCGTGCACGGGGCCGTACCGTTGCCGCGAGTGCGACGAGGGCGAGAACCCCGAGCGCCGCGCCACCGACCCAGTCACCGAGGCGCACCATCAGCGTCGGCGGCGGATCGACGATCGGCACCGCGCCGGCGAGCACGGCGCGGTCGCCCATGCCGGTGCGCGCGAGCACCTCGCCGCTCGGATCGATGAAGGCCGAGAGGCCGTTGGTGGTCACGCGCAGCTGCGGCATCCGCGTCTCGATGCTGCGGAACGCGGCGACCTTGAGGTGCAGTTCGGCGCCGAGCGGATCCTGGCTGAACCAGGCGTCGTTCGAGAGGCCGACGATCGCCTGCGCGCCGAGCCGGCGCCCGTCGATCGCGAGCCGCGGATCGACGTCGTCGAGGCAGATCAGCGGCACGACCTCGAGCGTGCGGCCGTCGGCGACGCGCAGCGGCAGCACGCGCGCGCCATCGCCACGCTGCCAACTGCCGGCCCATGGCAAGGCCCGCCGGAAGCGCGGGCCGTCGAGCCAGGCCGGCACGTGCTCGGTCAACGGGAAGGCGTGGGTCTTGCGGTAGCGGCCGAGGACCCCGTTCGGCTCGACGAAGGCGGCGACGTTCCACTCGCGCTCTCCGTCGCGCTCGTAGGTGCCGAAGACCAGCGGCACGCCGCTGGCCGCGACGAAGTCGAGGATCTCCTGGTCCAGCGCCGCGCCGTCGGCGCTGCGCGGCTGGCCGAAGGTGGTCGGGTAGACCGTCTCGGACCACAGCAGCGCCTCGGCGCCGTGGCGGTCGATGGCCTCGCGCGACAGCGCGAGGTGCACGTCGAGCACCTCGCGGACGACCGCGTAGGCGCCGACCTCGCGACGCCGCGCCTCGTAGTCGACCAGCGCGGTCTGGACCATCGCGACGCGCAGTGACGGGGCAGGTTCGGCCCATGCTCGGGCGAGATCGGCCAGCCGCAAGTGGCCATAGCCCCAGAGCGCGCCGACCAGCGCCGCGGCGAGCGCGAGGGCCCCGAGTGCCTCGCGCGCCGCGCGGCGCGCGACGGCCCCGATCGCGCCGGCGATGGATTCGTTGACCAGGAGCAGCCCGACGGTGAGCAAGGCGGCGCCGCCGAGATCGGCGGCCTGGCGCAGTGTGGTCGCGGGCGCAAGGCCATGGCCGAGGGTGTCGCCGAACAGTGTCGGCGAGAGCCGCTCGACGCCGACCCACGCCGCCGCTCCGACCATCGCGGTGATCACCGGTCCGAAGCGGCCGCGCGCAAGCCGTCGTGTGACGGCGAAGGCGAGGATCTCCGGGACCAGCAGCGGCGATCCGGCCAGAAGCAGCGCGTTTGCCGCGATCAGCGGCCAACCGGTGTAGGCGGCGATCGCGGGCGCAAACCAGCCGAGCGCGGCCGCGACGTAGCCGACCGCCATCGCAAGGCCGAGCGCGAAGCTCGCGGTGAGGGATCGCGCGCGGTCGAGCGCGAGCAGCCACGGCACCAGCAGGATGAAGCCGAGCCACCAGTGCCCGCGGGCGTATGCCGCCAGCAGCAGCGCGCTCGCGGCGAGGCCGGCCAGCGCCAGCCCGGCGCGCGTCAGTGCGTGGCGTTTCAAGGCGTCGGAATCGTGACGCGCCGGATCGGGAGTCCCGGGGGCGCTAACTCGGGTGGCACGACGCGGTCTTCGGGCAGCGGGACCACGTGGCCGTCGGCATCGCGCAGCACGACGTCCGGCGCGAACATCAGGATCGCTTCGATCGGCACGCCGTCGTCGGTGACCTGGTGGTGCCGCACGTAGCCCGGTGGCAGCGGGAAGTCGGGCGGCACCGCGAGCCCGACGAGCGGTGGGCTGGTGCCCGGTGGATTGAAGGCCCCGAGGCCGGTGCGGATGCCCATCTCGTTGAGGGTCTCGATCACTTCGCGCATGGTCGGTGCCGGGTCGCCGGGCTGGAACCAGCTGGCGAGGTCGTTGGGATCACCGGACGTCCAGTCGGCCGGCGTCGTCGGCAGGTTCAAGGCTGCGAGCGCAGCGGTGTCCGCGGCTGCGCGCCCGCGGTCAACCGCAATCGGGGCGTCGGTGGTGAAGGCAGCCGCCGGCCGCGGCTCATCCACGGCGTTCGCGGACACGACGCGCGGCGTCGACGAGGAGTCGGCGGCCGGTTCGCGCTGCATCGTCGTCAGGGCAATCGTGACCGCCGCAAGACCGGCCGCGACCCCGGCGGCCGCGACGAGCGACCACTCGATCCGCGACCGCTTCGCGATCACGCGCACGCCGTCGGCGTCCGGTGCTCCGGGCGCCGTGGCGCTGCGATCACGGGCCTCGTCGGCCATCCGCCTTCAGACCCGTCACGGGCTCGCCGGGTTGTAGGTCGAAATCGACCAGCCCATGCGCTCGTGGCCGAACTGGTTCCAGATCGGGCTCTTGCCGCCGGTGAAGCTCGAGTAGCGCGGCGCGCTCGAGCCGGTCGTGCCACCCCAGATGCCGGCGCTGACGGTCGGCCCACTGTAGGTCGGGTGCACGTCGTCGGACTGGATGTAGTCGTACGAGGTCCCGGCCGACACGAACTTGAAGTTCGCGTCGCGCAGCGTCGCGCGGTAGGTCTGCGTGATCTTGGTCACGTAGGCCGACTCGCTCTCGCCTGCGACGTAGCGGATCGCCTGGCTGTCGGCGATGCCGTCGCTGTTCGTGTCGTGGTCCGCAGCCATGTATTCGGCGAAGCTGTCCGCGCAGCGGAAGCCCTTCTGGCGCGCGTACTCGCACATCCAGTAGTTCATCCGCGCGAGTGCCGGGAGGAAGCGATCGCGCAGGTTCACGGTCTGTCCGGTCGCAGAGTCGCGGCACGAGCTCTGCACGTTGTCGGCATTGAAGCCGGGGTAGTAGAGGTTCGCGATGACCTTGAGCCTCGTGTTCGGGTGTGCGTTGGCATTGATGTAGTCCATCGCCGCCGCGACATAGGTCTTGCAATTGTTGATTGCGGTCTCGAGCCCCGAGTAGTTGCAGGTGCCGGTCTGCGACTTGAAGGCCGAGCGCGCCTGCAGGCCGTCGTTGCCGCACATCTCGAAGGTCACGACGCGCGTCGAGGCCGCCTGCATCCACGAGCGCTCGGCGACGATCTTGTTCTGGTAGACGTCCTGCGCGACCGCGCCCGACTTGGTGCGGCGCACGGTCTCGATGTCGGCGTTCCACAGCGCCGACAGGTATTCGCCGTCGACCGTCGGCGCCGAGTAGCGCGCCGCATTGCTGATCGACCCGTTGTAGCCGGCGTAGATCGAGTCACCGTACGCGACGACGCGGTAGGTCGTGCTCGTTCCCGCCCGATCGATGGTCCACGAGACGTTCTGGTTCAGCGTGTTGGCCTGCGTCGGGCTGGCGATGGCCAGCAGCAGGGCAGCCGGCAACAGCCGGCGGATGGTTCCGCGGAGCGTGGTGTTCATGGTCCTCCCCTTTGGATGGCGTGCGACGCGGTGCGCGGTCGGGCAGCGCGCCCGATCCGTTCCCCGTCGCGGCATGGTCCCCGATGAGGGCCCCCTCCATGCCGGCGCGGAGTTTGGTCCCGGAACTGCCGCCGGTCACGATGCGGCGCAACACGCCGGAATCGCGCGGGTCGTTCCGGATCGTTGTCGAACGGGATCCTTGACGTGTCCCGGACAGAACTTGCGTCCAGTCCGCCTCTGGCATCCTCCGGGACAGACTCGACCACCTGGGAGGCCGGGCCATGGGCTATCCGATCGGGAGTGCCGGCACGCCGTGGGGCGAGGCCGAGCGCGCACTGTGGCGCTCGCGGCAGGTCCGCCGGCGCAGCTACGCCGATGACGTGCTCGCGCGCGTCGATCGGCTGCGCGAGTCCTTCGAGGTCGTCGAGCACGGCGCGATCGGCGAGGCGCCCGGGCGCCATCCACTGGTCGCGCTGCGCAGCCGCGACTGGGACGACGCGCGGCCCGCGGCGCTGGTGACGGGCGGCGTGCACGGCTACGAGACCAGCGGCGTGCTCGGCGCGCTGCGCTTCGCCGAGCGTGAGGCCGCGGCGTACGTCGGACGCGCCAATCTGCTGATCGCCCCGTGCGTGAGCCCGTGGGCGTGGGAGCATGTGCAGCGCTGGAACGCGGACGCGGTCGATCCGAACCGCTCGTTCCGCACGGACAGCCCGGCGCCCGAGTCCGCCGCACTGATGCGCCTGGTCGCGCCGATCGCCGATCGCGTGCTCGTCCACGTCGACCTGCACGAGACCACCGACAGCGACGAGACCGAGTTCCGCCCGGCGCTGGCCGCGCGCGACGGCAAGCCCTTCGAGCCCGGCACGATCCCGGACGGGTTCTACGTGGTCGGCGATGCGGCCAACCCGGAGCTCGAGTTCCAGCGCGCGATCATCGAGGCCGTCGGGCAGGTGACGCACATCGCGCCCGCCGATGCCGACGGCCGGATCATCGGCTCGCCGGTGGTGGCGCCGGGCGTGATCCTCTATCCGTTCCGCGAGCTCGGTCTCTGCGCCGGGCTGACCCGCGCGCGCTACACGACGACCACCGAGGTCTACCCCGACAGTCCGCGGGTCACGCCAGAGCAGTGCGTCGAGGCGCAGGTCGCCGCCGTGCGCGCGGCGCTGGACTTCGCGCTCATCCATCGCTGACGGGTCTCAGGGGCAGGCCATGTACGCCCTGCTGATGGCGGTGCCGGCGATCGTCTCGCTGCTGCTGTGGGTGCACTGGTTCGATCACGGCGCCGCCGGTCGCCCGTGGAAGATCCTCGTGCTGCTCGCGATCCTCGGCGCGGCCACCTTGCAGGTCCTCGGTGGTCGGCCGCTGCTGGGCCTGCTGCTGCAGCTGCCGATCGCGGTCGGACTCGTGGTCTGGAACCGCTGGAATGCGGCGCGCCGGTGGTGAGCGGGGCCGGTCGCTCGATCGCGGCGCGCGATCAGGCGACCCGGCGCAGCCGTCGGCCGATGTCGATGGCCGCGACGATCGCAAGTCCCGCGGCAAGGCCGACCAGCGCGGCCCCGAGCGGCGCGGCCAGCCATGCGAGCGCCGGTCCGACGACGGCGATCGCGGCGAGCGGTGCCGTGGCCGCGGTGATGGCCCCATCGAGCGCGTGCCAGGCGTGGACGACGATGCCGCCGCCGACCAGGAACATCGCCGCGGTGCCGATCACCGAGAGCGCGCGCATCAGCGCGGGCGCGGCGCCGACGATGCGTCGACCCAGCCCGCGCTGGAACTGGCGCCAGCGACTGGCGCCGGGCCGCCGCATCAGCGCGAGTCCGGCGTCGTCGAGCTTGACGATGCCGGCGACGAGGCCATAGACGAACACGGTCATCGCGAGCGCCACCGCGACCAGCACGCCGAGCTGCGTCGCAAATGGTGACTCGGCGACGGTGCCGAGCGTGATCACGATGATCTCGGCCGAGAGGATGAAATCGGTGCGGATCGCGCCTCGGATCCGTGTCCGTTCGAAGGTGGCCGGATCGCCTGCGGCGGCCGCGAGCTCGGCGGGCGACGGCGCGATCGTGGGTTCGTGCCCGCGCCGCGCCCGGAACGCGTGGACCACCTTCTCGGCGCCCTCGAAGCACAGGTAGAGCCCGCCGGCGAGCAGCAGCGGGAGCACGGCCCACGGCGCGAAGGCCGACAGCGCGAGCGCGGCGGGGACCAGGATCGCCTTGTTCACGAGCGAGCCCTTTGCCACCGCCCAGACGATCGGCAACTCGCGCTCGGCGGCGGCGCCGCTCAGCTGATGGGCATTGAGCGCGAGGTCGTCGCCAAGCACGCCGGCGGTCTTGCGCGCGGCGAGCTTGGTCATCGTCGCGATGTCGTCGAGCACCGCGGTGATGTCGTCGAGCAGCGCGAGCAGGGTGGCGCCGGCCATGGATTCGTCCGGGACAAGTACCGGCGCGATCTTGCCAGCCCTGGTGGCCACCGACCTGCGCCGTCGATCCAGGTTCTGCGATGATCCGGTGCGATGACACGTCCGTCCGCCCTGCGCCGAGTTGCCCTGGCCTTCGCTGCGCTGGTGCTGGCGCTCGGCGCGCCTCCGATCGAGGCCGGCACCTGTGCGGGCCCGTTTCCGGTCGGCGAGCGGACGATCACGTGGAACGATCCGGATCGTCCGGGCCGCTCGGTCGGCGCGCTGGTGCGCTATCCGCGCCAGGCGGGCGGCGCGTCCGCGCCTCCGGTCGACGGCTGCGCGTTTCCGGTGCTGGCGGTCGGTCACGGCTTCACGATTCCGGCCGACCGCTACCGCTATCTCGTCGACGGGCTGGTGCCGACCGGCGTGATCCTGGTGCTGCCGACCACCGAGACGGGCTTCTCGCCGAGCCATGCCGCGTTCGGCGCCGACCTCGCGTTCGTGACGCGCGCCCTGTCGGCCGACGCGGCCTTCGCCGGTGCGGTCGGCGCGCGGCGCGGCGTGATCGGCCACTCGATGGGCGGGGGCGCCGCGGTGCTCGCGGCCGCGTCGGATCCGGGACTGGACCTGCTGGTGGGACTCGCCCCGGCCGAGACCAGTCCATCGGCCGTGGCCGCGGCGTCCGGCGTGACGGTTCCGACACTGATCGTGACCGGCTCGCGCGACTGCGTGACCCCCTTCGCGAATCATGCCGGTCCGATCCTTGCCGCGCTGGCGTCGTCCGACGTGCGCCACGTGGATCTCGCGGGCGGCAGCCACTGCCAGTTCTCGGACGGTTACTTCACGTGCTCGGTCGGGGAAGGCAGTTGCGGTGGCTCCGCGCAGATCCCGGCCGCGACCCAGCACGGCGCGACGGTGGCCGAGATCCGGCGGCTGCTGGACGACCTCTCGAGCCCGGGGATCGTCGTGTTCGCCGACGGCTTCGAGGACTGAAGCGCGGCCTCGCCCGATCGCCGGGCGCGCGGGTGCGCGCGTCGGCTCAGGCGCTCGAATCGACGACCTGGACGGGCCGTGCTACCGCGTCCTCGAGGGACCGTTGCCTGCGGGCTGCGGACCCTTGCGGGACGCTCTCCGTCGCGGCCCGCACGAGGTCCTCGCTCAGCGCTGCCCGACCTCGCCGCGGATGCAGGCGTGCCGGTGCGTCGGGCGACGGGAACAGCCGATGACGACGGAAGGTCGACGTCGGCAGCGCGCACGGCCCGAGGCTGGTGCTGCCGCTCCGGTCGAGCGACGCGAGGTAATCGAGCTGGTGCAGGCGCCAGCTCTCGCCGAGCTGGTCGACCAGCGGGTCGCGCAACGCGGCCGGGAATGGCATGCGGATCGCCCGCCGCCGCGAACGGCCAGGACGACGGATGCTGATCGTGCCGCGTTCGAGGTCGAGGTCGCCGATTCGCATCGCGAGGATCTCGGCCGGCGTGCGCCCGGTGGCGACCACCAGTTCCCGAACCAGGCTGGCGACGCGATCGAGACCGCCGAGGTAGGTGGCCGGGGTTCGTGTCGGCGGCCGACGCCCGGACTTTCCACCCCGGGGGCGGTAGGGCGCCAGCACCGGCGCGGGGTCGAGTCCGCGGACCTCCGCGAGGAAGTAACCGATCGCGGCCAGCGCCTGGCGACGGCTGGTCATCGAGGTCGCCTGTGCGTCGAGTGCGGCGACGAATCGGGCGACGGCCGAGCGGGGATCCGCGGCCGGCTCGTCGACGCAGGCGAGGAAGCGACGGGTCCAGCCGAGGTAGATCTTCGCGGTGGACGTGCTGAGGCCGCTCGCGCGAAGGCGTGCGGCCAGCCGCTCGAGTGGCGCCGACACCGATGCGGGCAGGGCGGGGGTGTCGCGTTCGAGGCGACGTGTCGATCGACGGGCTGGGATCGCGGTCCTCGGCATGGCCTGGTCTCCGGGGTGACCCGATCCAAGCTAGGCCCGGCGGCGCCGTTCGACGATCGGCGCTTGCCTCGACGCCATGTCGGAGACTTCCGGTGCGCGTGTAGGAAAAGTCCTACGCGAGCCGGACGATGCGGCTCAGCCGGTCTGGTCGCGGCGCATCTGGTGCGCCTGCCGATCGACGAAGGTCTGCGCCGGGTCGATGCCCTGGCTGCGCAGCAGGTACTGCCGCGCGGCGGCCTCGACCAGCACCGCGAGGTTGCGGCCCGGCAGCACCGGGACCTGGATCTCGGGGATGTCGACGTCCAGCACCCGGCGAACCCCGCGCGATCCGGTCAGCCGCTGCATCGGGTCGCCTGCGGAGGACGCCCCGGATTGCAGGTCCGTCAGATGCACGATCAGGCGCAGGTACTTGTTGCGCTTGACCGCCGTGTGGCCGAACATCTCGCGCACGTTGAGGATGCCGAGCCCGCGGACCTCGAGCAGGTCGCGCAGCATCTCGGGACAGGTGCCGTCGATCACGTCCGGCGCGATCTGCGTGAACTCCGGGGCATCGTCGGCGATCAGCCGGTGCCCGCGCGTGATCAGCTCGAGCGCCAGCTCGCTCTTTCCGGACCCCGCCTCGCCGGTGATCAGCACTCCGATCGAGTAGACCTCGAGGAAGGTGCCGTGCAGCGTGGCCCGGCTGGCCACGGCGCGCGCGAGGTGGTACTGCAGGTAGGTCAGGAGTTCGTGGCCCCGGAGGCTGCTGACCCAGACCGGCGTGCCGGAGGCTTCGGCGGCGTCGAGCAGGTCCGCGGGGACTGCGTGATTCCGGGTCACTAGCAGCGCGGTCGGCGCGAAGGCGATGATCTTCGCGATCGCGGTCGCGCGCGCGCTCGCGTCGAGGCTCTCCAGCCAGCGCAGTTCCTCGACCCCGATGATCTGGATCCGGTTCGGATAGATGATGTTGAGGTAGCCGACCAGCGACGGTCGCCGCTGCCACTGCTCGCCCGCCTCGATCGTCCGGCCGGCACCGGCCCGCCCGGCCAGCCAGCGCAGGGCGAGGCGCTGTTCGAGCGACGCGTGGATCTCGCCGGCGCTGACCCTGGTCGAGCCGGGCGCGACCCCGCTCACGCGGCGTTCCGTTCGCGTCCGCCGGTCAGGATGCCGTAGACGGTCGCGGCGTCGGGCGCCGCGCGCAGCCGGGCCGTGATCGCGGCGTCCGAGAACAGTTCCGCGAGGTCGGCGAGGAACATGAGGTGCTGGTCGGTGAAGTGCTCCGGCACGACCAGCCCGAACACCAGGTCGACGCGCTGCCGGTCGAGGCTGTCGAACTCGAGCGGCTCGGCCAGGCGCATGAACGCGCCGACGGCCCGCGTGACGTCGGCACTGCGTCCGTGCGGAATCGCGATGCCGTGCGCGAGGCCGGTGGATCCGAGGCGCTCCCGGCGGACCAGCGACTCGAAGATCGCGCGTTCGCTGTCGGGTGTCCCACGTTCGTCCAGCAGTCCGGCGAGCGCTTCGAGAAGCCGCTTCTTGCTGCTCGCGCGGACGTCGACGAGGACGCGCGCGGGCGTCAGGAGGTCGATGATCTGCATGCGCGTTGACGAAGCGCTGCCGGGCGGAGGCGCGAGTTTAGTCGGGTGTCGCGCGAGGGCAAGTCAGGCCGGGTTGCGCTTGTTCGACTCGCTGCGGTGGTGGTCCGTCAGCTTTTCCTTGTGCTTCCGCACCTGGTGGTCCAGCCGGTCGGTCATCACGTCGATCGCGGCATAGAGATCCTGCCCGTCGGCTTCCGCATGCAGCGACTTCTGCTGGGCGGTGCGGACCGTGGCTTCGGCGTGGTGCTTCAGGCGCTCGACCGTCAGCACGACGTGCACGTCGATCAGGTGGTCGAAATGGCGGGTGATGCGCTCCAGCTTCGAGGTCACGTAGTCATGGATCGGCTGGGTCACCTCGACCTGCTTGCCGACGATCTGGATCTGCATGGTGGCCTCCTGGCGCGCCGTGGAATCGTGACACGGAGATTACCGACCGTCCGGGTTCCGCGCGACCGCGCCGACGTCGCCGGCCGGTGCAGAGCGCGCCGCGGCCCGTTCATGGGACGGCGGGATGTTGAGCGCCTCCCGGTACTTCGCGACCGTCCGCCGCGCGACCCGGATGCCCTGCGCGGACAACTGCTCCGCGATCGCCTGGTCGGCCAGCGGCCGGTTCCGCGATTCGCCAGCGATCAGCGCGCGGATCATCGCCTGGATCGCGGTGCTCGAGGTGCTGCCGCCCGAATCGGTCGCAAGGCCGGTCGGGAAGAACCGGCGCAGCTCGACCGTTCCGCGCGGCGTCGCGAGGTACTTGTGCGCGACCGCGCGCGACACCGTCGATTCGTGAAGGCCGAGGCGCTCGGCGACCTCGCGCATCGCCAGCGGGCGCATCGCCTGCGGTCCGAAGTCGAAATACGCCCCCTGGTGGTCGACGATCTCGCCGGCCACCCGCAGCAGCGTTTCCTCGCGCTGCTCGATGCTGCGGATCAGCCAGCGCGCCTCCTGCAGCCTGCCGCGCAGCCAGTCGCCGCCGCCCGGGTGCGACGCCACGAGGTCCGCGTAGCAGGGATCGAGCCGCAGGCGCGGTGTCGATCCCCGGACCAGGCGGACCTGCCAGCGGCCGCGGGTGCGGTAGACCTCGAGGTCCGGTATGACGTGTCCGGCCTCGGCGTCGACGTAGCGGGCCCCGGGCTTCGGATCCAGCGTGGTCACGAGCTGGCGTGCGCGGCTGCATTCATCGACCGGCAGCCGCAGCCGCCGGGCGATCCGCTCCGGCGGCTCCACCAGCAGCTCGAGATGGTCGGCGACGAGCTGCCGCGCCAGCGCGAGCCCGGGCGTCGCGGCGGGCAGCTCGTCGAGCTGCGCCAGCAGGCATTCGACGAGCGTTCGCGCGCCGACGCCGGTGGGGTCGAGCGCCAGCAGCCGGCGACGGACCGAATCGATCGACGAATCGGCAAGCGTCGGGTCGCCGACCGCCTGCCGGATGGCGTCGAACTCCTCGCGCAGGTAGCCATCCTCGTCGAGCGCGTCGACCAGCGCGGCGGCGATCAGCCGGTCGCGGCCGGCGAGTCCCAGGCAATCGACCTGCGCCCAGAGGTGGGCCTTGAGGTCGATCGACGGGGTCGGCTCGGGGCTCGTGGCTTCGGCCGGCGACGCCCGCGGCAGGTCGTCCCAGCGTTCGCCCGCATCCGGTTCGTCGAACTCGAAGGCCTCCGCGACGCCAGCCTCTGCCGGCTCCGGCGTCCCGGCTTCGCTCGTCGGCGTGTCCTCGTCCGCGGCTCCGACCGCCAGGGACTCGTCGCGGTCGCCGGCGTCGTCGCCGCCCGCCGTGGACTCGGCCGCGTCGAGGTCGAGCAGCGGATTCGATTCGAGCGCCTGGCGAATCTCCTCGCCGAGTTCCTCCGCCGACATCCGCAGCACCCGGATCGCGAGCCGCAGCTGGGGGGTCAGTGCCAGCGACTGGCTGGTCCGGAGCGCGAGCGACTGCTTCATTCGGAACGCGCGACCATGCGGCAGCCGGGCTCCGGCGCGGACGCCGCAAGCTGCGGGCCGCGCCACGCGCGCGCTGCTGGAAGCAAGTTCCGTTCCATGCCCGGATTCTGCGCCCCCGTGCGCAGGGCGGCAAGCGCGGCCCCCTAGGGCGCGGCCCTGCTACATCCGGAACCCCTCGCCGAGGTACACGCTGCGCACGCCGGGGTGGGCCAGCACGAGGTCCGGAGAACCCTCGGCGAGCACGCGACCCTCGCTGAGGATGTAGGCGCGGTCGACGATGTCGAGCGTCTCGCGCACGTTGTGGTCGGTGATCAGCACGCCGATCCCGCGGCCGCGGAGGTGGCGGACGATGCGCTGGATCTCGGCGACCGAGATCGGATCGACCCCGGCAAAGGGCTCGTCGAGCAGCATGTAGGCCGGCCGCGCCGCCAGCGCGCGGGCGATCTCGACGCGCCGCCGCTCGCCGCCGGAGAGGGCCTGCCCCTCGCTGTCGGCGAGGTGGGCGACCTGCAGCTCGTTCAGCAGCGCGTCGAGTTCGCGCCGCCGCGCGGCCTTGTCGAGGTCGCGCCGCAGTTCGAGGATCGCCAGCACGTTCTCGCGCACGGTCAGGCGCCGGAACACCGAAGGCTCCTGCGGCAGGTAGCCGATGCCGAGACGCGCGCGGTCGTGCATCGGCAGGGCGGTGACGTCGCGGCCGTCGAGTTCGATGCGCCCGGCGTCGGCCCGCACCAGGCCGACGATCATGTAGAAGCAGGTGGTCTTGCCGGCGCCGTTCGGCCCGAGCAGGCCGACGACCTCGCCCGGCGACAGTGCGAAGCCGAAGTCGCGGACGACCTCGCGGCGCCGGTAGCTCTTCTTGAGGCCGACGGCGTGGAGCATCAGTCGGCGGGGGGCGCCGCCGGCTTCGGGTTGATCCGCAGCGAGACGCGACCGGGCACGCCGTCGCCGCCCCCGGTCAGCTGCCCGGTGTTGAGGTCGTAGGTGATGCGCTCGCCGCGCAGGCTGCCGCGGGGCTGGTCGATCTCGACCGCGCCGGTCAGCACGACGACGCCCGCGGCGACGTCGTAGTCGATCACCCGCGCGCGCGCATCGAGGCGACCGCCGTCGTCGAGGTCCTGCGCGAGCGTCGCGGGTGCGCCCTCGAGCACGGCGCGCGTGACCTGCTGGCGGTCGTTCTGGCTGACCACGGCGCGAGCGGCGGCGACCGCCATGCTGCCCTGCGTGATCCGCACGTTGCCGCTCAAAGTGGCGCGGCCCTCGTCGATCCGGGTCTCGAGCGAATCGGCCTGGATGTCCATCGGCTTGGACCGGTCGGCCTTGAGCGCGAACGACGGCCCGCTCGCGAGGGCCAGCGCCAGCGCGAGAGCCGGCACGCCGAGCGTCGTGGCGCTGCCGGCACCGGGGCGGCGATCAGCGGCGGGTGGGCTCATAGCGGGCCTGGACCTCGGAAAGCAGGGAGAAGCGCCGGTTGGCGAGGTCGGCCTCGAGACCGACGCCCCGCAGTATAGAGCCGGGCATCTCGACCTCGACCGGATGGCTCGAGAGCACGCGGTCCTCCTGCGGGCGCGCGATCAGCTCGGCGCTGGTCAGCGTCACCGGTTCGACGCCGGCCGCGGGCTCGCGCGCGACGCGCGCGTCCTCGACGAGGCGCAGCTCGTCGGCCGCGGCGCTGACCCGGGCCCAGCGCGCGCCGGCGCGCCAGACCTCGCCCTCCCGGGTATGCAGCTCGAAGTCGGGTCGTTCGACATCGAGATGCCCCAGCCACGGATGGCGGGTCATCCGCGGCGCCGCGCCTCGGAACGAGAGCGTGCCATCGTCGCCGAGCACGGTCAGCGTGAACGACTCGAGCGTGTAGTCCGAGCGCGGCGGGCCGATGAAGCGCTCGCCCGCGTCGGGCTCGCGGCCGAGGCCGGCGAACCACACCGTGGTCGCGGCCAGCACCGAGAGGACCGCCGCGGCGACGAGGCTGCGGCGCACGCCCTGCCAGCGGAGGCTGGAGCGCCAGGCGGCGAATCGGGCCGTGAATCCGGCAGGCTCGCGGGCTGCGTTCATGCGGTCCGCCCGGCTCGGGCATCGGCGATGACGCGATCGGCGTCGCCGCGCGCGGTGAGGATCAGATCGCAGGCCTCGCGCACGGCGCCGGCGCCGCCGGCGAGACGCGTCTGCCAGTGCACGTGGGCGAGGATCCACGGGTGCGCGTTCGCGGGCGCGATCGCGAACCCGGCACGCGCGAGGCATGCGAGATCGGGCAGGTCGTCGCCCATGTAGGCGACCGCCTCCAGCCCGACGCCGACCGCGGACGCGACCGCCATCAGCCGCGCGAGCTTGTCGGTCTCGCCCTGGTACAGCCGCTCGATGCCGAGCTCGCGCGCGCGCCGCGCGACCGCCTCGCCGCGGCGCGCGGTGATCCAGGCGATCGCGATGCCGGCGCGCTGCAGCAGCTTCAGCCCGAGGCCGTCGTGCACGTGGAAGCGCTTGGCCTCGGTGCCGTCGCCGAGGTCGGTCAGTCCGCCGTCGGTCAGCACGCCATCGACGTCGAAGGCCGCGAGGCGCACGCGCGCCGCGCGCTCGCGCACGTCGGCCGGCAGGTCGGCGGAATCGGGTGGATTCGCGGGGCGCATCGGGGCTCGCGCGGTGCGCGTCGGGGCGCCGGATCAGACCACCTTGGCGCGCAACAGGTCATGAATGTTGAGGGCCCCGACCAAACGGCCGCCCCCGTCGACGACCAGCAGGCCGTTGATCTTGTGGCTCTCCATCAGCCGGGCCGCCTCGACCGCGAGCTGGTGCGGGCCGATCGTCTTCGCCCGCGTCGTCATCACCCGGGTGACCGGGGTCGCGCGGAAGTCGATCGTCGCGTCGTCGAGCGTGCGGCGCAGGTCGCCGTCCGTGAACACGCCGACCAGCCGGCCGTCGCCGTCGACGATGCCGGTCATCCCGAGCCCCTTGCGCGTCATCTCGACCAGCGCCTCGGACAGGGTCGCGCCGGTGCCGACCTTCGGCACCTGGTCGTCGGCGTGCATCACGTCGGCGATGCTGAGCAGGAGGCGCCGCCCGAGCGCGCCCGCGGGATGCGAGCGCGCGAAGTCCTCGGCCGTGAATCCGCGCGCCTCGAGCAGCGCGATCGCCAGCGCGTCGCCCATCACCAGCGCGGCGGTCGTGCTCGCGGTCGGCGCGAGCCCGAGCGGGCAGGCCTCGGCCGGCACGCCGACGTCGAGATGGACGTCGGCGGACTGCGCCAGCGTCGAGGACGGGTTGCCGGTGAGCGCGACCAGCCGCGCACCGAGCCGCCGGATCACCGGGAGGATCGTCAGGATCTCGTCGGTCTCGCCCGAGTTCGACAGCGCGATCACGACGTCTTCCCCGGTGACCATGCCGAGGTCGCCGTGGCTCGCTTCGCCGGGGTGCACGAAGAACGAGGGCGTTCCGGTCGAGGCGAGCGTGGCCGCGATCTTGCGGGCGACGTGCCCGGACTTGCCCATGCCGGTGACGACCACGCGACCGCGGCACGCGAGCATCAGCCGGCAGGCGTCGGCGAAGCGCCCGTCGATGCGGTCACCGAGGGCTTCGATCGCACGGGCTTCGGTCGCGATCACCTCGCGCGCGGACCGGAACAACCCGGCTTCCGCGGTGGCACCGGTCGCGGTCGACGCCGTCGGGGTCGGGGAGAGGGCGGATTCCATCGGGCTTCCTCGGTCCGCTTCCGGCGGCTCGAGCCCGGACGCGGCGCGGTGTTAAGATCGACGATCCTAGCAGGCGCACCGAACGCCCCTTCCCGAAGCGCCCCCGCGCGATGGACGCAGCGACCATCCAGGCACTGATCGAACGCGGTCTCCCCGGCTCGCGGGCGGACGTGCGCGGCGACGACGGCGTGCACTTCGAGGCCACCGTGATCGCGGACGCCTTCGAGGGCAAGCTGCCGCTGGCGCGGCACCGGATGGTCTACGCCGCGCTCGGCGACCGGATCGGCGGCGAGATCCACGCGCTGGCGCTCCGGACCCTGACGCCGGCCGAACTGGCGGCCGGTCGCTGAACCACGGCCGAACCGGTGGTCGCGCCTGCGCGGCCGCGACCGGTCCGGCCCCACCCCGAGGAACCCGATGGCCAAGATCGTGATCACCGGCGGCGAGCCGCTCCGGGGCGAGGTCTGGATTTCCGGCGCCAAGAACGCGGTGCTGCCGATCCTCGCATCGACCCTGCTGTGCGACGAGCCGGTGACGATCGGCAACGTCCCGCACCTGCACGACGTCACCACGACGATGGAGCTGCTCGGCCGGATGGGCGCGCACCTCGTGCTCGACGAGAAGATGAAGATCCACGTCGATCCGACCCAGGTCGACTCGTTCGTCGCGCCCTACGAGCTGGTCAAGACGATGCGCGCGTCGATCCTCGTGCTCGGGCCGCTGGTCGCCCGCCATGGCGCCGCCGACGTCTCGCTGCCCGGGGGGTGCGCGATCGGACAGCGACCGGTCGATCTCCACATCAAGGGTCTCGAGGCGCTGGGCGCCAGCATCACGGTCGAGAACGGCTACATCAAGGCGCGCGCCGAGCGGCTGCGCGGGGCGCGGGTCTGGATGGATCTCGTCACCGTCACCGGGACCGAGAACATCATGATGGCGGCGACGCTCGCCAGGGGCACCACGGTGATCGAGAACGCGGCCCAGGAGCCCGAGGTCGTGGACCTCGCGAACTGCCTGATCCGGATGGGCGCGGACATCGAGGGCGCCGGCACCAACACGATCGTCGTGCGTGGCGTCGAGCGCCTGCACGGCACCCACTACGAGGTGCTGCCGGACCGGATCGAGGCCGGCACCTTCCTCGTGGCGGCGGCGATCTCGGGCGGCCGGGTCACCGCCAAGCGGGTACGCGCCGACACGATGGATGCGGTGCTCGCGAAGCTCGAGGAGGCGGGCGCCCAGCTCAACGTCGGCGAGGACAGCATCGAGCTCGACATGCGCGGTCGACGTCCCCGCGCGGTGGACCTCACGACCGCGCCGTACCCGGCCTTCCCGACCGACATGCAGGCCCAGTTCACCGCGCTCAACACCGTCGCCGAGGGCGTCGGCGTGATCACAGAGACCGTGTTCGAGAACCGCTTCATGCACGTGCAGGAGCTGAAGCGCCTCGGCGCCGACATCCGCATCGAGGGCAATACCGTGATCGTCAAGGGCGTCCCGCGGATGACCGGCGCGCCGGTGATGGCGACCGACCTGCGCGCCTCGGCCAGCCTGGTGCTGGCGGGCCTCGTCGCCGACGGCGACACCGCGGTCGATCGCGTCTACCACATCGACCGCGGCTACGAGTGCATCGAGGAGAAGCTGCTCGGGCTCGGCGCGAAGGTCCGCCGGCTGCCGGGCTGAACGATCGCCGCGGCAGCCCGCGTCGCGCAGCGGCGCGCCGCTGGATCAGTGACCCGGGATCCGGAACTGCGGCAGCTTCTTCCGGACCGGACGGTTCTTCAGGACCACGTAGTCCGGGAGTCCGTCCGCGCGGTACGGCGGATGGGCCTCGCCCTCGATCAGCGGCGCGAGATAGCGCCGCGCCGCCGCGGTGATCCCGAAGCCGTCGGCCCGGATGAACTGGCGCGGCAGCTGCTTCTCGCGGTTCGCGACCCGGTCGAGCGGTGCCGGCTCGATCGTCCATCGGTACGGACGCTGCGAGGTCCGGCGAATCGCCGGCATCACCGCGTTCATTCCGGCGAGCGCGTAGGCCACCGCGGCCTTGCCGACCGCGCGCGCGTGCGCGAGGTCGGTCTTCGACGCGATGTGCCGGGCCGAGCGCTGCAGGTAGTCGCTGACCGCCGCGTGGTGCTTGTAGCCGAGCTTCGCGCCGACGAGGTCGGCGATCAGCGGGCCGACACCCCCGAGCTGCCTGTGACCGAAGGCGTCGACGCCGCCGGCCTCGGCGAGGAAGCGGCCCGTGGCGTCGCGCACGCCCTCGGAGACGACGATGACGCAGTAGCCGACGCGCTTGACGCAGGCATCGACCGCGGCGAGGAACCGCGCCTCGTCGAACGGCACCTCGGGCAGCAGGATCAGGTGCGGCGGGTCGTCCCGGGTGCGCGCCGCGAGGCCGGCCGACGCCGCGATCCAGCCGGCGTGCCGGCCCATCGTCTCGAGCACGAACACGCGGGTCGACGTGGACGCCATCGCGCGCACGTCGAACCCGGCCTCCATCGTCGAGATCGCGGTGTACTTCGCGACCGAGCCGAAGCCGGGACTCGAGTCGGTTTCGGCGAGATCGTTGTCGACCGTCTTCGGGATGCCGATGCAGGCGATCGGGTAGCCCAGCGCCGCGCCGATCGACGACAGCTTGAGCGCGGTGTCGGCCGAGTCGTTGCCGCCGTTGTAGAGGAACCAGCGGATGTCGTGGGCGCGGAACACCGCGATCAGGCGTTCGTAGCTGGCGCGGTCGCCGGCGATGTCCTTGAGCTTGAAGCGGCACGAGCCGAACGCGCCGCCTGGCGTGTGGGCGAGCGCGCGGATCGCCGCGGCCGGCTCCACGCCGGTGTCGATCAGCTCCTCGCGCAGCGCGCCGAGGATCCCGTCGCGCGCGGCGTAGACCTTGCCGATCCGGGTGCCCCGCGCGCGCGCCGCCTCGATCACGGCGCTCGCGGTGGCGTTGATGACGGCGGTCACGCCGCCGCTCTGCGCATACAGGAGATTCCCAGCGGCCATCGACTTTCCTTGCATTGACTTGGCTTCCGACGGCCGATAGCGTGCCCGGTTTCCATGCCAGTTCAAGCGCCCGGGCTGCGTGCGGCCGGTCGCCTCGACCAGGACTCGACTGCGATGCGTATCGTTCTTCTCGGCGCGCCCGGTTCCGGCAAGGGAACCCAGGCGGCCCGGCTCAGGGAAGCGCTCGGGGTGGCCCACGTCTCGACCGGCGACCTGCTCCGCGCCCAGGTCGCGGCCGGCACGGAGCTCGGGCGTGCGGCAAAGGCCGTGATGGAGGCCGGCCAGCTGGTCTCGGACGAGATCGTGCTCGGGATGCTCGAGGCCCGTCTCGGCGAGCCGGATGCGGCAGCGGGCTTCATCCTCGACGGCTACCCGCGCAACGTCGCGCAGGCGCGGGCGCTCGATGCGCTGCTGGCGCGCCTCGGCCGGCCGCTCGACCACGTGATCCAGCTCGACGTCGACGAGGCGCTCCTGTTCGACCGGCTCGCCGGTCGCGCCGCCGCCGAGGGGCGCCGCGACGACAACCCCGAGACCGTGCGCCAGCGGCTCCGGGTCTATGCCGAGCAGACCGCGCCGGTGATCGACTTCTACGCCGCGCGCGGGGCGCTGAAGCGCGTCGACGGGGTCGGCACGATCGACGAGGTTCTGGACCGGATCATGGCCGCGCTCGGGAAGACCGCCGTCCGGGCCGGATGATGCGCTGGACGAGGTGCCCGGGGGGCGGATTGCGGCCAGCGGAACTCCCGGCATGAGCGCGTTGCTGGCGACGATCGCCGGGCTGATGCGGCTGCGCGCGGGGCCCCAGGATCTGCCGTACTCGCCGCCGCTGCTCGCGGCCCTGCTGGTCGCCCAGGTCGGCCTCGACGGTCTCGCCGCGCACCACTTCGGCGCCGGCGACGGCCTGCTGCTGCGAGCCGTGGTCGCGGTCCTCGTCGGGCTGGGCGTGCCGTACCTCGTGCTGTCGGTCGCGAGGCGCACCGCGCGCTTCGTCCAGACCGCCACCGCGATCGTCGCGACCGGGCTTGCGTTCGCGCTGCTGGTGCTGCCGGTGGTCGCGCTCGTGGGCCGACTGCCGGACGATTCGGCCGAGCTGACCGCAGGCCAGGTGCTGTTCGGCTGGCTGTCGCTGGCGCTGCTGGCCTGGAAGCTGGTCGTGCAGGGGAGCATCTTCCGGCATGCGCTCGAGGTGCCGCTGCGCCAGGGCGTCCTGCTCGCGGTCGCGCTGCTGCTGGTCGAGTTGGCGGCCGGCCTGCTGATCGTGGCGTCGCGTGCCGCCGCGGCCTGACGATGCGCGTGCACGTGCTCGGCATCTGCGGGACCTTCATGGGCGGCATCGCCGCCCTCGCGCGCGAGCTCGGCCACCGGGTCTCGGGCTCCGACCAGGACGTCTATCCGCCGATGTCGACGCAGCTCGAGGCGCTCGGCATCCCGCTGGCCGCGGGATACGGCAGCGACGCGCTGGAGCCCCCGCCCGACCTCGTCGTGGTCGGCAATGCGCTGTCGCGCGGCCATCCGATCGTGGAGCGGATGCTCGACGCCGGATTGCGATACGTATCGGGTCCCGAGTGGCTCGCCCGGGAGGTGCTGGCCTCCCGGCGCGTCGTCGCCGTCGCCGGGACCCACGGCAAGACCACCACGACCAGCCTCGTCGCCCATCTGCTGGACGCGTTGGGCCGGGAGCCCGGTTTCCTCGTCGGCGGCGTGCCGCTCGATTTCGGCGTCTCGGCAAGGCTCGGGCGCGGCGCGGAGTTCGTGGTCGAGGCCGACGAGTACGACACCGCGTTCTTCGACAAGCGCTCGAAGTTCGTCCATTACCGGCCGGAGATCGCGATCCTCAACAACCTCGAGTTCGACCACGCCGACATCTTCCCGGACGTGGCGGCGATCCAGCGCCAGTTCCACCACCTGGTCCGCACCGTGCCGGGCCGCGGGCGGCTGATCGTCAATGGCACCGATCCACGCCTCGCCGAGGTGCTGGCGATGGGCTGCTGGACGCCCGTCGAGCGCTTCGGCCCCGAGGGTTCCGGCTGCGACTGGGAGGTCGCGTGCGACGGCATCCGTCTGTCGATCCGGCACCGGGGCGTGCCGGTCGGGGCCGGCGAGTGGTCGATGCCGGGCCGGCACAACGCGATGAACGCGCTCGCGGCGGTCGCGGCGGTCGCGGCGCTCGGCGTCGACCCGCAGGCCGCGATCGCGGCCCTCGCCGGCTTCCGCGGCGTCCGTCGGCGCCTCGAGCCGCTGGTTGATGCCGGCGGACTGACCGCGTGGGACGACTTCGCCCACCATCCGACCGCGATCGCGGAAACGCTGGCCGCGGTCCGCGGCCGGATGGGCGCGGGGCGCCTCGTCGCGGTCGTCGAGCCCCGCAGCAACTCGATGCGCACCGGCGCGCACGCCGAGGCCCTTCCGGAGGCGCTGGCCGCCGCGGATCGCGTGCTGATGCTGGTCCGCCCGGATCTGGCCTGGCGGCCGACGGCGCTGGAGCGGGTCCTGGGCGGGCGCTTTTCCGCCCATCCGTCCACCGACGCGATGCTCGAGGCCCTGCTCGGCGACGGCAGGCCCGGCGACCGGGTCGTCTTCATGTCCAATGGCGGATTCGAGAACCTTCCGCATCGTTTCGCGGTCGCATGGGCCGCCGCCCACCCGGGCGTCCGCACCACCAAAGCATCCTGACGGAGCCAACATGACTGCCACTGTCCGACTTGCGCTGATCGCCGCCCTCGGAGTCCTGGTCGCCGCGTGCGACCGGGAGAATGCCGCGCCGCCATCGGCCGCCGACGAGGCCGCCGCGCCGGTCGCGGCCGATGAACCGCGCCCGGCCGAGGGCTTCACGACCGACGCGCCCGAGCCGGGGGTCGTGGCGTCGGCCCCGACGGCAGCGGCGCCCGTGGTCATCGCGCCGAACGTGCCGAACCACGACGATCGCCGCATCCGCAAGGCCATCGCCGAGATCCCGGCCTCGGTCCTGGGTGGACCGGTCGACATCGCCGACGAGGACGTCTCCCGGGAGCATGCCTTCAAGGCGCTCTACCGCCATGTCTCGGGCATGGGTCTGCCGGTCGATTCGTTCTACCGCAAGTACGAGGACGAGGTCGGCGGCTACCGCTACTACATGTTCTTCGGGGTCCCGAAGGAGGGCGAGGGCCTTTACGTTCACGTCCGCGTGTTCCCCGACGGTCGCGCCGAGATCATCGATTGACGGTCGATCGCGATGTCGGGCTGTTCCCGCTCGGGACCGTGCTGTTCCCTGGCGGGCGTCTGGCGTTGCGGATCTTCGAGCCGCGCTATCTCGCGCTGGTTCGCGACTGCGCACGCGCCGGCGAGCCGTTCGGCGTACTGCTGATCGCGCGTGGCGCGGAGGCCGGGGTGCCGGCCGAGCCGCATGCGGTCGGGACGCTGGCGAGGATCGTCGACTTCACCACGTTGCCCGACGGACTGCTCGGCATCCAGTGCGTTGGCGGTGAGCGCTTCCGGCTGCGCCGTCGATGGATCCGCGACGATGGACTCGCGCTCGGCGACATCGATCGCCTGCCGCCCGATCCGACCCTCGAGGTGCCGGCCGAGCATGGGCTGCTGGCGACCCTGCTGCGCCGTGCGGCGGAGCAGGCCGAGGACCTCCTGCCGGGGGCGCGCGATCCGGATTTCGACGACGCCGCATGGGTCGCGTGGCGGCTCGCCGAGATCCTGCCGATCGAGCCGACCGAGCGCCAGCGGCTGCTCGAGACGGACGACCCGCGGGATCGTCTCGCGCTCCTCGCCGGCTGGCTGCCGCGCTTCCAGCGCTGACGGCGGGACCGCGCCGGAATCGACGCGCCCCGCCAGCCCGGCACAGGCGCGGATCTCCGCAGGTCAGCTCTCCTCGTCGCCGGCGATGACGACGTCCGCCGGCCGACGCGCGAACAGTCCGACGCAGACCACCCCGGCGATCTCGCCGATCGCGCGCTCGAGGCCGACCGGATCGGTGATCACCAGGTGGTGGACGTCGAGGATCCAGTTGCCGTTGTCGGTGACGAAGCCCTCGCGCCAGACCGGCTGCCCGCCGAGCCGCACGAGCTGGCGCGCGACGTAGCTGCGCGCCATCGGGATCACCTCGACCGGCAGCGGGAAGCGGCCGAGCAGCTCGACCCGCTTGCCGCGATCGACGATGCAGACGAAACGGCGGCTCGCCGCCGCGACGATCTTCTCGCGCGTCAGCGCGCCGCCGCCGCCCTTGATCAGCCGCTTGTGCGGATCGACCTCGTCGGCGCCATCGACATACAGCGGCAGGTCCCCGGTCGCGTTGAGGTCGAGCACGCGGATCCCGGCCGCCTTCAGCTTCGCGGTGCTGCGCTCGGAACTCGACACCGCGCCTTCGATGCGATCCGCCATCCGCGCGAGTCCGGCGATGAAGTGGTCGACCGTCGAGCCGGTGCCGACTCCGATGACGGATCCTTCCTCGACGTGCCGCAGCGCGCGCTCGGCGGCGGCCTTCTTCTCGGAATCGGCGTTCATGCGTCCTCCAGGGCGACGATCAGGTCGAAATGCGCGGGCAGGACCGGCATCACCGAGAGGCGGTTGCCGGGACTCAGCAGTGCCAGACCGGCGAGTTTCGCGGCGTGCCGCCGGATCTCACGAAGGCCCACCGGTCGCCGGAGGCGCCGCTCGAAGGCCACGTCGACCAGCACCCAGCGCGGCGCGCCGGGGGTGCTCTTCGGGTCATGGTACGCGCTCGCCGGATCGAACTGGGTCGGGTCGGCCCGGGGCGGGCTCGCGATGCGCGCGAGCCCGACCACGCCGGGTTCGGCGCAGCTCGAGTGGTAGAACAGCACGCGGTCGCCGACGCGCATCGCGTCGCGCATGTAGTTGCGCGCCTGGTAGTTGCGCACGCCGGACCACGCCTCGGTGCCGCGACGTTCGAGATCGTCGATCGAGAACTCGTCCGGCTCCGACTTCATCAGCCAGTGGCCGGTCGCGGGATCCGGCGGCGTCGGCGCCGGGGGCCTCAGGCGTGGCATCGGATCAGCTCCCGCTCGGTGGCGACCCAGTCGAGGGAAACGTCCCACGGCTCGGGCGCCAGTTGCGCTTCCTGGAACGACCATGCGATGCCGACCAGCAGGGGCCTGGTCGGGCGGTCGCGCCCGGCCAGGAACGCGAAGGCACGGTCGTAGTGTCCGCCGCCGCTGCCGAGGCGCTGGCCGCGCCGGTCGAAGGCGAGCAGCGGGACCAGCGCGACGTCGAGGTCCGGCGGGTCGACGAGTTCGGCCTCGGGCACGATCGGCTCGGGGATCGCGTGGCGATTCGGGGCCATCCGGCAGCCCGGGCGCCACGGCGCGAAGCGCAGGCCGGCGACGGGGCCCGCGATCACGGGCAGCAGCCACTGCTGGCCGCGCGCGTGGCACAGCGCGGCCAGCTCGTTGAGCGCGGGTTCGCCGCGCGTCGCTTCGTACCCGGCGATGCGGCGCGCGCTCCGGACCGGCTCGAAGTCCGCCAGTCGCGCGGTCAGCGCGGCGCAGCCGGCCGACCGCGCGTCCGCAGGGGTCGCGAGCCGCCGCGAACGCATCAGGGCTCGAAGTTCGGCACGGGACACGTCGCGGGGCCCAGCGGGGAAGAAGCGGCACTCACCGCCATGCCGATGCGCCGCGCGACGACCTTGATCCCTGGGATCAGGTGGGAAGGCTCGCGCGGACTTCAGGCTTCCTGCGCGTGGCAGGCTTGCACAACGTCCGGCACACCGCGTTCCCGGGGTCGTATGACAGGGCCAAGGCAATATGTGCGCGACGCTGTCGGACACGGCAGAAGAGTGCCGGGCCGGATGTTAGCGCGGCTCGCTGCGGCACGGGCGGTCGAATCGGTCGAGCGACGCGGCGGGTCAGCCGCGCGCGGGCACCGCCGCGAGGCTCGCGCGCAGCGCCTCGATCTCGCTGCCGATGCCGGTCTCGATCGCCGCGAGGTCGCGATCGCGGAGCCGCAGCTCGTGCGCCAGGTTCAGCGCGACGAGCACGGCCAGGCGGTCGAGGCCCGCGGTGCGGGCGGTCGCGCGCAGCGCCCGCAGGCGCTCGTCGACCAGCGCCGCGGCCGCGACCAGATCGGCGCGCTCCGACGGCGCGCAGCCGACGACGTACTCGCGATCGAGGATCGAGAGGCTGATCGGGGTCTGCTCGTGGCTCATCCGTTCTGCTCCAGCGACTTGAGCCGGGTGATCATCGCCTCGACGCGCGAGCGTGCCTGCTCGCTCTTCGCGAGCAGCGCGGCGCGTTCGGCCACCAGCTGTTCCTGGGCCAGCCGGAGGCTGCGGTTCTCCTCGGCGAGGCGCTGCGCGAGCGCGACCAGTCGCTCGACCTCGAGGCGGATCGCGCGCAGTTCGGCGGTGGGGTCGGTTCGTGCCATCGGGCAACGCTAGGGCGGCAGTCGCGGTCGGTCAACCGGAGGCATCGGGGTCAGGACGATCGAGCACCGCGCAGGCCCCGGTGCGCGCGCTGGTCGAGCAGGAAGGCCAGCATCGCATCGCCGGGCAGCGGCGGGCTGATCAGGTAGCCCTGGACCTCGTCGCATTCGCGGTCGCGCAGGTACGCCAGCTGCTCCGGGGTCTCGACGCCCTCGGCCACGACGTCGAGGCCGAGCGTGTGGGCCATCGAGATCACCGTCGCGGTGATCGCCTCGTCGTCGGCGTCCACGCTGATCTCGCCGACGAAGGCCTTGTCGATCTTGAGCGTGTCGATCGGCAGCCGCTTCAGCTGCGACAGCGACGAGTACCCGGTGCCGAAGTCGTCGATCGCGATCGAGATGCCGAGCGCCTTGAGCTCGCCGAGGGTCGAGATCGACTGCTCGGCGTTGGCCATGACCATGCTCTCGGTCAGCTCCAGCACCACCCGCTTCGGGGCCAGGCCGTTCTCGGCCAGCAGGGTCCGGAGCAGCGCCGCGAGCTCGCCCCGCAGCAGCTGCAGCATCGACACGTTCACCGCCACCGAGACGTTGCCGACTCCGGCGCGCGCCCAGCGCCGGAGTTCGGCGAGTGCCTCGCGCAGGACCCATTCGCCGATCGGCACGATGAGTCCGGTCTCCTCGGCGAGCGGCACGAAGGTCCCGGGTCCGACCCGGCCGAGTTCGGCGTTGTTCCAGCGCAGCAGCGCCTCGACTCCGGTGATCTCGCCGGACGCGAGCGCGAGCTTCGGCTGGTAGACCAGGCTGAACTCGTGCCGTTCGAGCGCCTTGTGCAGCTGGTTGACCATCCCCGCGCGCCAGCGCGCCTGGGTGTCGAGCGCCGGCGAATAGAACTCGTAGGTGTTGCGGCCGTGGTCCTTGGCCCGGTACATCGCGGTGTCGGCGAACTTGAGCAGGTCGGTCGGGACCTGGCCGTGGTCCGGATACAGGCTGATGCCGATCGAAGGCGAGATCACGACCTCGGTGCGACCGTCGATGTCGAGTGGCGCGTGGAAGGCGTCGATCAGCTGGCGTGCGATCCGCTCCGCCTCGTCGCGGTCGGCGAGGTCCTCGGCGATCACGGTGAACTCGTCGCCGCCGAGGCGCGCGACCGTGTCGACGTCGCGCACGCTGGCCTGGATCCGCTGTGCGACGGCCTTCAGCAGGCGGTCGCCGGCGGTGTGTCCGAGCGAGTCGTTGACGTGCTTGAAGCGGTCGAGGTCGATGAAGAACAGCGCGACCCTGGTACCGTTGCGCCGGGCCCGGATCAGCGCGTGCGCGAGACGTTCGCCGAGCAACGTGCGGTTCGGCAGGCCGGTCAGCGTGTCGTAGTTCGCGAGGTAGCGCAGCTCCTGCTCGGCGCGCTTGCGGTCGGTGATGTCGGTCAGCACGCCGACGAAGTGCGTGCGCGCGCCGGCGGCATCGGTGACCTCGGAAAGCTCCAGCCAGCACAGGAACTCGTCGCCGTCCTTGCGCCGCTGCCACAGCTCGCCGCTCCAGTGGCCGGTGCGCAGCGCGGTGGCACGCAAGGCCTCGTGGAACTCCTCGTTGTGCTGGTCGCAGTCGAGGATCGAACTCTTGAGTCCGAGGATCTCGTCCTGCTGGTAGCCGGTCATGCGGGTGAAGGCGGGGTTGACCGAGGTGAACCGGAAGTCGAGGTCGGTCACGACCACCGCCTCGGACATGCTGCGGATCACCTCCTCGGCGATGCGCCGGTCGCGCTCGGCCGCGCGGGTCGCGGTGATGTCGCGCGCGGTGCCGGCGACCCGCAGCGCTCCGCCATCGGCGTCGCGCTCGACCACCTTGCCGCGCGAGCGGACCCAGATGTACTGGCCGTCGGCGCGCCGCACCCGGTGCTCGGACTCGAAGGCCTCGCGTTCCCCGCGCACGTGTTCGTCGAGGATCCGCTCGACCTGCGCGAGGTCGTCCGGGTGCACCGCATTCCGCCGCCAGTCGTCGCCGGAAACGGTGTCCTCGTGGGGCAGGCCGAGGAGGTTGTCGGCGCCGATCCGGAACAGCTTGCCGGCGCGCATGTCCCAGTCCCAGAACTCGTCGCCCGATCCCCAGATCGCGACCCGCAGGCGTTCCTCGCGTTCCCGCAGCGCTGCCGCATGCTGGCGTTCGCGCACGACCCGCCGGTGAGCCGCGAGAAGCAGCGCGCCGATCAGCAGCAGCGCGCCGATGACGGCTGCGACCCGCGCCGGCAGACCCTGCCACCACGGTGCCGGAACCACGAACGGCAGTGACAGCTCGTTGGTGGCCGGCCGGTCCTCGCTGTCCCACGCGCGCACGCGCAGGACGTAGCTCCCGGGCGGGACCGTGCTGAGCACGAGCTCATTGCGATGCCCGAGGGAGACCCAGTCGCCGTGCACGCCCTCGAGCCGGTGCTCGAACCGATTGCGTCGCGGCGCCGCGAAGTCGAGCACGGCGAACCCGAAGCTCAGCGACCGGTCCGACGGGTCGAGCGTGATCGGCTTCTGCCAGCCCGAAGGGGGCGCCGCGAGCAGCCGGTCGCCCAGCGCGAGGCGGGTGAGGACGAGCGGCGAGGCCGGGCGTTCGATCGGCCGCTTGACCGGCTCGAACAGATTGAGCCCACCGACACCGCCGAACGCGAGCCGGCCATCGGCGAGGGCGAGGGCCGCGCCGCCGTTGTACTCGAGCCCCTGGAGCCCGTCCTCGAGCCCGTAGCGCCGGAAGCGGCGCTCGGCGGGATCCATCCGGACGAGGCCACGATTGGTCGCGAGCCACAGCGCGCCATCGTCCGCGACGAGCAGGTCGTAGACCATCCGGGCCGGCAGGCCGTCGCGCGGCGTGTAGCGCTCGAACTTCGGAAGTTCCTGCTGGCGTTCGTCGGGCGCGAGCCGCGACAGCCCGCCGTGGCTCGCGAACCAGAGCGAGCCGTCCGACGTCTCGGCCACGCCTCGGACCACGTCGCCGGCAGGGGCTCCCGCGCCGTCGCCGGCGCGTCGCATGCGGGTCAGTCGCCCGCTGTCCGGATCGAGACGGTCGAGCCCGCCCATCGTGCCGATCCAAAGGATCCCGCGCGAGTCGCGATGGAGTTCCAGGATGCTGTCGTGCGACAGGCTGTCCGCGCGCGCCGGGTCGTGCCGCCAGCTGCGCTGGGTCCGGTCGCGCGGATCGAACCGGACCAGACCCTCCTGCCAGGTCGCGATCCAGACGCTGCCGTCGGCATCGAGGAGCGCCACCCGCGCATGCCGGCGGGTCGGGCTCGATTCCGGTCCGGGCGGCCACGCGATCCGCGCGGCGCCGGAGGCCCGATCGAACTCGACCACGCCCCGGTTCGTCGGCAGCCAGAGCCGACCGTCCAGCATCGGGACGATCGCGTTGACGCGAAGTTCCCGCCCGCGCGCCCCGTTCGGGAGCGCGGCGAGCAGCGCGTCGCGGTGGTACGTGATCGCCCAGGTCTGACCGTCGATCCGCTTCAGGCCGTCGCCATCGGTGCCGATCCAGAGCGCGCCGTCGTCGGCCTGCCAGAGGCTGCGGATGCCGTTCGTGGCGGCGTGAACGCGTTCGGGATTCTCGTCGGTGATCAGCGTGAAGCGCGATCCGGCGGGATTGACGCGGATCAGGCCGCGCGTCTCGCCGCCGATCCAGAGCAGGCCCGTCCGGTCGAGGTAGAGGTGGCGGACCGTGTCCTCGGCCAGCGCGCCGTCGATCGACCGCTCGTGGCGGAGCCGCTCCGCACGTCCGGTCTCCGGGTCGAGGACCGCGATTCCGGCGCCGAACACGGCGAGCCACCAGCGGCCGGTGCGGTCCTCGATCATGCCGTGGACCGGGCCGCCGGGCGGCTCGTCGGACTCCGGGGGCCAGACGCGCTCGATCGCGTCGTCGGGATTCAGCCGGTGCAGTCCGGCCATCGTTCCGATGCGCAGGATCCCGTCGCGGCCGAGCGCGAGGCTGTGGACCCGCGGCAGGTCATGCGCGACGAGGCGTGCGTCGAGCGTTGCGGGATCGACCCGTGCCAGACCGTCGCCGACGGCCGCGACCAGCGTGCCGTCGGGCAGCGCGGCCATCGACCGGGGCACGACGAAGTCGTAGCCGGACTCCGCGTCCTCGAGCACGAGCGTCGAGGTGCCGCCCGCGTCGATCCGCTCGATTCCGCGCTTCGACGCGACCCACAGCGCGCCGTCTCCGGTCGCGACGATCCGGCCGACGTGGCCTCGCGCGCGCGCCTCGGCGTCGGTCCCGATCGACTCGAACCGGTTGCCGTGGGCCACCAGCCGCTGCAGCGAACCGCGACCGCCGCCGACGACCAGGATCCCGTCGCGATCGACGGCGAGCGCCGAGACGAAATCGTCCGCAAGGCTCGCCGGATCCTCGGGATCGTGGTCGTGGAGCACGAAGCCGTAGCCGTCGAACCGGTGCAGGCCACCCTGCGTCCCGACCCACAGGAAGCCATCCGGCGTCTGGACGATTGCCGTGACGAGGTTCTGCGCGAGGGGTTCCTCCGCGGAGATCACCTCGAAGAAATGGGTCCGGGCATGAGCCCGAACGACGGGCTCCGGATCGAGGGCGGCTGCCGGCGCCGCACACAGGACCGCCAGCGCCAGCGTGAGCCCCCGGATCGCCCGGATGCCGGCATTGACGGCGCGACCGGCCTTGCGGGACGTTCGAAGGCGGGCCTGGCCCTGGCGCAAGCGATCTTTCCCCGACTGGTGACGTGCGTGGGAGAATAGCGGCGACCCGCGCCACCGGCCCATGCCGGAACCGACGGGCGCGGTCGTTCCGGAGATGTCGATGCGGCAGCCCGACTTCGAAACGCTCTCGCGGACGCTCGACCGGCTGGAAGCCGGCGTCGGCGCGGCCGAACTCGACGGCGCGCTGGCGGGTTTTCTCTGTGCGGGCGGGGCCTCGGGCGCGGATCGCTGGCTTCAGAGCCTTGCGCTCGACGAGCTCGACGAGACGCTCGAGGATGCGCGGGACCGGGCGGTGTTCGCGGCGCTGTACCAGGCGCTGTCGACGGATCTCGACGACCCGGGCTGCGCCTTCGCGCCGCTGCTGCCGGGCGACGAGGCGCCGGTCGCGGAGCGCGCCGCGGCGATGGTCGAGTGGTGCCGCGGGTTCCTCGGCGGACTCGGGCTTGCCGGCGTGAACCTCGAGGCCGGACTCGCCGGCGACGGCGGCGAGGTGGTCGGCGATCTCAGCCGGATCGCGATGACCGAGTTCGATGCCGGCAGCAGCGACGCCGAGGACGAGGAGGCCTACGCCGAGATGGTCGAATACATCCGCGTCGGCGTGATGCTGCTGCACCAGCAGCTCGCCCGCGCCGAACCCGAGGCGACGCGGCATTGATCCCCGCGGCCGAATACAAGCGCCGTCGCCGCCACCTGATGCAGGCGGTCGGTCGCGACGCGATCGTGGTGCTCGCCGCCGCACCCGAGAAGCTCCGCAACAACGACGCGCACTACCCGTACCGCCAGGACAGTGATTTCCACTACCTGACCGGGTTCGGCGAGCCGGATGCCGTGCTGGTCCTGGTGCCCGGGCGTCCGCAGGGCGGCGAGATCCTGTTCTGCCGCGACCGGGATCCCGAGCGCGAGCGCTGGGATGGCCCGCGGCTCGGCGTCGAAGGGGCCGAGCGGGAGCTCGGCGTCGACCACGCGTTCCCGATCGACGACATCGACGACATCCTGCCGGGCCTGCTCGAGGACCGTTCGCGCGTCTACTACCACCTCGGACGCGAGGCCGACTTCGACCTGCGGCTGATGGGCTGGGTCAATCGCGTCCGCGCGCGCGTCCGGATCGGCGCGCGCCCTCCGCACGAGTTCGTCGCGCTCGGACACGTGCTGCACGAGATGCGGCTGCTGAAGTCGCGCAGCGAGATCCGAACGATGCAGCGCGCGGCGCGGATCGCCGCCGCCGCGCACGCGCGCGCGATGGGCGCGGCGCGGCCCGGGCTGACCGAGGCCACGGTCGAGGCCGAGCTCGTGCACGCCTTCCGCAGCGCGCAGGCCGTACCGGCCTACGAGCCGATCGTCGCCGCCGGCGCGAATGCCTGCGTGCTGCACTACCGCGCCAACCGGGCGGAGCTCCGCGATGGCGACCTGTTGCTGATCGACGCCGGCGCCGAGTTCGACTGCTACGCGTCCGACATCACCCGCACGTTCCCGATCAACGGGCGCTATTCGCCGGAACAGCGCGTGCTCTACGACCTCGTGCTCGAGGCGCAGCTCGCGGCGATCGACGCGGTCCGGCCCGGGCACTCGTGGATCGCGCCGCACGAGGCCGCGGTCCGCGTGCTGACCCGGGGGCTGGTGCGGCTCGGCCTGCTCAAGGGCTCGGTCGAGGCGAACCTGCGCGAGCACGCCTATCGCCGTTTCTACATGCACAAGACCGGGCACTGGCTCGGCCTCGACGTGCACGACGTCGGCGACTACCGGGTCGATGGCGAGTACCGCGAGCTCGAGCCCGGCATGGTGCTGACGATCGAGCCCGGGATCTACGTCGATCCGGGCGAGAAGTCGGTCGACCGCCGCTTCCGCGGCATCGGGATCCGGATCGAGGACGACGTGGTCGTCACCCGCGGGGATCCGCTGGTGCTGACCGGCGACGTGCCGAAGGACCCGGACCGGATCGAGCAGCTGATCGCGATCGCGCGCGGAACGCCATCTCCCAGCGCAGCTTCCGCCCGCGCCGCCCGCCGCGCGGGCCGAAGCACCGCGCGGACCTGAGCGGATCCGGACCGGGGCTCAGGCGGCCGGTCGCTGCAGCGTGGCCAGGAGGTCGCCGAAGCGGGCGCGGATCGCGCGCTCGACGCCGGCGGCGTCGAGCCCCGCCTCGGCGAGCAGTTCCTCGCGGCTCGCGTGCTCGAGGAACACGTCCGGCAGCCCGAGCTGCAGCAGCGGCGTCGACACCCCGCGCGCGTTCAGCAGCTCGGCGACGCCGCTGCCGGCGCCGCCGGCGACCGCGTTGTCCTCGAGCGTCACCAGCGCCGCGTGCGAGCGCGCGAGTTCCAGCACCAGCGCTTCGTCGAGCGGCTTGACGAAGCGCATGTTGACGACCGTGGCGCCGAGCGACTGGCCGACGGTTTCGGCGGCCGCCAGCGGCGCGCCGAAGGCCAGCAGCGCGAGGCCGGCGCCGTGCCTCCGGATCTCGGCCCTTCCGATCGGCAGCGTCTCGAGCGTCGATGGGACCGCGACGCCGGGGCCGGTCCCGCGCGGATAGCGCACCGCCGCCGGGCCCTCGTGGCGGAAGCCGGTGCTGAGCATCAGCCGGCACTCGTTCTCGTCGGCCGGCGCCATCACCACCATGTTCGGGATGCAGCGCAGGTAGCTGAGGTCGAAGCTGCCCGAATGGGTCGGGCCGTCCGGACCGACCACGCCGCCGCGGTCGATCGCGAACAGCACGTCGAGCCCCTGCAGCGCGACGTCGTGGATCAGCTGGTCGTAGGCGCGCTGCAGGAACGTGCTGTAGATCGCGACCACCGGCTTCAGGCCGCCGCAGGCCATGCCGGCGGCCAGCGTCACCGCGTGCTGCTCGGCGATCGCGACGTCGAAGTAGCGATCCGGATGCTCGCGACTGAAGCGCACCAGGCCCGAGCCCTCGCGCATCGCCGGGGTGATCCCCGTGAGGCGTGCGTCCGCGGCCGCCATGTCGCACAGCCAGTCGCCGAAGACCTGGGTGTAGGTCGGTTTCGAGGGTCCGGCCTTGCGGACCACGCCGACCGTCGGGTCGAAGGGGCCGACCGCGTGGTACTCGATCTGGTCCTGCTCGGCGAGCCCGTAGCCCTTGCCCTTGGTCGTGATCACGTGCAGCAGCTGCGGCCCGCGCAGGCCCTTGACGGTCTTCAGCGCGTGCAGCAGGGCCGGCAGGTCGTGGCCGTCGATCGGGCCGGTGTAGTGGAAGCCGAACTCCTCGAACAGCGTGCTCGGCACGAACATGCCCTTGGCGTGCTCCTCCCAGCGCTTGACGAAGCGCCACAGGAGGCTCCCGCGCGGCATCGCGCGCTTGGTCGATTCGCGCAGGTCGTTGAGCCGGCGGCTCGACAGCAGCCGCGCCAGCATCCGCGTCAGCGCGCCGACGTTCTCGGAGATCGACATCTGGTTGTCGTTGAGGATCACCAGCAGGTCCGGCTCGGGATCGAGGCTGCCGCCGTGATTCAGCGCCTCGAAGGCCATGCCCGCGGTCATCGCGCCATCGCCGATGATCGCGACCGTGCGCTGCGGATCCCCGCGGCGCTGCGCCGCGATCGCCATGCCGAGGGCGGCCGAGATCGAGGTCGACGAGTGGCCGACCCCGAAGCTGTCGTACTCGCTCTCGTGGCGCGCCGGGAACGGGGCGAGCCCGTCCTTCTTCTTGATCGTCTCGATCCGGTCACGCCGACCGGTCAGGATCTTGTGCGGGTAGCACTGGTGGCCGACGTCCCAGACCAGCTGGTCGCGCGGCGTCTCGTAGAGCCAGTGCAGCGCGACGGTCAGTTCGATGACGCCGAGGCCGGCGCCGAAATGGCCGCCGGAGCGCCCGACGGACTCGATCAGGAACTCGCGCAGCTCGGTGGCGACGGCCTGCAGCTCCGATTCGGGGAAGCTGCGCAGGTCGGCCGGGGAGTCGATGCGGGCGAGTCGCGGGTAGCGCTGGCGGTCGATCATCGTCACGGGTCCAAACCGCCATTGTCCCGGGACGATCGGGCCGGGGCAAGGTTTGGACATGGCCGGTCGCGGGCGGTGCGGTCCGAGACCGGGATCTCCCCCTGGGCGAGCGATTGCTGATTTAATCGGCAGTCATCAGATCCTGCGATGGCGACCTGTCGCGTCGGCATCGCCACCCGGAGTTGCCCATGCGTTCGTCGCACCGTCTCCCGATCCTCTTGCTGTCCGTGGTTGTCATGGCGACTTTCCCGGCCGTCGCGGTGGATCTGTCGGTCCTGGCGCCCGGCCTGCCGCACCCCGCCGAGGGAACCCGTCTCGAGACCGAAAGCGGCGCCACCACGCTGCGGCTCAACGACCATCTGCTGCGCACCTACGGCGTGCGCCTGTCCGGCGACGTCGGCCAGCGCGACCCCGACGGATTCAGGCCGGTTTCCGCACCGTTCGCCGGTACCCTCGGTTTCACGCCCGAGGGCGCCGGCATCGCGCATTTCGATGCCGGAGAGGCGGTGGTGCGGTGGCCGGTGAGCCTGGTCCGCGCGGACGGCGCGCGCTTTCCGCTCGGGCCGTTGACGCTGGTCCCCGGCGACGGCGACGTGCTGCTGCGCGCGCTCGATCGCGCGGGCGACCCGATCCTCGAGATCGCGACCGTCCACCACAGGCTCCACGGCGCAGTGCGGGTGGACCTCCGGAACGGCGACATCCGGATCGCGCCGAAGCTCGCGGCGTGGATCGGGCTTCCGGAGGTCGCCGAGGCGACGATCGGCCAGTTCGACCTCACCACGACGGTCCGCGCGCCGGACGGCTTCACCGCGCTCGATCCGAAGAGCTGCGCGTTCGTGTACTGGCCGCGCAGCCACAAGCCGGGCGTCGGCGACGTCGAGGTCCGCACCCTGCTGATCCGGCTCGGCGACTCCGCGGGCGGCAGCCTCGCGGCCGAGTGCCAGTCCGGGTGCACCGGTACTTCGGCCAACCGGGTGGTCAAGATCACGCCCGGGGCGACGATCGCGAACGACACCGACCCGCTGGCCGCGCACGTGCCGTGGTACCCGATGTTCAGCAGTTCGGCACGTCCGGGCTGGCCGCCGGTCAACCCGCCGCCGACCTCCGGCCAGCCGAACTATCCGTACCAGAGCCTCGACCAGCACCCGATGCTGGTCTGGGCGGTGTACCGGATCAACGGGCAGGGCCAGCTCGAACAGCTCGGCCGATCCGGCGTCAAGCACGCCTTCTACACGATCAACCGCAACTGCCTCCCGGGCTGCAACGTCAACGGCAACATCCTCGGGCCCGGCTGCGACGACATCTACTCGATCGGCAACAACAACTCGAACACGTATCTCGGCCTGCGGCGCGAGATCGATCCTTTCGGCGGCCGCTGGGGCCGCTGCCAGTCGACCTTCGATGCGAACTGCGACGGCGTCCACGATTCAGGCGGCGGGGCGGCCGGCAACTTCGACCGCCGGCTGATGGTCGTCGAATCGGATCTCGCGCCGGCGACGAACCCTGGCGCGCAGTACTTCATCGAATCCTGGTATCTCGTCCGCGACCAGAAGAATCCGTTCACGGCGATGGGCTCGCAGCAGTTCACGCCGTCGTTCACGACCGTCTGGGCGGTGCCGGTCGTGACCAGCGGCCCGGGAAACTTCCGACGCGGTCCGGTCATCGACCGCTGGGTCGATCCGGACAATCCGGGTCCGAATGCCGCCAGCACGCTGGTCGAGACCGACACCGGCCGCTTCAAGGTCGCGGTGCGCGTGACCCCGGTCGGCGACCGCTACCGCTACGACTACGCCGTCTACAACGCCGACTTCGCGCGCGTGATCACGCCGGGCACGGGTCAGGGCAGCGCCGAACCGAACCTGTGCATCGCCTCGAATGCCGGCTTCGGCGGCTTCCGCGTCCCGGTCCAGCCCGGCGACACGATCACGAACACGACCCACTTCGACAACGGCCTTCCGGCGAGTGACGACTGGACGCCGGCCGTGACCGGGAACGCGGTGTCCTGGTCGGCGCCGGCCGGCGCGCCGGCCACGCGATGCGGAATGCTCATCGAACAGCCGGCGAACACGCTCGACTTCGGCACGCTGTTCCGGTTCAGTTTCGAGAGCACCGCGCCGCCGGAAGCAGGGACGGTCGGCCTCGTTGCCGCGACCGGAGATCCAACGCCGATTCCGGTGACGCTTCTCGTGCCCGGCCCGGGTGACCCGGACATCCTGTTCCGCAACGGCTTCGAATGAGGCGCGCGGCGCCGCACGCGCGCGCGCCGGATCAGCGGGACCGGAACGCCGCGCGCCGGATCAGCAGGACCGGAATGCCGCGCGCCGATGCCGCGGGAGATGGCTCTCGAGGAACTCCATCTGGTCGGCCAGGATGTTGCGGTTCGACAGGATCAGGTGCTCGACCCAGCTCGGCCGGTAGGGGACCGCGAGCAGCGGCATCCCGGCCTGCTGCGGCGTGCGGCCGCCCTTGACCACGTTGCAGCGGATGCAGGCGGTCACGACGTTCTCCCACGTGTCCGCCCCGCCGCGCGAGACCGGCACCACGTGGTCGCGGGTCAGCGACGACCGCGCGTAGGCGTTCCCGCAGTACAGGCACAGATTGCGGTCGCGCGTGAACAGCGCGGCGTTGGTCAGCGCCGGGGTCGGATCGAAGCGGCTGGCGTGCGCCTGTCCGCGTCCGGCCACGATCGGGTGCAGATGGATCTCGCTGCGCAGGCCGGTGTCGCGCCGGGTCCCGCCGCGGATGGTCAGGCACGGTTCGCCGATCGTCCACGCGACGGCGTCCCGCACGTACAGGCACACCGCTTCCTGCCAGCTGATCCAGTCGAGGATGCGGCCATGGACATCGAGCGACAGCACGCGGGTGCTGTGGATGTCTGCCCGCCCCGCGAGGGCGGGCCGTACCGGCTGGTCGCTCGCATCGCTCATCACGGGCTCCGAGCATAGCCGAAGCCCGTGACGGAAATGGCGCGAATCGCGGTTCCCGCGCCGGATTCGGTCGCCGGCCGGTCAGCCGAACGCCGCCTCCGGCATCGCCATCAGGACCTCGCTGCCGGCGCGGATCGCGGCGGCGTGCGTCGCCGTGCGCGGCAGGATCCGCGCGAAGTAGAAGCGCGCGGTTCCGCGCTTGGCGTCCGCGAACTCGGCACCGTGGTGGTCGCCGAGCGCGGCGATCTCGCGGGCCCAGAAATACGCGATCGCGACGTAGCCGGCGTAGTGGAGATAGTCCACCGCGGCCGCGCCCATCTCGTCGGGATTCCGCTGCGCCTTCGCGCCGATCTCGAGCGTCAGCTCGCCCCATTCCTTCGCGAGGCGCCCGAGCGGCGCCACGAACTCCGCGAGCGCCGGATTGCCGGCGCTCGACTCGCAGAACGCGCCGATCTCGGCGAGAAAGGCCTGGAGTCCCGGACCCTTCAGCTGCAGGATCTTGCGGCCGAGCAGGTCGAGCGCCTGGATCTGCGTCGTGCCCTCGTAGATCGTCGTGATCCGGGCGTCGCGCGCGAGCTGCTCCTGGCCCCACTCGGCGATGTAGCCGTGCCCGCCGAGGATCTGGACCGCGTGGTACGTGCATTCGTTCGCGAGTTCGGTCAGCACGCCCTTGACGATCGGGGTCAGGAACGACACGAGATCGTCGGCACGCTGGCGCGTGGCCTCGTCGGTCGCCCGCTGCTTCAGGTCCTCCTGCAGATAGGCGTAGTACGCGAGCGCGCGGCCGCCCTCGGCGATCGCCTTCTGGGTCAGCAGCATCCGGCGGATGTCCGGGTGGACGATGATCGGGTCGGCGGGCTTGTCGGGGCGCTTGGGGCCCGTCAGCGCGCGCATCTGCAGCCGGTCGCGGGCGTAGGCCAGCGCGTTCTGGTAGGCGCGCTCGATCAGGCCAAGGCCCTGCAGTCCGACCGCGAGCCGCGCCGTGTTCATCATGATGAACATCGCGGCGAGGCCCTTATGCGGCTCGCCGATCAGGTAGCCTTCGGCGCCGTCGAAGTTCATCACGCAGGTGGCCGAGGCCTTGATCCCCATCTTGTGCTCGATCGAGCCGCAGTGGACGGCGTTGCGCTCCCCCATGCGCCCATCGCGGCCGACCTTGAACTTCGGCACGATGAACAGCGAGATGCCGCGGGTGCCGGGCGGCGCGTCCGGCAGGCGGGCGAGCACGAGATGGACGATGTTCTCGGCCATGTCGTGCTCGCCGCCGGTGATGAAGATCTTCGTGCCGACGATCCGCCAGGTGCCGTCGGGGCCCGGTTCGGCACGGGTCTTGAGGAGGCCGAGGTCGGTCCCGCAGTGCGGTTCGGTCAGGCACATCGTGCCGGTCCAGCGCCCTTCGACGATCGGCCTCAGGAACACCTCGCGCTGCCAGTCCTCGGCGACGTGCTTCAGCGCCTCGCAGGCGCCGTGCGACAGCAGCGGGTAGTTGCCCCAGGACAGGTTCGCCGAATCGAGCATCTCCTTGATCGCCGCGCCGATCGTCTCCGGCATGCCCTGACCGCCGTATTCCGGTTCGGCCACGAGACCCGCCCAGCCGCCCTCGACGAACTGGCGGTAGGCCTCCTTGAAGCCCGCCGGGGTCGTCACCCGGCCGTCCTCGAACGTGCAGCCCTCCCGGTCGCCGGTGGGATTCAGCGGCGCGAGCACCTGGCCGGTGAAGCGGGCGGCCTCCTCGAGCACGGCGTCGTAGATCTCGCGCCCGTGCTCCGCGAAAGCGGGAAGTCGCCCGAGGACCCGGTCGGCCTCGAGGACATCGAACAGCACGAATCGCATGTCGGCGAGGGGCGCGGCGTACTGGCTCATGGGGGGCTCCTGCAGTTGGGAATGGCCTTGGGGTCAGCGGAACTCGCCGGGTCGTCCGGGAACGGGACTCAGCCGACTTTCGAACTCGACCGGGTAGCGCCCGTCGGGGCGGGTCGTGGTCACGCGACCGGCTATTCGGTAGGTCAGCACGCCGGACTGCCCGGCGTCGGCCAGCGCGGTCCGGGCATCCGCGGTCAGCACGAGCGGGGTCTCGACCACGTCCGAGCTGAGGGCCGGTACCTCGAGGGCCGGTTGCGCCGCGACCCGTAGGGCGGGGGCTCCTTCGAGGACCAGTTCGAGATCGAGCGCCGCGAAGGTCATCGGCACCGTGCTGTAGTTGGCCAGACGCAGGGTCAGGCTGGGCACGCCGCCCTCGTCGACCCGGAGCGCCTGCACGAACACGCCCGGCGGATTGACCCGGTAGATGAGCCCGGTCGGCGTGGCCTTGGTCGTGCAGCCGGCCAGGGCGAGCACCAGCACGGCGAGCAGCAGAGCCCCCGAGCGCGCGAGCGCCCGGCCCGCGTCACCGCCGCGCGCCGGGCCGCCCGTCGGATCGGCCGGTCCGGATTTCCGTTCGCTGCAGGCCATGGCGTCCCTCCGATGCGAGCACGAGTCCGCCGATGATGGCCGACCCCTCGCGCGTGCGTCGCGCCAGCGACGCGACCGACGGACTGCAGGCGGCCGACGCGGGCGCTCGGATTGAAACAAGCGTTTGACTCATTCTAGCGGGCGCGCGTCGATGGCGGGTCATCGTCTCCGTACGCGGCGCCTCGCGGCGTCGGCGCGTGGCCGACTGGCCCCGTGCGGACGACCGACGACCATGGTCTCAGGGCCCACCCCGGGACGGACCCCGGCGGACCCGGCACATGAGTCGTGGTCGCGAGGACTGGCCTTGGTTCCGGATCGGAACGACAGGTTCCCCGAAGATCCGCCAGCGCGATGGTGGGCCCCGGCGGTCGCCAGCGCCGCGCGGGACCATCGGTGTCGGCCCCGAAGGCGCAACGTGCGGAAAAATGAGCTCAAATGTCGCGATCGTCCGGCAAAAGCGGATAAAGATGCGATCCGGACGTCTTGGGCCATCGCTTCGAACGTGATTCCGACGGGCCGGCTAGTGCTTCCATTCAGCACCGCTGGGCTAAGGTCTCGCCCAGAAAACGAAGAAACTGTTGCGAAAAAGCATCAGTTCGCGTCCGCGGCAAGGCAGAGGGGCCCGTTCCGGATCGTGACCGCCGAGAAGGCGGGCGAACCAGCGTGCCCGCCGGGCCGGGACCGTGGTGCTTGCGCGACCGGATCGGAGACGCTCGATGACACTCGCCACCCTGTTCTGGATTGCCGCGCTGATCGGAGGCCCGGTCAAGGAGCAGACCTGCCTTGCGGCCACGATCTACCTCGAGGCGCGCGACCAGCCGACGCGCGGCCAGTGGGCCGTCGCCGAGGTCGCGTTGCGCCGGGTCGAACATGGCCGCTGGGGCGGCAGCATCTGCGAGGTGGTCAAGGCCCGCGGCCAGTTCGCGCCGACACTGGTGCCGGCCTCGACGCCGATCGATCACCCGGAGGCCTGGAACAAGGCATGGCGGATCGCCGGGCAGGCCATCGCGATGTGGCAGCAGCCACCGTCCGAACGCCGGCAGGTCGTGCCCGGCGCCGACCACTTCTTCGCCCACAACGTCGTGCGCCGGCCTCCGGCCTGGGCGCAGTCGGAACCGGTCGCGGTGATCGGCGACCACACCTTCGTGCGGGTCGCCTCGCTCTAGCGCGGGCGGTCGGCGTCGGCTCGCCGAACGGGCGGGCCGTGCCGCGTCACCCGCCGTGCCGCCGGGATCGCCTGGCCGCCGTCCCGAGCGCGGCGGCCCGCGGCCGCGATCGCAGCGGCCTGCGGTTAGGGCGCTTCCGGCCGGCCGGTGTCCCGGCGGCGCATGACTTCCGGCTCACTCCACGCTCATGACGGGCGCGCTACCGTCGGCGGTTCGTTCTGTCCGTGGAAACCGGGAGGTCTCGATGAAGCCCTTGTTCCGTGCCGGCATCGCCGGTGCCTGCCTTGCGCTTGCGGCCGGCTGTTCCGGCGATCGCGCCGCTCCGGCCGCGAATGAACCCGAGCGTGCCGCCGCCGCCGACGCGGTCGCGGCCAACCCGCTGCTGGCGGCGACCTGGGACACGCCCTACGGCGCGGTGCCGTTCGACCGGATCGCGACCGAGCACTTCGGACCGGCGTTCGACGAGGGCATGCGCGCGCACCTGGCCGAGATCGCCGCGATCACCGCGAACCCGGAGCCCGCGAGCTTCGACAACACGATCCTCGCGCTCGAGCGCTCCGGACGCCTGCTCGAGCGCGCGTTCGCGGTCTTCGGCAACCTCGCCTCGGCCAACAGCACCGATGCGATCCGCGCCCTGCAGCGCGAGTACTCGCCGAAGCTCGCGGCGCACCAGAGCGCGATCCGGCTCGATCCGGCCCTGTTCGCGCGCGTCGAGGCGGTCCATGCCGCGCGCGCCACGCTGCCGGCCGACCGCGCTCGCGTGGTCGAGCGCACCTACGTCCAGTTCGTCCGCGCCGGCGCCAGGCTCGACGAGGCCGGCCGCCAGCGCGTGGCCGCGATCGACCAGCGGCTCGCCGAGCTCTCGACCCGCTTCTCGCAGAACCTGCTGGCCGACACCGAGGCCTTCACGCTGGTGCTGTCGACCGAGGAGGAACTCGCCGGGCTGCCGGAGAGCCTGCGCCAGTCGGCCGCCGAGACCGCGCGCCAGCGTGGACTCGAAGGCCAGTACGTGATCACGCTGCAGCGTCCGAGCGTCGAGCCCTTCCTGACCTACTCGTCGAACCGGGCGCTGCGCGAAAAGGCCTGGCGCGCGTGGATCCTGCGCGGCGACAACGGCAACGAGTTCGACAACAAGGCGCTGATCGCCGAGATCGTCGCATTGCGCGCCGAGCGCTCGCGGCTGCTCGGCTACGACACGTTCGCCGACTTCATGCTGGACGACAGCATGGCCGGGACCCCGGCCGCCGCGATCGACCTGATGCGCCGGGTCTGGGAGCCGGCGCTCGCGCGCGCCAAGGAGGAGCGCGCCGCGCTCACGGCGCTCGCGAAGGCCGAGGGCGCCGGGCATCCGATCGAAGCCTGGGACTGGCGCTACTACGCCGAGAAGGTCCGCAAGCGCGAGTTCGACCTCGCCGAAGGCGACATCAAGCCCTACCTCCAGCTTGAGCGGCTGATCGAGGGCATGTTCCACGTCGGCAACCGGCTGTTCGGACTCAGCTTCCACGAGCTGTCCGGGATCCCGGTGCCGCACCCGAGCATCCGCGTCTGGGAGGTCAAGAACGCCGACGGCGGGCTCGTCGGCCTCTTCTATGGCGACTGGTTCGCGCGCCAGGGCAAGCAGGGCGGGGCGTGGATGTCGAGCTTCCAGCGCCAGCACAAGCTCGACGGCGGCGCGCTGCCGCACGTGATCAACGTGATGAACATCAGCCAGCCGCCGGCCGGGCAGCCGGCGCTGATCTCGTTCGACGACGCGATCACGCTGTTCCACGAGTTCGGCCATGGCCTGCACGGCCTGCTGTCCGACCAGACCTACCCGTCGATCAGCGGCACCGCGGTGTCGCGGGACTTCGTCGAGTTCCCGGCGCAGTTCATGGAGCACTACATGACGCAGCCGTACGTGCTGAAGCGCTTCGCGCTGCACGTCGAGACCGGCGAGCCGATGCCCGACGCGCTGATCGAGCGGCTGCTCGCCTCGCGCACCTTCAACCAGGGCTTCGCGACGGTCGAGTTCCTGGCCTCGGCCTTCGTCGACATGGCGTTCCACCAGCTCTCGCCGGAAGAGGCCGCGAACCTCGACGTCGCCGCCTTCGAGCGCGACACGCTCGCGTCGATCGGCCTGATCGACGAGATCGTGATGCGGCATCGCAGCCCGCACTTCAGCCACGTGTTCGCCGGCGGCTACCCGGCCGCCTACTACAGCTACATGTGGTCCGAGGTGCTCGACGCCGACGGCTTCGCGGCCTTCCTCGAGGCCGGCGACATCTTCGATCCGACGCTGGCCGCGCGGCTCAGGGCGAACGTCTACGCCGCCGGCAACTCGCGTCCGCCGATGGAGGCCTATGTCGCGTTCCGCGGCCGGGAGCCGGACGTGCGCGCGCTGCTCGTCAATCGCGGGCTGGCCGACGACAGCTGAGCTTCGAGGCCCGGGCCGTCGGTCGACCGACCGGCAGCCCGGGCCTTCAGGCCGCCGGCGCCGGCCCGCTCGCGCGCGTCAGCGCCGGGAGCCCGCTCCTGCGGTTCGCCTCGGCCGCGAGCCGGCGCTCCGCCGGCGTCGCGTGGTCAAGGTCCCACGCCAGCAGCCGCGGGGTCATCAGCCGGTGCCACAGCGGCGGCACCAGCGCGACGAGGATCGTCGTGAGATAGCCGCCCAGCATCTCGGGCGCCTCCGGGAACGGACGCAGGCGATGGAACGGCGCCTCGCCCTGCGCGTGGTGGTGCGAATGCCGGGTCAGGTTGAAGCTCGACCACGAGCTCACCCGCCGGTTCGTGTTCCACGAGTGGCGCGGCGCGACCGGCGTCGCCGGATCGCGCACGAGGCCGTAGTGCTCCATGTAGTTGACGATCTCGAGCAGCGCCTTGCCCCAGAGCGCGCAGGCCGTGAAGAAGCCGACCGCGATCCAGCCGCCCATCGCGTAGGCGACCCCGGCCAGCGCGAGGCTCGCGGCGTGGCCGCGCAGCACGCGGTTGTGCCAGCCGAGGACTGCATGGCCGCGAGCCGCAAGGCGCCGGGCCTCGATCCGCCAGGCCGAGCGATTGCCCTTCCACGTCGAGGCCATGATGTGCGCGTAGACGTTGCGGCCGCGCGGCGCGGTGGCCGGGTCCTCGGGCGTGCCGACGGTGCGGTGGTGCCCGTAGACGTGCTCGATCGCGAACCCGGTGTCGAAGCTGAAGGCCAGCAGCGCACGGCCGATCGCAACTGACGCGGGATCGGCGGTTCGATGCACGAGTTCGTGCGCCGGGATCGTGCCGACCATGCCGATCATCAGCCCGGTCAGGATCACCGCCGCGACGTGATGGCCGAGGTGGCTTGCCTCGCGCGCGGCCAGCACATCCCAGCCGGTCAGCGCCTCGATCGCCGCGCCGTAGCCGAGCGGATCGCCTGGGCTGACGGTCCAGACCGCGGTGAACGCGATCCACGCGGTCAGCGGCAGCGCGAGCCAGAGCTGCGCGGTCAGGATCCACGGGTGGCGGAAGCGCGGCGCCGAGCGGTCGTCGCCCGAGAGCGCATCGCCGCCGACGTAGAACGCGACGATCGCGATCAGGCCGAGCGTCGTCCACGCGCCGCCGGCCAGCAGCGCCGCGATCGAGCACAGGCCGACCGCGTGGAACAGCGCGAATTTGACGTAGTCGAGCGGCCCGGCGTCGCGGTCGATCGTCGCCGCTTCGGCGATTGCACACCGCGCGCTGCGATCGGCAGGCGCGCACGCGATGCCAGCGGCTGCGGGGACCGTGTCCGAGCCGGAGCCCTCGACCGCGCGATCGGGGTGGGTCGCGAAGCGCTCGGCGTGGATCCACGCGCGCGGCACGCCGAGCGATTCGAGCCGCGCCGCGGCCGCATCGACCATCGCCGGCACGCCGCAGAGGTAGGCGTCGACCGCGGGTGCGGCGAGCGCGTCGAGGTGGTCGGTCACGCGGCCGCGCGCGCCGTCCCACGTGGCGTCGGCCCGCGACAGCACCGGCACGAAGCGGAAGGCGCCGTGCCAGCGGCGCGCGATTGCGTCGATGCGGTCGAGCGCGTGGAGGTCCTCGCGGGTCCGCGCGCCGTGGAGCAGCGTCACGGGTCGCCGGTCGCCGGCCGCGGCCGCCGCCTCGAGCATCGCCAGCACCGGCGCGAGCCCGGTGCCGGTGGTCACGAACAGCAGCGGCGCGTCGCCGGCGCGCAGCGTGAAGTCGCCGAGCGGTCCATCCACGATCACGCACTCGCCGACCCGGTCGCGCGCGGCGACGTGGCCGCTGAACGCGCCGCCCGGCACGTGGCGCACGTGGAACGCGACGATCGGCTCAGGGCGCGGCGGCGCGGCGAACGAGTAGCTGCGCGCGACTCCGGGCAGCCCGCCCAGCGACAGCAGTGCGTGCTGCCCCGGCCGGAACGGCAGGCCCTGGTCGAGCTCGACCTCGAGCCGCGTGATCGTCGGTGCGAGCCGCGTCTGCGCGACGATCCGTCCGGTCACCTGCCGCCTGGTCGCGGCGACGGCACGATCGACCGTGAGCTCGACGTCGCCCTGCGGCACGCTCTGGCACGCGAGGATCGTGCCGGCCGCGAGTTCGGACTCGTCGAGCAGATAGGCGCTCTCGGTCAGCTCGCGCACGCGGCCCCTGAGCAGTCGGCAGCGGCAGGTCCCGCAGCCGCCGACCCGGCACCCGTACGGCATCGCGACGCCCCCGGCGAGCGCGGCCTCGAGCAGGGTCTGGCCGGGGCGGACCGGCACGGCCGTGCCATCGATCGTCGCGGTCGGGGTCGGCTGGGCGGGGAGGGCCATGGGCAGCCTGAGTTTCCGAATGACGGCAGCGTAGGCCGATCCGGCCTGACTGGGGAGGTCATTTCTTGACATACGGTACGCCCGCGGCGCAGCCTCGCCGCCGATGCGGATGTCGATCGACCGCCTGCCGGATCTGTCTCTCGCCGGACCCTACCTGCGCGCGATCGCCGATTGCGTCGCCGGCTCCGGGGCCGACGCGCCGGCCTGGCTCGCGCGGCACGGGCTCCCGGCGGACTCGCTCGACGATGCGGCGTTCGAGCTGCCGCTCGCGGTCTTCGCCGACCTCGTGCGCGACGCGATCGCGACCACCGGCGAGCCGGCGCTCGGGCTCCTCGTCGGCGATCGCCTCGGCGTCGAGTCACACGGCGCGCTCGGCGCGGCGATCCTGCGCGGCACGACGCTGCGCGAGGTCTCAGGCCTGCTCGCGGCGCGGCTCGACACGCGGGCGCCGCTGGTCGCGCTGGACCTGGTCGCGGCCGGCGACGAGTTCCGGCTGGTCGTGCGCGAGGCGCTGCCGCGCGGCGTGGTCCGGCGTGCGCTGCTCGAAGCGGTCGTCGTCGCGCTGGCGCGGCTGATCGCGACGGTCGCGCAGGGCACGGCGCCGATCGTCCGGATCGCGTTCGACGATCGCGAGCCGCCTTACGCCTCCTTCGCGCGGTCCCTGCTGCATCGTCCGGTGCGTTGGCGCGAGCGCTACACCGGAATCGTGCTCTCGGCCGCCGACATCGACGTGCCGTTGCGTGGCGGTGATCCGGTGGCCTTCGCCGCGCTCCGTCGGCGGGCGGACGCCGAGCTCGCCAGACTCACGTGCGAGCGGCCGATGTCGGCCGCCGTGCGTCGCCTGCTGCTCGGACGTCGTGGCGGGCTACCGAGGCTTCCGGCCGCCGCGCGACTGCTGCATCTCCATCCGCGCACCCTGCACCGGCGGCTGGCCGCCGAGGGCACGAGCTATCGCGCGCTGGTCGACGAGGTCCGCGGCGTGCTGGCGCGCGAGTACCTCGCCGAGCCCGGATGGACCGTGCCCGAGATCGCCGCCGCGCTGGGGTACGGCGATCCGGCCAACTTCAGGCGGGCGCGGCGACGGTGGCGCGCTGGCCACGCGTCGACCTGAAGTCCATAGGGTGCGCTTCAGCGCACCGCGTCCGCGCCAAGAAACGGTCCTGGTGCGCGAAGGCGCGCACTAGTCGATGTTCCTCGCGCCTCGATTCACCCCGCCCGCTCCCGGATCCGTCGCCGCAGCATCGGCCCGAAGCGCAGGCGATCGAGCAGGGCCTCGCTGGCGGCGAGGTCGGGTGGCCGCACGGCGTAGGCGTCGAGCGCGGTCGGCACCGGCGCGTCGATCGCGATGCGCGCGAGCTCGCGCGAGAGCAGCGCGGACTCGCGGTGCGCGCGCAGCTTCGCAGCCACCGAGGCCGCGCCGCGCAGACGCAGCCAGGGGATCTCCTCGACCCGCGCCAGCACGGCATCGAGTGTTTCGAAGTGCTGGAGCAAAGCGATCGCGGTCTTCGGTCCGATGCCGGGCACGCCGGGAATGTTGTCGACCGCGTCGCCGGTGAGGCCGAGGAGATCCGGCACCTGCTCCGGCTCGACCCCGAGTCGCGCGACGACGCCGTCGCGGCCGTAGCGCTCGCGGCGCGCGGCGTCGTGAATCTCGTCGCCGTCGCCGACGAGCTGGGCGAGATCCTTGTCGCCGGAGACGATCACGCCGCGCGCGCCGGCGGCGCGCGCATGGTGCAGCGCGCTGCCGATCAGGTCGTCGGCCTCGTACTCGGCGTCCGCGAGGCCCGCGAGGCCGAGCGCGGCCACGGCCTCGCGGCAATACGCGAACTGGCGCTCGAGATCCGGCGGCGGCGGCTCGCGATTGGCCTTGTACGCGGGATAGAGGCGATTGCGGAACGAGGTCGTCAGCGACTCGTCGAAGGCGACCAGCACGTGGCTCGGCCGCGCCTGCTCGAGCAGGCCCAGCAGGAAGCCGAGGAAGCCGTGCACCGCGTGCACCGGCGCGCCCTCGACGTCGGTGAACTCGGCCGGCGACGCGAAGTACGCGCGGAACACGTACAGGCTCGCGTCGACCAGGTGGATCGTCGGCGCCGCGCTCACGGGCGCCAGTCCGCGAGCAACTCGGAGGGTTCGGGGCGCGGGCGCTCGATGCCCGGGCCGGTCGGCGTGCCGATGTGGACGAAGGCCACGATCCGCTCGTTCGCGGCAAGCCCCAGCAGCCTCGCGACCTCGGCGTCGTAGGCCGGCCAGCCGGTCAGCCACTGCGCGCCGAACCCGAGCGCCTCGGCGCCGAGCAGCAGGTTGTAGGCCGCAAGCCCCGCCGACAGCAGCTGCTCCAGCTCCGGCACCTTGTGGCCGGGCACGAGGCGCGCGACGACGACCAGCACCAGCGGCGCGCGGTTGAAGCGGCCGCGATCCTTCTCGAGCGCGGCGTCGGGGGCTTCGGGGTCGCCGGCCTTGGTCAGCGCGGCGAGCCGTTCGCCGAGCGCCTGGCGCGCGTCGCCGGCGACGCGGATGAAGCGCCACGGCGCGAGGCGGCCGTGATCCGGTACGCGCGCGGCGAGCCGCACCAGCGCCTCGACGGTGGCGTCGTCGGGCCCGGGCTCGCCGAGCAGCCGGGAGGGCACCGACAGACGCCGATTCAGGAAGTCCCAAGGGGTCATGGAGCGAATCCGGTCGAATCGCGCGAAGTGTAGGTGGCCGGCGCGCGGGCGATCGGGGCATCCGGCTCGCGCCAGCGCGCCAGCCGGCGTTCGAGCAGCTGCGTGACGACTTCGGCCGCGCGGGCGTCACCGGGGCCGCGCGCGTCGTGGGTGGTGCCTTTGGCCTGGTTGCAGCCGGTGCAGGCGAGCGCGAGGTTGCGCGGATCATCGGGGTCGCCGCCGACGCGCGCGAGGAGCGCGGCGGCCTCGCGGCGGCCGAACCAGGCCTGCGGGACGACGTGCTCGAGCGAGGTCGCGCCGACTGGCTCGCCGTCGGCGCGGAGCTCGAGGTGCGCGCGGCAGTGGAGGCAGCGCGTGCGCCAGAGCTCCCCGTCGAGACGGGCCTCGGCATCGCTCGCGGCGGCGAGCCGCAGCAGGCGCTTCTGGCTTGCGCGCATCCGCTGAGCCGGGCGCTCAGGCGATGACGCCGAGCTCGCGGCCGACGCGGGTGAAGGCCTCGATCGCGCGGTCGAGCTGCTCGCGGGTGTGCACGGCGCTGACCTGCACGCGGATCCGCGCCTGGCCCTGCGGCACCACCGGGTAGAAGAAGCCGATCACGTAGATGCCGTGGTCGAGCAGGCGCGCGGCCATCGCCTGCGCGAGCTTCGCGTCGCCGACCATCACCGGCGTGATCGGATGGGTGCCGGGCTTGATCGTGAATCCGGCCGCGGCCATCCGTGCGCGGAAATAGGCGGTGTTGTCGGCGAGCCGCTCGCGCAGTTCGCCGGCCGCGTCGAGCATCTCGAAGGCCTTGATGCCGGCCGCGACGACGTGCGGCGGCAGCGAGTTCGAGAACAGGTAGGGCCGGGAGCGCTGGCGCAGCAGTTCGATGACCTCGCGGCGGCCGGTGGTGAAGCCGCCGAGCGCGCCGCCCATCGCCTTGCCGAGCGTGCCGGTGACGAGGTCGATGCGGTCGAGCACGCCCTCGACCTCGGCCGAGCCGCGGCCGGTCGCGCCGAGGAAGCCGGTGGCGTGGCATTCGTCGATGTGGACCATCGCGTCGAAGCGCGCGGCGAGCTCGGTGATCGCGCGCAATGGCGCGATGAAGCCGTCCATCGAGAACACGCCGTCGGTGGTGACGAGGATCGAGCGCGCGCCGTCGGCACGCGCCTGCGCGAGCTGGCGCTCGAGGTCGGCCAGGTCGCAGTTCGCGTAGCGGTAGCGCTTCGCCTTGCACAGACGGATCCCATCGATGATCGAGGCGTGGTTCAGCGCGTCGGAGACGATCGCGTCCTCGGGGCCGAGCAGCGGCTCGTAGAGCCCGCCGTTGGCGTCGAAGCAGGCGGCGTAGAGGATCGCGTCGTCCTTGCCGAAGAAGCGCGCGATCGTGCCCTCGAGCGCCCTGTGCAGGTCCTGCGTGCCGCAGATGAAGCGCACGCTGGCCATGCCGAAGCCGTGGCTGTCGAGCGCGTGCTTCGCCGCGGCGATGATGTCCGGATGGTCGGCGAGCCCGAGGTAGTTGTTGGCGCAGAAGTTCAGCACCGCGCGGCCGTCGGCGAGCCGGATCTCGGCCGCCTGCGGCGAGGTGATGATGCGCTCGCGCTTGTAGAGGCCCTGAGCCTCGATCGCGTCGAGTTCGGCCTGGTAACGGGCGGCGGTGCTCGAATCCATGGGGCGCTTCCGGTCGGGGGAGCGCGATTGTAGGCAGTCGCCGGCGCCGGCCGCTCAGCGCACCTCCGCGATCTCCCAGCCGCGCCGAGTCAGCTCCGACAGCGCGCGGGGGCTGGCCTGGCCACGGAGCAGCAGCGTCTTGTCGCGCACGCGGAAGGTCTCGCGATCGAAGAACGCGTGCGTCGCCGGCGTCCACTCGAGGCGATCGACCGGCAGCGCGAGCAGCCGCGTGCCGTCGGCGAGCTGGAACACCGGCGTGAGTCCCGCCAGCGTCAGCGTCGGGCGCGCATTGCCGGGGTCTTCGGTCGTGGCGGCGTACCCGCCGCCGCGGCGCCGCGCGATCTCGTCGACGGCGAGACCCAGCGCGCCGGCGAGAAAGCGCGCGTCGACGTCGTCCTGGACCGCGTCGGCGGCCGTCAGCAGGGCCTCGCAGCCGCCCGCGCCTGGCGCGAGCTCGAGGAAGGCATCGACCAGCGCGGTCTGGATCGTCGGCGAGAACGCACCGTTGCGGACGAAGCGCCGGGTCTCGGCGGGGTCGCAGCCGGCCGCGTCGAGGCGCTCGCGGTTCCAGCGCGCGACGTTCGCGGGCGATTCCTCCCAGACGATCCGGTTGATCCGGCGCGTGCCGCCGATCACGGCGCCTGCAGCCGGTCCCGCCTGGCCGATGCCGAATCCGACCGCGCGCTCGCCGGTGGTCGCGGCCCACGCGAGCGCGTCGAGCCGTTCGGCGAGCGGCGGATTCGACGTGTACGGATCGACGCCGTGGCGCTCGGCGACGCGCCGGCGCGCGGCCTCCCAGCCGATCCAGCGGCGCGCGAGTCGCCCGACCTCGCGGCCGCCGCGCTGCCACCACGGTTCGGCGTCATCCCGGGCGGCGCCGGCTTCCGCGCCGGGCCGCACGCTGCTGGCCTCGGCCGCGCCGCGACCGGTGACGGCGTCGTAGGCCTCGTCGCCGATCCGGCGCGCGTCCTCG
>PVBP01000005.1 GCA_002995625.1 Lysobacteraceae bacterium | reverse complement strand
GCTCGTCGCGCTGGCGCCCGGCCACGCCGGCTTCGCACTCGACCTCGCGCGGGTCCACGAGGGATCGGGGGATCTAGCCGCCGCCGAAGCGGTGCTCGACCGCGCGCTGGCCGCGGCGCCCCACGACCCGCGGCTGCGTCAGGCCCGCGCCGCGATCCGCCTGCGATCCGGGCGCGCGGCCGAGGCCCTCGCCGATCTCGAGCCGCTGCTCACGGCCGGCCCGGGCGATCCGCGGCTGCTGGCCTTGACTGGCGAGTGCCTGATGCGGGTCGGCCGCGCGCCGGCGGCAGTCCCGCTGCTCGAACGCGTCGCCGCGGCGGAACCCGCCTCGTGGGTCGCCCACGACGCGCTGCTGCGCGCGCTGAAACTCGCGCGCGCGCCGACCGAACGGATCCTGGCCCAGGCCGAACGCCTCGGCGCGATCATCGGCGGCGGCTTCGGCAAGGCGCTCGAGGCGGTCGAACGGATGGCCGCCGCCGGCCTCGAGGCCGGGGTCGCCACGATCGCCGACGCGGTCGCGCGCGACCCCGATCACCCGATGACGATCTGGCTCTCGATGCAGCTGCCGGGCTCGCTGGTGCACGACGACGAAGCCGCCGAAGACGCCTTCCTCGCCCGTTGGCGCGACGGTCTCGCCCGCCTCGAACGGCTCGACATGGCGGCGATCGATCCGACCGTCGCCCAGGCGATGCTCTACGCCGCCTCGGCGTTCCACGTCCACTATCTCGGCCAGCCGCTGGTCGAGGAGCTGTCCCGGCTCGGCGGGATCGTCGCGCGGCTCGCCGCGCGTGCCGCGGGTTCTCCACCCACCGCGCCGCCGCGCGCCGACGACGGGCGCATCCGCGTCGGCATCGGCACCGGGATGCTGCGCCACCACACCGTGACCAAGCTGTTCGGCGCGCTGGTTCGCGCGCTGCCGCGCGATCGGTTCGAGCTGTCGCTGGTCCACACCGGCGCCGAGCGTGACGCGGTGACCGCCGAGTTCGAAGCCATGGCCGACTGGTGCCACCACGGCGGCGCGGCGCTGGCCGACCTCGCGCGCGCGGTCCGCGCGCGCGATCTCGATCTCCTCGTCTGGCTCGACGTCGGCATGGAGACGACCGGCGCGGCGCTCGCGGCGCTGCGCCTCGCGCGCGTGCAGGCGGTACTGTGGGGTCATCCGGTCACGAGCGGGCTGCCCGCGATCGACTGGTTCCTCACCAGCGCGTCGATGGAGCCTGCCGACGCCGAGTCCCACTACCGGGAGCGGCTCTTCCGCCTGCCGGGACTCGGCACCTGCTATTCGCCGCCTCCGCCAGGAGTCGAGCGCGTTCCGGCCGAGGTCGCCGCGCGCGACCGCGCGCAGGTGCTCGCGTTCATGCCGCAGCTGGTGCAGAAGATCCGGCCGCGCTTCGACCACGCGCTGGCGCGGATCGCCGCCGCCGCGCCGGAGCTCGCGTTCGCGATGACGCCGTACTTCCAGCCTGCGCCGGTCGCGCGCTGGCGCGCGCGGCTGGGTCGCGCCTTCGCCGCGCGCGGCCTGTCGCTCGACGACCGCGTGCGCCTGTTCCGCTGGCTGAGCCAGGCCGAGTGGCTGGGTCTTGCCCGGGAGGCCGATTTCGCGCTCGACGCCTTCGACTGGTCGGGCGGCAACACCAGCCTCGAGATGTTCTGGTACGACACGCCGATCGTCACGCTGCCCGGCCGGCTGATGCGCGCCCGGCACACGATGGCGATGCTCGAGCGGATGGAGCTGCCGCAGCTGATCGCGCGCGACGAGGACGACTACGTCCGGATCGCGACGACGCTGGCGCTCTCGGCCGACTTCCGCGCCGAGATGCGGGAGCGGATCCGGGAACGCAAGCACCGGCTCTACGAGGACCGCACGGTGGTCGAGGCCTTCGTCGGATTCTGCGCGCAGGAGGGCGGACCCGCGCGCCAGCATCGCCTCGCGGCGGCGAACGGCTGACGCCGTCGCGCCGCGTCGCCTCGGCGCGCCCCGCGGTTCCACGCTGGACTTGACCCGGGTGCTGCCCGAAAATACCGGGTGATCCCGTCAGCAGCGAAGCCGCGTCCAGCGATGCGGCCGTCCGCGTTCGCGACCCCGCGGGTCGCCCCCGTCCCGAGACCCGACGATGCAGTACATCTACACGATGATCGGCGTGAGCAAGATCGTTCCGCCGAAGCGCGAGATCATCAAGGACATCTCGCTGTCCTTCTTCCCCGGCGCCAAGATCGGGCTGCTCGGCCTCAATGGCGCCGGCAAGTCGACCGTGCTCCGGATCATGGCCGGGGTCGACACCGACTTCCAGGGCGAGGCCCGTCCGCAGCCGGGGATCAAGGTCGGCTACCTCGAGCAGGAGCCGGCGCTGGATCCCGAAAAGACCGTCCGCGAGGCGGTCATGGAGGCGCTCGGCGACGTCACCCAGGCACAGGCCGAGCTCGAGAAGGTCTACGCCGCCTATGGCGAGCCCGACGCCGACTTCGACAAGCTCGCGGCCGAGCAGGCGCGGCTCGAGGCGATCATCCAGGCCGCGGACGGCCACGCGATCGAGCAGCAGCTCGAGCAGGCGGCCGACGCGCTGCGCCTGCCGCCGTGGGACGCGAAGATCAGGCACCTCTCGGGCGGCGAGAAGCGTCGCGTCGCGCTGTGCCGCCTGCTGCTGTCGAAGCCCGACATGCTGCTGCTCGACGAGCCGACCAACCACCTCGACGCCGAATCGGTCGAATGGCTCGAGCAGTTCCTGCAGCGCTACCCCGGCACCGTGGTCGCGGTGACCCACGACCGCTACTTCCTCGACAACGCCGCCGAGTGGATCCTCGAGCTCGACCGCGGGCGCGGCATCCCATGGAAGGGCAACTACTCGTCGTGGCTCGAGCAGAAGGACCAGCGCCTGAAGCAGGAGGCCGCGCAGGAGAAGGGCCGGCAGAAGGCGATCGAGCGCGAGCTCGAGTGGGTGCGCCAGAACGCCAAGGGCCGCCAGTCGAAGTCGAAGGCGCGCCTGGCGCGCTTCGAGGAGCTGAACGCGGTCGAGTACCAGAAGCGCAACGAGACCAACGAGATCTACATCCCGCCGGGCGAGCGCCTCGGCAACCAGGTCATCGAGTTCCGGCACGTCAGCAAGGGCTTCGGCGACCGGTTGCTGATCGACGACCTGAGCTTCAGCGTCCCGCCGGGCGCGATCGTCGGGATCATCGGCCCGAACGGCGCCGGCAAGTCCACGCTGTTCCGGCTGATCACCGGCCAGGAGCAGCCGGACTCCGGCGAGATCGTGATCGGCCACACCGTGAAGCTCGCCTACGTCGACCAGTCGCGCGACGCGCTCGCGGCCGACAAGACCGTGTTCGAGGAGATCTCGGGCGGCGCCGACATGCTGACGGTCGGCAAGTACCAGACGCCGTCGCGCGGCTACATCGGCCGGTTCAACTTCAAGGGCGCGGACCAGCAGAAGAAGGTCGGGATGCTGTCGGGCGGCGAGCGCGGCCGCCTGCATCTCGCCAAGACCCTGATGATGGGCGCCAACGTGCTGCTGCTCGACGAGCCGTCGAACGACCTCGACGTCGAGACGCTGCGCGCGCTGGAGGAAGCCCTGCTCGAGTTCCCGGGCTCGGCGCTGATCATCTCGCACGACCGCTGGTTCCTCGACCGCGTCGCGACCCACATCCTCGCCTTCGAGGGCGACTCGCACGTCGAGTTCTTCCCGGGCAACTACCGCGAGTACGAGGACGACAAGAAGCGCCGCCTCGGCGACGAGGCCGCCAGGCCCCACCGGATCCGCTACAAGCCACTGGCGCGCTGAGCGCGCGCCGCCGCGGTCGCGGCGCGCCCACCCTTCCCGCTTCGGGACACCAAACGCGGCAAGCCGGCTGCGATGCCTTCAAGCGCCGGCCGGCTCGGCCCGGTGCGCCGCGTGCCTCCCGGACTGTGCGCGACCGGCTTCTCGATAACGGACGCCGGCTTGTCCGACGCCTCGCCGTGTCGTCCGGCGATGACCCGGAATCTCAGGCCGCCATGCTCACGGGGGTAGGATTCGACAGGTCAGGTTCTGGCCATCCCACGTGCATTCGAGCCGGTAGCCCTGCCCGCCCGGCGGCGCCGGACCGACGAAACCGGGGCGCACCCGTTCGAGATATTCGATGATCTCGGTCCCGGCGCCCGGGCCGAAGTACCATGTGGCGGCGCCCGGACCCAACAGCTGCTCGATGTCTGGAATCTCGAAACCATCGGCTGTGCGCGCCGAGCCGGGCACATAGACGAACTCCCAATGCTCGTTCATTCGAAACTCGAAGCGCGCCCGGGAGCCATCGTGGAATCGGACCGTCACGATCACCCCGGCCGGAGCGTTGATGACCGCGGTGGCGAACAGATTCGCGAGATAGCCAATCTGTGGCAGTCCGCAAAGCATGCAATGGTTGGTCAACGCATCGCCGACGAGCGTGCGCGGGCCCACGTTGTTGGCCGCGAGATCGAACGCGGTGAGATCCCGCAGCGCCCAACCGTGGGGCCCGCCGAGTTGCCATTGGGCGAATACCGGCGGCACGACCTGCTTCTGCCAGCTGCCACCGGTGTCAAGATAGAACTCGCGCAGCGCCGCATACTGCTCCAGCGCCGTGGACGAAGTCGCGGCCGGCTCGATCGTCATCTGCGTGCAGGCCCACCAGCGAATCGCGCCGCCCGGCCGCCGGTTGGCGTCTTCCGGCCCGCCCTGAGGCCAGCCCCAATGATGGCACGCCACCTCGTACGAGCGCAGCACGTTCCCCTGGAAATCCGCGACGTGGGTCGCGCCGCTGACAGCGATACCCGCTGCCGCGAGATCGCGGATCCGCTGCTGCATCGCCGGTTCGTCGCAGCCGTCGCACTGGATCATCAGCGCGAGCGCGGGGGTGGCCGGAGCGAGCAAGCCGAGCACGGCGAGCAGCGCCGAAATCAGCACGACGTGGAAGCGTGTCATGTCGAATCTCCACGACGAAGTGACGGCAGGGTATCCCCCCCCCCCGGTTTCCGTCAAGGCCCGATTCCTGAATCCTCATTGGCAATCAGCGCCGCGACGGAAAAGGTGAACTCGTTCACGCCCGCGGTTTCGCGATTCCGTGGCGCGCGATCGACCCGTTTGCGTCCGCCAGGCCGTGACTCGGCGCATCGACGATCGGTCGAGACTTCCGGCCGGTCGGATCGGCCGCCGTCCGGTCGTGGCGGCAGGGCGCGCGCCGCCCAGCCCGGAACCTCGAATTGCTGCGGGCTCGCAGCCGCCGTCCTCAGGGCGGCAGGATCCGGCAGGTCAGGGTCTGCCCATCCCAGCTGCACTCGAGCCGGTAGCTCTGGCCACCCGGCGGCGCCGGGCCGACGAAACCAGGGCGGACGCGCTCGAAGTACCCGATCAAATCGCCCCCTCCACCGGGTCCGAAGTACCACGACGCATTCCCGACAGTGCCCAGCGACCCCACGTCCGGGATCAACTGCCCGTCCGCAGTCAGTGCGGAACCCGGAACGTAGGTGAACTGCCAATTCTGGTTGAACTGGTATACGTACCGCGCGGTCGAACCGTCCCGGAAGCGCACCGTTACGATGACAGCGGCCGGGGCGTTGATGACGACGCTTGCCAGCGCGTTGACCAGAAGTCCGATTTGCGGAAGCCCGCACAGAATGCAGTGATTGGTCAGGGCGCCGCCCAGCAACACCCGCCCGTTCATGTCTCCGGCGACATCGAAGGCCGTAAAGTTCCGGATGTGGCCACCGAAAGGCCCGACCAGTTGCCATTCGGCCAGCACCGGCGGCACGACCTGCTTCTGCCAGCTGCCACCGGTGTCGAGGTAGAACTCGCGCAGCACCGCATACTGCTCCAGTGCCGTGGACGGAGTCGCGGCCGGCTCGATCGTCATCTGCGTGCAGGCCCACCAACGCACCGCCCCGCCGGGACGGCTGCCGGCGTCACCGGGCCCGCCGTGCGGCCAGCCCCAATGATGGCACGCCACCTCGTACGAGCGCAGCACGTTCCCGGAGAAGTCCGCGACGTGGGTCGCGCCGCTGACAGCGATACCCGCTGCCGCGAGATCTCGGATCCGCTGCTGCATCGCCAGGTCGTCGCAGCCGTCGCACTGGATCATCAGCGCGAGCGCGGGGGCGGCCGGAGCGAGCAAGCCGAGCACGGCGAGCAGCGCCGAAATCAGCAAGACGTGGAGGCGTGTCATTTCGAATCTCCCCGACGAAGTGACGGCAGGTTATCCCCCCCCCGGTTTCCGTCAAGGTCCGATTGCCGAATCCTCATTGGAAATCAGCACCCGGACGGAAAAGGTGAACGCGTTCACGCCTGCGGTTTCGCGATTCCGTGGCGCGCGATCGACCCGTTTGCCTCCGCCAGGCCGTGACTCGGCGCATCGACGATCGGTCGAGACTTCCGGCCGGTCGGATCGGCCGCCGTCCGTTCGTGGCGGCAGGCCGTGGCCACCCCGCGCGCGGGATGGCGGGCATGCCGGCCCGAAGCGCCGTCCGCGCCCGTCTCCGCGCCGATTCAGGGCGACGCGGGACGGCGGCGGAACTCCCCGGCCACGAGGCCCCGCAGGACCTGCCACGGCAGGCCGATCACGAAGGCCGCGGCGACCAGCGCCTGCGCGAGCCGCCGGCCGCGCCCGCCGTGCCGGCCGAGATAGCGCACCAGCCCGCGGTGCTTGTGCCAGGCGACGAACAGCGGCCGGCGCGCGCTCGAGGTGCCCTTGAGGTGGGTGACGGTGACGCCTTCGGCGACGATCACCCGGTGCCCGGCGAGGCGCACGCGGCGGCTGAGGTCGAGGTCCTCGGCGTGCAGCCGATAGGCCGGGTCGAAGCCGCCGACGGATTCGAAGACCGCGCGCGGCAGCAGCATCAAGGCGCCGGACACCGCATCGACCGCGTGGATCGATCCGGGCGGACCGGGAAGCAACGTGAGGCCCCGCGCGCCGCGCCAGCGCCGCGGCAGCAGGCGCTCGGCAAGGATCCGCGAGAGGGTCGGATCGCGCCGGCGGGCCGCGGGTTCCGGTCGCCCGCGCGCGTCGCGCACATCGGCCCCGACGAGGCCCGCATCGGGGCAACGCGCGGCCGCGGCAAGCAGACGAACGAAGGTGTCCGGCTCGACGAAGCAGTCGGGGTTCACGATCGCGAGCCAGTCGCCGCCGGCCGCCGTCGCGCCGACGTTGACCGCCGGGCCGAAGCCGAGGTTCGATGCCTGCCGCAGCACCCGGACCGGCACGCCGGCGCCGCTCGGCGGGAGCACGTCGCAGGCCCCGTCGCTCGAGGCGTTGTCGACGACGAGGATCTCTCCGACGCCGGCCGCGCCGAGCGCCTCGATGCAGCGCGGGAGGGTCGCGCCGCTGTCGCAGGCGACCACGATCGCCGAGACCCGGGACGGATCGGCTGCCGCCTCAGGCGACATCGTCGAGCACGCGCTCGCCGCGCTCGGCCGCATGGGCGAACAGCGCGGGCCAGCCGCGCAGCGCGTCGGCAAAGCGGCCAAGCTCGCTGGAGAGCCGATCGGCGCAGCCGATGGCGTCGAGCGTCTCGGGCCAGCCGGCCAGGCGCGGCGGCTCGCCGGCGACCAGCGCGCGGCCGTTCGCCTCGATCCGCTCGCGAACGTCGGCCTGCCAGTACACCGGCGCGTCGGGCGCCGCGGCGAAGGCGTCCTGGAGCTGGCGCACGAGATCGGCGCGACGCGCATCGAGATACTCGCCGAGCAGGACCTCGCGGGTCGCGGCAGCGGACTCGGCGAGATCCGACAGACGGTCGGCGATCGCGACCAGGCGCCGGGCCGGATCGGCGGCGCGGATCTCGTTCGCGTCCCGGGCGAGCCAGTCGGCGATGAACTCGGCGAGTCCCGGGCGCTCGGCGACCGCCCGCGGCGGGCGGGGCGGACCACTCGTGGGCTGTTCGTGCCCGATCGTCGCGGGCGCCCGCAGCACGCGCGCCTCGGGGCGCAGCGCTGCATTGAGGCCGCCGAGGAGATAGTCCTCGTTGCGACCGGTCGCGAGCGTCGGCGCGACCAGTCCTGCCGCGTCGACCAGGAACGGCGTGAAGTGGCTGCGCCGGGCGAGCGCGAACTCGCGGTCGGCGTGGACCACGCACGGTCGCGCCAGCGTCGCGAGATAGCGATCGCGATCGCGCACCAGCTCGGCGCGCTCGTCGGCACCGAGCAGGAACAGCCAGTCGCGGCCGCCCGAGCCCGAGTGGCCGCGATGCCCCAGCACGGTCGCGATGATCGGCGTTCCGGCCGCCAGCTCGCCCAGCATCGGCAGTTCGAGCCCCCGCAGATCGCCGCGGTTCGGCCGGCGCGCGCCGTCGCCGGCGAGGATCTCGCCGAGCGTCCGTCCGCACCAGTCGAGGTGGGCGGCGAACGGTTCGCCCGGCCAAGGCGCGCCGTCGGCCAGCGCGGCCTCGACGCCGGCATGGAAGCGGGTTACAGGGCCACGCTCGGGGTCGAGACGGATCCGCCCGTCCGCGTCCCCGGCGCCATGGACCGGCAGCAGGAAGTCGTCGTCGAGCAGCGCCACGCGCGCGCCGGCCGCGAGCAGCAGCGCGAGGTTGAGCGCGCGCCCGCCGCCGAAGGCCGTGCCGGCACCCGGCTCGCGATCCAGCAGGGCACCGATCGCCGCGATCGCGTCCGGGCGGGCGCGTCGCCACGCGACGAGCGCGCGCGACCAGTCCGATGGCCTGACGTGGCGGACCTCGACGCCCGCGCGTGCGGCGAGGTCGCGCGCGAGCGCCGCGTTGCAGTCGACGGCCGCGGCGTCGCGCGAGTCGTCGATCACGAGGTATCGGTGGCCCGGCGCATGCCGCGCCTCGTTGTCGGCGAGCGTGTCGAGGAGCCGCGCCAGCCGATCCGGGCGATCGCAGGTCCGGATCGCGACGCCGCGGAACGGGGCGGGGGCGCCTGCCCCGATCGGCGCGCGTGCGAGTCCGGCGATCCAGTCGTCGGCCGAGACGACGAGGCCGCGGCGGATCAGCTGCTCCAGCATCGCGCGCGCCGCGTCCTCGCGACCCGACACGGTCGGGATGCGCAGGGACACGTCGCGTGCGTGCTCGTCGAGCGTGCGGAAGCGTCGCGTCGCATCGAGCGTGGCCAGCACGTCGAGCGTCATCACGTGGCGCTCGTCCGATCCCGACGGTCGGAACACGCATTCGTCCGGGCCGAGCGCGAGTGCGACGCCGGCGACCGAGGCGTAGAGCGGCGCGTCGGCCGGGGGCGTCGGCGGCAGCGCGTTGCCGAAATCGATCTTGAAGTCCATCGGTCGGGAAGCGGTCGAGGGGCTCAGGGCGCGTCGGGGTCGAGCCCCGCCGCGGCGAGCCGCTCGCGCAGACGCGCGATGCGGCGTTCGAGGTCCTGGATGACGCCGCCGGCGGCCATGTTCTTGCGGATCTCGTGTTCGTAGTGGCGATAGACCGACTCGGCCGCGTCGCCGAACAGGTCGACGAGGCCATCGAGCCCGGGCGGCAGGTCCTCGGCGCGGTGCGCGCAGACCGCGACGTAGTACACCGAGGGGTAGTCGAGGCCATCGACGACCGTCGATCCGTCCGCGGCCATCGTGCGCGCGCCCGCCCGCGCTGGCGGCGCGCCGAGGTCGCGCAGCAGCGACTGGAACAGCAGCTTCTGCCCGAACAGCCTCCGGGCGGCGAAATGCCGCGCGAGCAGCGCCTCGAACTCGTCGCGGTAGAGCTCGCGGACGTGGAACTCGTTGCGGTAGCCGGTGAGATCGGAGTAGACGCGGCGGTCCGGCGTCGAGACCAGCAGCAGGCCGCCCGGCGCGAGCAGCCGGCGGAAGCCGGCGAGCATCGCGTCCTGGGCCTCGACATGCTCCAGGGTCTCGAACGAGACGATCAGGTCGAAGCCGGCATCGGGCAGGTTCGACAGGTCGGTGACGTCGCCGTGCTCGAAGGCCAGGCCGAGAATCCCGCCATAGCGCGCCCGCGCGTGCGCCAGCGTCTCGGCCGAGCAGTCGACCGCGGTGACGGTGGCGCCGCCGCGGGCGAGCAGCGCGGCGCCGTAGCCCTCGCCGCAGGCCGCGTCGAGCACGCGGCGCCCGCGCGCCCAGCGCAGCGCGAAGGCGTAGCGGTGCCAGTGTTCGAGCCACATCTCGCGCACGCATTCGGGGGTGAAGCGTTCGCCGGTGAACGGCAGCGTCGGGATCGCGGGATCGGTCATGGGGCGTCGGGGCGAGGCGCGAGGCGCGCGAGGATCGCCTCGCGCCGCGCGCGAAGCGGGTCGGCCGCGATGAAGTCGGCCACGAGCCGATTGTAGTCCGGGTAGCGCGCCGACAGCCGTGCGGCATTCGTGCCGCCGGGCGCATGGCCCAGCGCGCCGAACGAGACGTTGCCGACGTGCGCGACGTAGGCGTCGTCGCACAGCACGTTGCGCCAGCCGTGCCGGGCCGCGCGGCGGCAGAAATCATTCTCCTCGCCATAGCCGCGACCGAAGGTCGCGGCGTCGAAGTCGCCGATCGCATCGAGCGCGGCGCGGCGCACGTAGAGGCAGAAGCCGACGCCGGTCGGAAGCTCGGGATACTCGGGCGGACCCGCCGCCCGGCAGGCCCGGGCAACGGCGTCGGGATCCGGCGGCATCGGGTTCGGCGCGCAGAAGTCCGGGATCGCGCAGATCTCGGCGTTGTTCGAGAACGGGGTCGCGGTCGCGATCCGCGGATCCGAGCGCCGGCAGGCGTCGATCCGATCGAGCCAACCGTCGGTCGTGACCGTGTCGGAGTTGAGCAGCACGACGTCGTCCCGGGTCCGCGCCATCGCCGCGTTGACGGTCGCGACGAAGCCGAGGTTCTCGTCCTGCACGTAGAGCGCGAAGCGGTCGGGATCTCGCGCGACGACGCTCGCGAGCATCGGTCGGACGCGCGGATCGGGCGAGGCATCGTCGACCAGTTCGACGCGATGCGGCGCCCGCACGGTTCGCCGGAGACTTGCAAGGCAGGCTTCGAGCACGTCCCAGCCATCGTGCACCGGGACGATCACGCGGATCGGCGGCTCGGCGATCATCCGCGGCCGGCCGGCTGGACCCAGCGATGCGCGAGGCGGACGACGCCGAGCTCGCGGGTGTGGCCGCGGACGACGAAGCCGCGCTCGAGCGTGTCGAAGACGCGCAGGCCCTCCGGGTCGAGCGCATGGAATCGCACGCTGTAGGCGCCCGGCAGCAGGACGAGGTTCGGGAGCTCGACGCGGAAGCGCGCGAGCCCGTCGGCATCGACCGTCGCGGGCACCTGCGCGATCTCGCTGGTGGTGCCGAACACGGGCGTGCCGTCCGCGCGGACGATGCCGAAGGCCGCGACCGGCGCCCTGCCCTCCCGGCTTCGCACGTCGAGATCGATCGCCAGCGTGTCGCCGGCCGCGAGATACACCGGCGCCTCGCCGTCGTGCCCATTGACGCGGACCGCGGCGAGACTGAACTCGACGCCGGCGAGGGTCCCCGGCGATTCCTGCGGCGACATCCCGGCCTCGCGGGCGATGCGCCGTTCCTGCGCGGCGAGGTAGTCCTGGGTCACGTCGTAGACGTCGCCGGATGCGCGGATCCGGCCGTGCTCGAGCCAGATCGCGTGGCGGCACAGCTTCTGCACCTGGTACATGCTGTGGGACACCAGCAGCAGCGTGCCGCCGCCGCCGAGGTAATCCTCGATCCAGCGGATGCACTTGCGCTGGAAGGCCTCGTCGCCGACCGCGAGGATCTCGTCGGTGATGAGCAGGTCCGGACGGCGCGCGGCGACCAGCGCGAAGCCGAGCCGGACGACCATGCCCGACGAGTAGTGCTTGATCGGCTCGTCGATGTAGCGCCCGATGTCGGCGAACGCGAGGATCTCCGCCTCGCGCGCCTCGAGTTCACCGGGCGCGAAGCCCATCAGCGCGGCCGCCATGCGCAGATTGTCGCGACCGCTGAACTCGGGATGGAAGCCCGCGCCGAGTTCGAGCAATGCCGCAACCGAGCCGTCGATCCGGACCTCGCCCTCGCTCGGGGCCAGGACTCCGGTCAGCACCTTGAGCAGCGTGGACTTGCCGGCGCCGTTCTCGCCGATGAGTCCGAGCGATTCCCCGCGCCGGATCTCGAGATCGATGCCCTCGAGGACCGTCGTCGCGGTCGGCGCGCCCCAGCCGGTCAGGAGCTGCAGGAAGGCGCGACCGCGATCGCGGCGCCGGGCGACCTTCGGGAAGCGCTTGGTCACGCCCCGCATCCGGGCGAGCGTCCCGGAGCTCACGCGAAGTCCTCGAAATGCGGCGACAGCCGCTGGAAGACCGCGAGCCCGAGGACCAGGGCGAAGGCGGCCACCGCAGCGGCCTTCGCGAAGGCCGGCAACAGGTCGACGTCGGTCGCCAGCAGCGCCGCGCGGATCAGATCGAGATAGATCGACAGAGGATTGAGATCGAAGGCGACCCGGAAGGCCTCGGGCACCATCTCGCGCGTGAAGAACACCGGCGACAGGAAGAAGAGCAGCGTCAGGGCCTGGCCGAGGATCTGTCCGACGTCGCGGACGAAGACGTTCCACGCCGCGAGCAGCAGGGCGATCCCGAGGGTAAACCCTCCCAGCAGCAGGTAGGCCACGGTGGCGGGCAGCAGCCCGGACGCGTCGAACGGGCGACCCCAGAGCGCGAGGGCGATCCCGACGACGACGAGGCCCACGCCATGGACCGCGAACGCGACGATCACGGGCGCGACGACGAGCAGGGATCTCGGTAGCGCGACCTTCGCCAGAAGCGCGGCGTTCTCCGGCACCGCGGCGACACCCCGGTTCAGCGACTCGGCGAAAGCCGCCCAGGGCCAGAGGCCGGCCACGAGGAATGGAACCACGTCAAGCGGGGTGTCACCGGCCGGCAGTCGGACCCGCAGGATCTGCACGAACACGAGCGCGTAGACCGCCAGCAGCAGCAGCGGCTGCAGGAGCGCCCACGCCGGCCCGGACAGGCTGCCGAGATAGCGCTGCGAGAACTCCCGCTCGACGAGCCGGCGCAGCAGCAGGTGGTTTGCTTGCGCAGTCATCGCGCGATCCTGCACGCGAACGCCGGACTGGTCCAGCGCCGGCATCGGCGGGCGTGCAGGGAGCCGCAGGCGCCGCGCGCGGACTCCGTCCGCGGCCGACTCAACGGTTGGCGCTGGGCGGGCGGACCACCGACTCCGGATCCCGGAGGAGCCGTTCGATGGCCGCCTCGTTGAGCTCGGGCGGATCCGCGAACAGCCGCTCATGGCTCGCAATGATGTGGCGACGGGCGACGCTGTCGGCCACTTCCTCGATCAGCTGCTCGCGGACGCTCTCGAAGCGCGGCCGTCCGGCCTCGGTCTTGGCGACCAGCTGGATGACATGGAAGCCGAAACGCGTTTCCGTGACCGGCGCGAGATCGCCCGGCTTCTCGAGAGCCAGCACCGCGGCCGAGAACGCCGGATCGAACGACTCGGAGGGCCCCTTGATCAGTCCGCCGGTATCGCGGGAGCCCCGGTCGTCGGAGTAGCGGGCGGCCAGCGCTTCGATCGACTCTCCGGCACGTGCGCGTTCGAGGATCTCGCTGGCCTTCGCGAACGCGGCATTGCGGTCGTCGAACGGCTTCACGAGAACGTGCCGGGCCTCGATCGTCCAGCTCGCGGGGGGCGGGTTGGCGAGGAAGCGCTCCCGGGCGACCTGTTCGAGGTCCGCCTTGGCGAGCCCCTCGGCGCGCAGCTTCTGGTTGTAGAGCGCGGCCAGCGCCCGTTCGGTGCCGAGCCGCACGGCCGCCTGGTATTCCGGTGACTGGTCGATGCCGTCGCGCCGGCCCGCGTCGGCCAGCTGGCGGGTCTCCAGCAGCTGGCGCAGCGTCGTGTCGAGCCGCCGACGATCGGCAATGAACTCGGCTCGATCCTCGGGCGGAACCTCCATCAGTCGCGCGCGCAGGTCGGCGACCGTGACCGCGCTGCCGCCGCGCGAGAGGATCACGACGTCGTCATCCAGCGCGAGGGCCGCGCCGGCCCGGACCATGGCGAGGAGGAGAAAGAGGACGACGGCGACGACGAGCGAGTTGGGTGCGGGCATGGGGTTCGGTGTGGATGGACGAAGGAACGATGCGAGGGCGCCGCGCGCTCGAAGCGCGCTGGCGTCCTCGCTGGAACGGGCACCGGCCCAGGGCCGCTTGAAGCGCCGTTTGCCGCGGCGATTGGCGCCTTGGCCCGGGGTCGGAGGCCGGCCGAGCGGCCCCCGATCCGACTTCGATGCGCGGCGGCCCTGTCAGTTCCCGGCGCTGGTCAGGTGACCACAGGGATTGTTGATCCCGCAGACGCTGGACGCGTTGTCGGTGAAGTCGTTCAACGTCCGATTCGCGTTGGGGCGCATCATGTACATGTTGAGGTAGTAGGTTCGCCCGCGTTCGAGCACGCAATGGGCCGGCGTCGAGGTGGCAGGATTGCCCGCGATCGACGGGTCTCGCCAGTTGATGCGACCGGTCCCGAAACCGAACGCCCAGGCAAATGCCTCGTCACGCCAGTTCCGACAGCCCTCGGCAAAGGTGGGATCACTGGTCGTGCCGTTCTGGGTCGCGGTCGGGATCCGGAAGTCGCCGGGGCAGGTCGAGACCGACACGTAGGCGTCAAGACCCTGCTCGAAGCCATTGGGCCAGGAGTTGAACACGATCGAGAACACCGGTGGCGCCGAGTAGTTCTGCGGCACCGTGAAACGGAGGATGCGGATGGTGTCGGGCGTATCGAGGAGCTGGCCCGAGGTTCCGGTCTGCGGGAACGGATTCGGGAAGCCCTGGAAGAGATTCGGCAGCGACTCCCATCCCTCGACGTTTCGGATCGGCAGCGTGCTGCCACCCGGACCCCGGATGATGCGCGTCGTCGTCGACCCGGCGTTGACTGTCGTGTAGGGCGCGACCGGGGGCGGCGGACAGTCGGTCGGTGGCGGCTCGGTGACGGTCGACGTGGTGACATCGATCGTCTTGGTGTCGCTGCCGGTCGATCCGTAGCAGACGAGCCGGAGGCGATAGGTGGTGGACGGCTGCGACGGCATGGTCACGACCTGCGAGATGGTCGATCCGGTCGGCGTGACGTTGCCACCCCAGCCGCTCACGGTCACAGCGGTCTGCGCGGGAAGGACGACGGCATCGCGGACGCAGATGGCCGCGTTGGCGACGTTCTGTGCGACGACCGTGATGTTCGACCCGCCGGGGTAGGGTCCGGGCGCGGGACCTGGATTGGTCACGACCAGCGAGCCGATGGTCGCCCCGCTGCCACATTGCGAGCCGCCGCCCCCCTGGGTCAGCCGCTGGCAGCCCTCCGGCGTCGACGCACATTCGGCATTGACGTTGCCTTGCGCATCGATCGAAAGCTGCGAGCCGGGCAGCAGCTGGATGGCCACCTGCGGGTTCGCGTTGGTGAAGTTGATCGATTGCGCGCCGACCGGGGAGGTCAGCACGCCGAGGGACAGGGCGAGCAGGGCGAGTGGGCGCATCATGTCGAGGGGCCGTGAGATGGGCCTAACCTAGCACAGGCACGCGGCAGCGATCCTGAATACCGGGACGTGCGGCCGATGAACGTGCATCAGGGGCGGACGGGCGTTCGCTCCGGCCGGGCACTGGCCGGGCACCGTCGGTGGAGAACCCGGGGCGGGATGCCAGCCCTGCGGCTTCGAAGTCGAACATGTGGCGGCATGCCGAAGGCGCAGCGGCGCGATCGAGTCCGTCGCATCTGGCCGGTGGATCGCAAAAGAAAGAGCCCCGGTTTCCCGGGGCTCCTTCGAACGTGCAGTCGCTGCAGTCCTGGATTACGGCACAGTGCCGCCGCTCACGCGACGCTCGTACTTGTGGATGTGCGTGCCCGAGTAGTTGGCCAGCACCCCACCGAGGTTGCCGTTGATCGCACGGACGGTCCAGAAGCCGACCACCGGCAGACCGAAGTACTGACGCTGCGACAGCGCATTCGTCAGGACCTGCGACGCCTGGTTGAAGCGGACCCGGACGTGACCCGCGTTGAACAGGCTCGACGGCGGATTCGCGCCGGCGAAGATGTTCTCGGCGAAGCGCGAACCGAGGTTCGCCGTCTCGCTGCGGAAGCCCGGCGAAATCGCCGTCAGGTTCTGGTTGATCGCCAGCACCTGCGCCTCGTAGCACAGGGTCGGCACGCCCAGCGGCGGCGGCGGCGACACCGGCACGCCCGAGAGCGGGGTCTGCTCCTCGCGATCCCAGACGTTGACCTGGTAGCGCTCGCACGAACCCGGGATGGCGGACGTCGCGAAGAAGATGTTCGAGAACGGAGCCAGCGCCGGCGCAATGCGGTCGACGTAGAAGCGCTTGGTCGGGAAGGTCAGGACCCACTCCGAGGTCGCGCCGAGGGTCGCGGCGGTCAGGTACTCGTTGAACACCGCCTCGTGCATCAGCACCGCCGACACGGCATTCCAGCCACCCGGACCACCCTGCGGCGCCTGCACCGGACCCCAGCTGTCCTGGATCAGCTGCGTGCCGTTGTTGGCGATGACGATCGAGGTCGCGACGGTGCCGTTGGTGTTCGCAGCGCCCAGCTGCGGGAACACGTTCGACGGGTCGGTGTGCAGCGCGGCCGGAGCCTGCGTGTTCGTGTAGAAGCCCTCGAGCGCGACGGCGTCATAGCTGTACATCACGCCTTCGGCTGCGTTGACGACCGCACCCGAGCCGTACAGGCCACCGGTCGGCAGCGACACGTTCGACGCGCCGAGGGTCTGCTGCCAGACGCCGCCGGCCGACCAGGCCGCGAGCAGCGCGTTGCAGTTCGCCGGGATGCCATTGGCACCGTGGGTCGCCGCGGTCGCGAGCGGGCCGCTGACGACGCCCATCTCGATCATCTCGACGTAGCCCTCGCGGGTACGCTCGACGGTCGAGTAGCGCGGCAGCTGGGCCGGGTTGTGGTCGATCGCCGCGTTGCCCGGCGAGCCGTCATACGCGAAGGTCAGGAACGGCTGACCGGCGGTCGGCAGCGGGGGAACCGTGCACGAGCGATCCGGGGTGATCAGCTGGCCGCCCGAGTTGGCGTTGGCCGCGTCGGTCGGAGCGATCGCGCCGACCCACACGTCGAACGGCGACAGGTAGAGGTTGAAGTCGAGGACTTCGCGCGAGTTCCGGCCCTCGAGGAAGCGGACCTTGACGGCCTTGACCTGGCTGGTCGTGTTGACGACCGAGATCAGGGTCGTGTTGCCCTTGTTGACCGTGTAGTACGGATAGATCAGGGCGCCGCCGATGCCGTCCGGGTTGACGTTGACCGCGTTGGCCGTCGCGGCGATGCCGGCCGCGCCGGCGAGGCCGGCCAGCAGGGCAGTCGTCAGACTGTTTCTTTTCATTTGGAGACTCTCCTAATAGGAACCACAGGGCTTGTTGCTGTTCACCCCAGACGTTCGGTCGCGGCGCGCAGGCCTGCGCTCGACCCCGCCTCCGAGGACTAGCGGGCAGGATGTTAAGCGATCATTCGGGGGGGTGCAAGCCCCCTTCACCGGGTGCCGGCAGCATCGGTCGTCGTCCGCCTACTGCTCGCGGGGCGCGGCCTGCGTCAGCTCGGCCGGGGCGTAGTACCAGGCGCCGTCGAGCCTGAGCCAGCGCTCCGAGATGAAGCTCGGCGCCGTGACGATCCCGACGCCGCGCCCGAGCCCGGCCTGGAACGGCACCTCGAGCGAGACGAGGCAGCTGTCCTCGATCTCGCACCGCTTCTCGATGAAGCGGACCCCGAGCCAGTTGATCGGCCGCCCGTTCATCGTCGTCACGTAGTCCTCGCGCGACATCGTCGAGCGCGCGCCGGGGGTGAGGAACTCCCACGCTTCCGCGAAGTCGCGGTTGATCAGCAGGATCCACTTGGCGACCGCTCGCTCCTCGGGGCTCGCGTCGAGCGAGATCCCGCCGGGGCCGGACCTGGCCGCGTCACGCCCGCCGTGGGTGCCGGGGGTCGCGCAGCCGGCGAGTCCCGCGGCGATCAACAAGCCAAGGGCGCTTTTCATAAGGTTTTTCATTCTGGCTTCTCGTTGCTGGAATCAGTGGTTCGCGGCCCGCTAGTGGACGGCGCGGCCTCGCCGTCGCCGCGCAGGCGCGGCATCTCGCGTTCGATCAGCGGACGGATGTTCTCGAAGCGGATGCGGTACTCGTCGGTCAGGTTGCGCGCCTCGTCGCTGTTCGAGATCACGGTCGGCCGCAGCAGCACCAGCAGTTCCTGCCGCACGGTGCCGCTGGTCGAACGACCGAAGGCGCGCCCGATCACCGGGATCCGCATCAGGCCGGGCACGCCGTCCTGGCCGGTGTTCCGATCCTCCTTGATGAGCCCGCCGAGCACCAGCGTCTCGCCGCTCTGGACCGCGACCTCGGTCTCGATCACGCGCCGCGCGATCGGCACGTTGCCAGTGGGGTCCGGTGCGCCGGCGATGTTGCTCTCCTCCTGCTTGATCTCGAGGTAGACGAGACCGCCGGGGTTGACGCGCGGCGTGACGTTGAGGATCAGGCCGGTGTCGCGGAACTGGACGAAGCTCTGCCCGAAGCCGATCGCCGGCTGGCCGGGCTGCCCGGGCTGGCCGGGATTCACGATGCCGGTGCCCGGATTGATGAACGAGCTCACGACCGGGATCTGGGTGCCGACGTTGATGTTCGCCTGCTTGTTGTTGAGCACCAGCACCGACGGCGCCGACAGCACCTGCACGCGGCTCTGCGACTCGAGCGTCTTCAGCAGGGCCTCGGCCGAGGTCGTCAGGAAGGTCCAGTTGACGCCGTCCTGCCCGGCGCTCCCGGCGAAGCTGTTCCAGACGTTGTTGCGGCGCGGGTTCGCGGTCCCGAAGCCGCGGATGTCGCGGCGGAACGCGAACGCGGCGTCTCCGGACGTCGAGTTCTGGAAGAACCAGCGCACGCCGAACTCGAGGTTGCCGGTCAGGTTGACCTGCACCACCTGGGCCTCGATGTGGACCTGCAGCGGCTCGATGTCGAGGCGCTTGATCGCGGCCAGGATCGAGTCGTACTGGGACGGGGTCGCGCGGATCAGCAGCGCGTTCGACTCCTCGATCGCGGTGATTCGCACGTCGTCGCCGCCGACGATGCTGATCCCGCCGCCGGTCGCGGCCGGCGGCGCGGAGGCCGGCACCGCCGGCGGCTGGCGGTCCGGTCCGGGGCCCTCGTTGAGGCTCTTGATCTCGACCGACTGGACCCCGGGCACCACCGCGCCGATCGCGGCTTCCGCGCGCGGCGCGCTCCCGCCGGTGGCGCCGCCTCCCCCGCCGCCGAAGATGTCGGACAGGTTGCCGGCGAGATCGGCGGCCTTGACGTTCTTGACGTAGTACACGTAGAGCTGCGATCCGGCGTCGTTGCCGCCGCGGTCGAGGCGCGCGATCCACTCGCGCGCGCGCTCGAGGTACTCCGGCTGCGGCGTGATCACGAGGATCGAGTTGGTCCGCTCGATCGGCAGGAACCGGAACATCCCGGCCAGCGGGGTCTGGCCGCCTTCGCCGAAGATCTTCTCGAGATCCGGCAGCACGGTCTTCACCTCGACGCGCTCGAGCGGGAACATCCCGATCGACATGCCGCGCAGCCAGTCGACGTCGAACAGCTCGATCGTCTCGAGGTAGTTGCGCATCTCGACGCTGCTGCCGGCCAGCACGATCAGGTTGCGCGCGTTGTCGGCCTGGACGATCGCGCCCTGCCGGACGTAGGGCTGGAGGACCTTCTGCATCTCGGTCGGCGAGATGTAGCGCAACGGCACCACGCGCACGTCGAAGCCGCGCTGCGCGCTGACCGGACCCGATCGCGGCACCAGGTTGCCGGGAATCGCCTGCGCCGAAGGCAGGATCGTGTAGCGGCCGTCGCGGTAGATCATCGCGAGGTTGTTCCACGCGAGCAGCGTCTCGAGGACCGCGCGCGCCTGGTCGAGGCTGATCGGCCTCGCGGTCGCGAAGGTCACGTTGCCCTGCACGCCCGGGGCGATGACGTAGCTCTCCTGGAGCAGGTCGCCGAGGACCGACTTCACGACCGCCTGGATCGGCGTGTTCTCGAAGTTGAACGTGACGTCCCCGGCCTCGCCGGTGCCGGGGCCACGACGCGCGACCGTCGGATTGAAGAACTCGCCGGTGCCCCGCTCGAGCACGGGTCCGCGCGGCTCGACCGCGACCGGACTCGCGTCGCGGGCGGCCATCGCCGAGGTCGTCTCGGTGGCGACCGCCGGGGCGGGCGGCGGCAGCCGTTCGGCTTCGGCCAGGCGCGGCGAGCCCCCATGGTCCGCCGTCGGTGTCGTCGCGCAGCCGGCCACCAACGTCGCGGCAGCGACCCACAGCAGCGGCCGCACGGACACGCCACGACGCCGGAAGATCCCGGAGGCCGGTCGTGCGGTCGCGACCGCAACGCCTGCGTGCCGCGCCCGACCCGCGCGGGCGATGACCTCGGGGCCCGGAGCGAAGCCCGGCGGGGAGTCGGACGATCTCTGCACTGACAAGGCTCCACTGGGCGCGGACGGCATGCTCAGCCCCCCGGCGTCGACTGTTGCTGCATGATCCGCTGCGCTTCCTCGCGCAGCTGTCGGCGGCGTTCCTCGATCCGCTTGCGGATCTCTTCCTCGCTCGGGGTGCCGGCCGGAGGCGGCGGGTTGGCCTGCGGGTCCGTCTGGCCGGCGGTCGGCAACGATAGCGCACCGGGCAGCGCCGTCGCGCCGGCGGCCGCGGCGGCGTTCGCGGCCTGCGCGTCCTGCGGCGAGGGAATCTGCACGGAGACGCCGGGCGGGCTGCCGGCGGTGTCGGTGGCGAGTTCGAGCTCCTGGCGGCCGAGCGGACCGCCATCGAAGACCGCGGCCCGTGGCCGGAGTTCCGCGAGCGTCCAGGCCGACTGGTCGCCGGCGAGCGGCTGTCCCACCTTGACGCGCTCGGTCTGCTGGTTCGCGTTGTGGGTGACGAGCGCGATCTGCGCGCCGGGCGTCAGGATGATGCCGGACAGGCTGACGTTGAGCGGCGAGGTCGGCTGGGCCGCGGCGATGGCGCCGGCATCGGGCAGGGCCTCCGGCTGGCGCGACTCGTTGAACAGCGGCCGGACCAGGATGTCGCCGTAGGTCGACGCCGCGGGCATCCGCGGCATCTCCGCCGTGAGGCTCACCTCGACCGGCGGCGGCGCATCGTCCGCGTCGAGGCTCGCCAGCGTGTAGCCACGGCCGAGCCCGAACGCGAGCGCGAGCACGACGACGAGCAGCCCCCCGGCGGTCGCGGCGAGCCCGGTGGCGATCCGGCGCCCGCGGGTCATGCGCCGCGCTCCTCGCCCTGCGGCATGCGCTTGCGCAGGTAGCCCCAGAGCGTGAACTGGACGTCGAGGTAGCTCGCGACCTGGTTCGATCCCGGCTGCTGGAAGCCGGTCTGCTTCCAGACCTGGACCTCGTCGACGAACAGCACCGGACTCGCGCTCTCGAGGTCGTAGAGGATCGGCTGGAACTCCTCGAGGGTGCAGCGCAGGCGCACCCGGATCGCGGCCCGCTCGAACAGCTCCTTCTCGGTCGAGGGCGCGTACTGGTTCATGATGATCTGGCAGCTCTGCTCGCTGCGGGCGTGCTGCGTGACGATCTGGCGCAGGCGCTGGCTCAGCGCGGCGGCCGCCGAGTCGAAGTCGGTCTCCGGCAGGAAGGCCGGATTGCCCGCCTCGAACGCGCGCACCTCGGCCAGCCGCGCCTCGATCTCGGCGCGCTGGGCGCTGGTCGCCCGGAAGGTCGCCTCCTGCTCGCGCAGTTCCGACATCTCCTGCCAGATCGCGACATGGCGCGCCGTGAACCACCAGTGCACGCCGACGAGGTAGACCGCGAACACGGCCAGCACCAGCAGGATCACCGCCAGCAGGCGGTCGCGGTCAGCGGCGGGCGCGGCCATCGTTCTCGCCTTCGCGGGCAGCGGCGCCACCGCCGGCGGCCGACGCGACCGCGTCGACCCGGGTCCGGGCGTCGGCCTGGATCAGGAACTGCTCCTTGCTGGTGCGCGCATCGGGCGTCACCGCGCCCTGGATCGCCGGTCCCCGGAGCATCTGCGACTGCTGCAGGATGCGGATCAGGCTCGCGGCCTCGCGCGCCTGGCCCTGCAGCTGGACCTGGCGCCCGGTCAGGCTGAAGCGCTGCAGCCAGGTATCCGGCGGCAGGCGCCGGGTGAGGTCCAGCAGCAGGTCGCTGACCACCGGCTGCGCGCGCTTCTTCTCGGCGAGGAAGTTCGCGCCTTCGACCGCCGCGCGCAGCTCCGAGCGCAGATCGGCGACCGCCTTGGCCTCGATCCGCTCGCGATCGACGGTCGCGCGCAGCGCCTCGAGCGCCGCCTCGCGGTTCGCGACCGACAGCGCCATCGCCGCCAGCAGCAGGACCACGCACAGGGCCCCGAGGCCGAGGTTCGCGAGCAGCCAGACGTCGCGCTGGCGCGCCCGGCGCTCCGGCGGCAGCAGATTGAAGCCGGCCCGGGAGCCCTCCCCGAGCGGGGCGATGTCGACGCCGTGGAGCGCGATGCCGAGCTCCGCGAGGGTGGCGAGCTCGCCGTCGATCGCGGCGCGCGGCGCGACCGCGAGCTCGACCCGGATCTGCTTCGCCACCGGATCGCGGGCCACGATGCGCGCATCGAAGTGGACCTGGTCGGCCTTGAACGGGGTCTGGCGGTCCATCTCGAAGGACAGGACCTGCCGGAGGTTCGGCTCGGCCGCCGCCGGAAGCGTCAGCGTCCGTCGCAGCACCTTGCCCGGCGGCAGGACCAGGAACACCGCGGGAGGCTCCTCGGTGCCACCGAGATAGGCCTTCAGGTCCTGCTTCAGGAGTTCGGGCTCGGCGCCGCGCTCGAGGCTGCCCGGCGCGCGGGGGCTGCGGCCCCGCCAGGCGAGATCGATCCGCTCCGGCGACAGCGTCAGCAGCACCTCGTCGCGGGTCTCGGCGAGCCACGCCCTCGCCTTCGCCGGCAGCAGGGGCTGGAGCTGCCCCCACCACCAGTCGAAGAAGCGCGCCAGCGGGCTCGTGGCATACGCCACCCGCACGCGCGCGAGCTGTCGGTCGAGCACGCTCTCGCTCATTCGTCCGCCGTTCCTTCGCGCCAGCCGAGGATGCTGTACGCGCGCCGCCCGGGCGCCCCGCCGGGGCGGACCGTGGCCACCAGCGAGGTCCAGGCCCCATTGGGCAAGGTCGCCTTGGACGTCACAGTATAGGTGAGCCCCCCACCCCCGGCCACCAACGGCTGGCCGTTCGGCAGCATCAGCGGCATGCCGGCGAGCTCGGCCGGCGCGAGCGCGCGGCGCTGCGCGACCAGTTGCGCGGCGATCTCGGGCGTGACCCCCGGCACGGTCTGAAGCACCGGTGCATCCGCGAATCCCAAGCTCGGCTGGCCCTGGCCGGTGTAGATCGTGATGTGGGGCGCGAGGCGTTCGTAGATCTCCCAGGTCATGCCCAGCACCTGCTGCAGCTGTCCGGTGGTCTGGAAGCCCATGTTGGCAGGCCCCCACGACAGTCCGGCGGCCTCGTAGTCGCGCCTTTCCGCCCCGTTCGGTCGCACCAGGTCATCCGCGTCGCGCCAGTCGAGGATCGCATCGACCAGCCTGCGGGCGCGGGGTTCCTCGATGCCGACCGCCTGCAGCAGCGCGAACAGGGTGGCCTCGTCGGCGACGTTGATGTCGACCTTGCCGGCCTCGTCGATGATCGAGATCTCGAGCTTCGCGTCCTCGAATCGGCCCTCGTAGACGCGGCCGTCGGCGACCCAGCGGGCCTGCGGATCGGCGCGTCGCAGCTCATGGACCGCGAGGCTCAGGCCGGCTTCGGCGGCGAAGCGGGCGCGGGTCGCGTCGAACAGGAAGCGCGTGGTCAGGTTCTCGGTCCGCGCCGAAATCACGAAGGCGCCGAGCAGCACCCCGAGCAGCACGACCACCCACAGCACGACCAGCAGCGCGACGCCGCGCGCCGCGGTCCCGGTGCGTTCCCGGCGGCGAACCTCGACCCTCATCCGCGCGGCCCGAAGATCGGCGCGACGTTCATCGCGCCGGCGCCCGGATCCACCAGCAGCGGGATCACCAGTTCCGGCCACTGCTGCTGCGACTCCCGGTCGAACTCGATCCGGATCCGGACCAGCAAGGGCAGCTGGAACGGCTTGTCCCAGCGGTCCTGCCAGGATCCGAGCCGGCCGGCGTCGTCGAGGGCGCGGTACTCGATCCGGAGGTCGCGGATGCCCTCGAGCAGCGTCACCGGGGGCGCGCCGCGCTCGTCGAAACCGTCGTCCGGATCCCACCCGTTCAGCATCGCATGGCGGAACACCAGCGACGGGCCGCCCGGCCCGCGCTCGAGCGAGATCCGCTGCACGTAGGGGCCGCCCCGGCCGAGATAGCCCGGCATCGCCGACACCCAGGTCAGCTCGTCGCGGCCGCCGGACAGGAAGATCGACTCGTTGGTCCCGCGACGCTGTTCGATCGGCATCGCCAGCGCCTGCGAGAGCTGGCGCCGCAGCAGCTCCTGGGTCACGCGCAGCTTGTTGGTGCGCTCGATCAGCCGCTCGCCGCTGGCCACCGCCTGGGTCGAGGTCCGGATCGCGGTGTGCGCGCCGAGGATCAGCAGCGCGAGCAGCGCGAGCGAGATCACGACCTCGACCAGCGTGAAGCCCGAACCCCGGAATCGGCAGCGGCGCGCCACCTCAGGTGCCTCCGGGCTGGATCGCGCGCAGGGTCGAGAACGCGGCCTCGCGGCGCCCGCGCGCATCCTGCCAGCGGAGCGTGAGCTCGAGCCGGTAGAGGTCCACCGGCACCGGCTCGGTGACGCCGGCGGCCGGTGGCAGCGGCGCGGGCGCGCCGGTCACGCCGCCCGCGCCCTGGGGCTGCGGCATCGCGATCGTCGCCGCATCGGCCTTCTCGACCCGCAGCGACCACTCGGTGCCATCGTCGAGCCGGCCGCTGGTGACGCCCTCGCGCAGGGTCTCGCCGTGACCCGCGGCGTCGAGCAGCGACTGCGCGTGCAGCGCCGCGTGCGTGTAGTGCTGCGCCTGGCGCGCCGCGCGCAGCGAGTTGCCGGTCATCTGCATGAAGATGCCGAGCGCGATCGCGAACAGCACCAGCGCCGCGACGATCTCGATCAGCGTGAAGCCGCGCGCCGGCGGGAACCGCGGGCGGACGCTCATGGCTGGCCCTCCCGCATCCGGACCTCGCCGGTGAGCCACGCGATCTCGATGTCCCAGGCGCGTCCGCCGCGCACGAGCTTGACCCGGCCGCCGGTCGAGCTGCCGTCGGGGTAGAAGCGGACGCGACCGGACGACTCGCCGGTCTGCTCCATCGCCGCGGTCAGCAGCCGCATCTCCATGCCCCTCGGCAGCTGCACGACGCTGCGTTCCGGTGCCTTGTAGGAGCGCGCCTCGACGTCGATCTCGAGCGCCTGCGCCTGGCGCGAGACGATCGCCTTGCCGCGCGTGTAGCGCAGGGCGGCGACGAGGTCCTGCCCGGCCGACTGGATCCGCTGCGAATCGAGGCTCCCGCTGACCGCGAAGGCGGTCGCCGCGACGCCGACCGCGATCAGGCCGACGACGACGATCGCCTCGATCAGCGTGAGGCCGAGCGCGGCCCGTGCGGCGACGAGGCCAAGGCCGGAGCGGCCCATGCCGCCTCGCGCGCGCCGCGCGTCGGGACCGCCGCGCGCGTCAATCCCAGTTCCGGATGTCGGCGTTGTCACCCTCGCCACCCGCGCGCTTGTCGCGACCGTAGGACCAGAGGTCGTAGTCGCCGTGGTCGCCCGGGACCTTGTACTGCAGCGGCTCCTGCCACGGATCCTTGAGCTGCGAGGCCTTGAGGTAGGGGCCGGACCAGTTCGGAGCGTTGCCGGGCTTCGTGACCAGGTCCTCGAGCCGGCTCGGGTACGTGCCGTTGTCGAGATAGAAGCGGTCGATCGCGGTCGACACGGTCGAGAGCTGCGCCCGCGCCGCCTTCGCCTGGCCGCTCGAGAAGCCGCCCATCACGTTGCCGATCACGAAGGTCGAGATGACCGCGATCAGCGCGAGCACGATCAGGATCTCCATCAGCGTGAAACCGCGCTGGCCGGCGGCGAGCGCGCGGCGGAAGCCGGGATTGCGACGCATGTCCAAACTCTCCATTGCCTTGTCCGTTCCGGGGTGCGCGGCACCCGTCCTCATCCGATGTTCTGGCTCACGCCGAGCAGCGGCACCAGGATCGCGACCATCACGATCAGCACCACCACGCCGAGGATCGCGGTCACCACCGGGACCATCAGCGCGACCAGCCGGTCGACCGCGTTGCGGACCTCGAGGTCGAAGGTGTCCGCGACCCGGCCGAGCATCGCCTCGAGTTCGCCCGACTCCTCGCCGACCTGGATCATCTGCAGGGCGAGCCTCGGAAAGCGCCTGGTCTGGCCGAGCGACCACGCGAGCCCCGATCCGACCTTCACGTCCTCCGCGGCGCGGTCCACGGCCTCGGCCATGACCACGTTGCCGACCACGTTGCGGACGATCGACAGCGCCGTCAGCAATGGAACGCCGTTGCGGACGAGAGTTCCCAGAGTCCGCGCCATGCGCGCGGTCTCGATCTTCTGCACCAGCCGTCCGAGCGCGCCCATCGCGAGGATCCGCTCGGACAGGTCGCGGCGACGGTCGGGATCGAGCCACTGCCGGCGCAGCCACCACGCGGTCCCGACGATCATCGCGATGCCGACCCACCACCAGCCCTGCAGCAGGTCGGAAGCACCGAGCAGCATCCGGGTCAGGAACGGCAGCTCGCCGCCGAGGTCGGCGAAGATCGGCTTGAACTGCGGGACCACGTAGAACATCAGCAGCAGGACGAGACCCAGCACCGCGGTCAGGATGATCGCCGGGTAGATCAGCGCGTTGACCACGCTGGCGCGGAGGTTGCGCATCCGGTCGAGGTATTCGGTCAGCCGCGACAGCGTGTCGTGGAGCGATCCCGAGACCTCGCCGGCGCGGACCATGTTCACGTACAGGCGCGAGAACACGCCGTGCTGCTGCTCGAGCGCGGCCGACAGCGAGGTGCCGCCGCGCACCGCCTCGCGGATCCGGTTGATGACCTGGCGGGCGCTCTCGCGGTCCGGGAGGTCGAGCAGGATCTGCAGCGCGCGGTCGAGCGGCTGGCCGGCGCCGAGCAGCGTGGCCAGCTGCTGCGTGAAGGCGTTGATCTCGGCCGGGGTCATCTCGGCGCTTCGGAACATCGCGCCGAGCCCGGTTCCACCGGCACCCGCCTCGCTCGCCTCGAGCAGCAGGTTGCCGGCGTCCTGCAGCCGGCCGACGACCTCCTCGCGCGAGGCGGCGTCCATCTGCCCCTCGACGGCCTCGCCGTTCGGACCGATCGCCTTGTAGCGGTAGAGCGGCATCGCGGTCAGGCCCGATGGCCGCACGGCGCGGCGACGCGGTCCATCCTCACGCCTCCTGCGTCACGCGCAGGACCTCCTCGATCGTCGTGATGCCGGCCATCGCCTTCACGAGCCCGTCCTCGTACATCGTGCGCATGCCCTCGCGGCGCGCCTGGTCCTCGATCTCGCCCATGCCGGCGTGCTGCATGATGAGCCGGCGGATCGGATCGGTGACGACGAGGAACTCCATGATCGTCGTGCGGCCGAGGTAGCCGGTCGGCGTCAGCGCCGACGGCTTCGGGCGGTACAGGTGGATCGGACCTTCGGGCTGGAACCGGCGCAGCCCGAACTCCTCGACCACCTCGGGCATCGCCTCGTAGCGCTCGGCGTGGGTCGGCTCGAGCTTGCGCACGAGGCGCTGCGCGAGGATGCCGTTGACGGTCGAGGTCAGCAGGTAGTCCTCGACCCCCATGTCGAGCATCCGGGTGACGCCGCCGGCGGCATTGTTGGTGTGCAGCGTCGACAGCACCAGGTGCCCGGTCAGCGCCGACTGGATCGCGATCCGCGCGGTCTCGAGGTCGCGCATCTCGCCGATCATGATGATGTCGGGGTCCTGGCGCACGATCGAGCGCAGCGCGTGCGCGAAGTCGAGGCCGATCTGGGGCTTGGCCTGGATCTGGTTGACGCCCTCGAGCTGGTACTCGACCGGGTCCTCGACGGTGATGATCTTGACGTCCGGCGTGTTGAGCTTCGACAGCGCGGTGTAGAGCGTCGTGGTCTTGCCGGAGCCGGTCGGACCGGTCACGAGGATGATCCCGTGCGGCATCTCGAGCACCTTGAGGAACCGCGGCAGGAACTCGTCGGTGAAGCCGAGCGCGTGGAAGTCCAGCACCACGCTCTCGCGGTCGAGGATGCGCATCACGACCGACTCGCCGTAGCTGGTCGGCACGGTCGAGACGCGCAGGTCGAGCTCCTTGCCCTGGACCCGCAGCATGATCCGGCCGTCCTGCGGCAGCCGGCGCTCGGCGATGTTGAGCTTGGCCATGATCTTGATGCGCGAGATCACGGCCGCGGTGCTCGATGCGGGCGGCGCCTCGACCTCCTCGAGCACGCCGTCGATGCGGTAGCGCACCTTGAGCCGGTTCTCGAACGGCTCGACGTGGATGTCCGAGGCGCGCGCCTCGACCGCGCGCTGGATGATCAGGTTGACCAGCCGGATCACCGGCGCCTCGGACGCGAGGTCGCGCAGGTGCTCGACGTCGTCCTCGCTGCGGGTCGCGTCCTCCGAGAGGTTCTCGACGATCGTGCCCATCGCGCTGCGGCCCGAGCCGTAGTAGCGCTCGATCAGCGCGTCGATCTCGCTCGGCAGCCCGACCCGCACCGTGACCGCCTTGCCGCAGGCGAGCCCGAGCGCCTCGACCGGATAGGGATCGAGCGGATTGGCGACCATCGCCTCGACCGTGGTCTCGGTCTCGGCGAACGGCACCACGCGATGGGCCTTGAGGAACCGGGTCGAGACCTGCACCGACGGCGGCGGCTGGTCGGGGCAGTCCTTGGCCGCGACCAGCGGCAGCTTCAGCACGTCGGCCGTGGCCTCGACCGCGTCGCGCTCGGAGACGAGCCCGAGCCGCGCCATCAGTTCGATCAGGCTGCCCTTCGGGTCCTCGTCGTAGAGGCGCCGGGCGCGGACCAGGTCGGCTTCCTTGAGCCGGCCCCGCTCGATCAGCAGCTGGGCGATGCGTTCGTCGACCGGTGTCGCGGCCGCGCTCTCGGGGCGTTCGGCGATCTGGGCGTTCATCGGACGGTACTCAGGATCGTCCGCTACGACCATCGCGGACGCCGGCAGGTTCCGCGGCGCGCGTGAAGACCGGGCCCGCGATCGCCTCGACGAAGCGCCGGTTGAACAGGATCCACAGCACCACCGGCACCACCGGCGGCAGCATCAGGTAGCCGAGCTGGTAGCAGTACGCGATCACGGCCTGCGAGAAACCGGCGTTGTCGACCATCACCCGCAAGGCGTCCCCGGAATCGAAGCTGAGCTGCTTCAAGCCCGCGGCCGCAATGCCGAAGGCCTGGACCGGCACCAGGATCAGCCAGCCTGCGATCCACTGCGCGAAGGTCTGGCGCCACGTGAGCGGCGTCGCCATCACGAGGCCGACGAACACGGCGAGGCCGTAGCAGAACAAGAGCGGCTCGACCGTGGTCGCCTGGAACGGCAGGTCGCCGAACTCGTTCGGCGCGACGCCGGTCGCCGGCAGCGTGGTCGTGATCACCATCGTCGGCTGCGGCACGCCGTCCTTGTCCGCGAGCAGGTCCTGTTCGACCTTCGCGACCACGTCCGGCAGGCCGCGTTCGAGCGCGAAGCCGGCCAGCTGGACCGGCAGCGCGACGACCGCGGTCCGCAGCAGGTACCAGAGGAAGAACGCCAGCGGCAGCCACAGCACCGCCTGGATGAAGAACTGCTTGACGCTGACCGGCTCCTCGGCCGGGGTCGCGGGGGTGGGATCGCTCGCCATGACGTGAGGGTATCAGGGGCCTTCGACGATCTCGGAGCGGCGGCGAGGGTCAGCCCACCCAGACCCGGGCGTTGCGGAACATCCGGAACCACGGGGACTCGTCGGGGCCGTCGACCGGCGCCCACGAGAACTGCAGCCGGCGGAACACGCGCTCCGGATGCGGCATCAGGATCGTCACGCGGCCGTCGCCGCTGGTGAATCCGGTCAGCCCGTCGGGCGAGCCGTTCGGGTTGGCCGGATAGGTCGCGGCCGGCCGGCCCTGGCCATCGACGTAGCGCAGGCAGGCATGGGCCCTTGCCGGATCGGCGTCGGCGGCGAAGACCGCGCGGCCCTCGCCGTGCGCGACGACGACCGGCAGCCGCGATCCCGCCATGCCGGCCAGCAGAATCGACGGCGACTCGAGCACCTCGACCATCACCAGCCGCGCCTCGTACTGCTCGGAGCGGTTGCGCCGGAAGCGCGGCCAGTGCGCGGCGCCGGGCACGAGGTCGGCGAGCTGGGCCAGCATCTGGCAGCCGTTGCAGACCCCGAGCGCGAAGCGCGTCGGATCGGCGAGGAACACACGGAAGGCGTCGGCGAGCGCCGGATGGTGCCGGATCATCGTCGCCCAGCCGCGCCCGGCGCCGAGCACGTCGCCGTACGAGAATCCGCCGCACGCCGCGAGTCCGACGAACCCGTCGAGCCGGCGCGTGCCGGCGACCAGCTCGCTCATGTGCACGTCGACCGCGGCGAAGCCGGCGCGGTCGAAGGCCGCGGCCATCTCGACCTGGCCGTTGACGCCCTGCTCGCGCAGGATCGCGACCCGCGGCCGGTGGCCGGTCGCGATCATCGGCGCGGCGACGTCCTCGGCCGGGTCGAAGGCCGGTGCCCAGCCGAGGCCGGGATCCGCCGGGTCGAGCAGCGCCGCGCGCTCCTCGTCGGCCGAGGCCGGATCGTCGCGCAGTCGCTGGATCGCGTGGCTGGTCTCGTGCCAGCGCGCGAGGAGGTCCAGCCGTTTCCAGCGACCGAGTTCCGCCCCGCCCTGCCGGACGACGATCGCATCGCCGGCATCGACGGTCGCGAAGCGCCGCGCGCAGGCGGCGACGCCATGCCGCGCGAGCACCGCCGCGACCGCGTCGCGATCGGCGACCCGCGCCTGCACGAGCGCGCCGAGTTCCTCGGCGAAGAGGGCCGCGAGCGGATCGGCGTCGTCCGGTAGCTCGATCGCAAGGCCCGCGCGCGCGGCAAAGGCCATCTCGAGCGCGGCGATCAGCGCGCCGCCGTCGGAGCGGTCGTGGTAGGCGAGCGCGAGCCCGCGCGCCGCGAGCTCGCGCACGGCGGCCGCGAAGGCCACGAGCCGGGTGGGATCGTCGAGATCCGGCGGCTCGCCGCCGAAGCGGCCGAGGCACTGGACCAGGATCGAACCGCCGAGCCGGTCGCGGCCGGCGCCGAGGTCCAGCAGCCAGAGCTCGGTCTCGCCGGCGTCGAGCCGGAGTTCGGGCGTCCGCGCGCCACGCACGTCGGCGACCCGCGCGAAGGCCGAGACGATGAGCGAGACCGGCGAGACCACGCGCTGCTCGCCGCCGGCGTCGCGCCAGCGCGCCTGCATCGACAGCGAGTCCTTGCCGACCGGGATCGAGATGCCGAGCGCCGGACACAGCTCGAGCGCGACCGCCCGCACCGCGTCGTAGAGCGCCGCATCCTCGCCCGGATGCGCGACCGCCGCCATCCAGTTGGCGGACAGGCGCACCTCGCCGAGCCCGGCGATCGGGGCGGCGAGCAGGTTCGTGATCGCCTCGCCGACCGCCATCCGCGCCGCCGCCGCGGCGTCGAGCAGCGCGAGCGGCGTACGCTCGCCGATCGCGAAGGCCTCGCCGGCGACGCCATCGAAGTCGAGCAGCGTGACCGCGCAGTCGGCCACCGGCAGCTGCCAGCGGCCGACCATCGGATCGCGATGGCACAGGCCCCCGACCGTGCGGTCGCCGATCGTGACCAGGAACGACTTCGAGCCGACCGTCGGATGCCGCAGCACGCGGTCGACGGCGTCGCCGAACGCGATGCCGTCGAGCTCGACGCGCCTCGGGTATCGCGACGCGACCCGGCGCGTGTCGCGATGCATCCGCGGCGGCTTGCCGAGCAGCATCGGCAGCGGCAGGTCGACCGGCGCAGGCCGCCCGTCGGCGTCGAGCACGCGCAGCGTGGTGTCGGCCGTGGCGTGGCCGACCACGGCCAGCGGGCAGCGCTCGACCGCCGCCATCGCCTCGAGCTCGGCGAGGCGTTCGGCGCGCACGCCGAGCACGTAGCGCTCCTGCGACTCGTTGCACCACAGCTGCATCGGCGACAGCGAGGGATCGGCGCTCGGGATCCGGCGCAGCTCGATCACGCCGCCGACGCCGGAGTCGTGCAGCAGTTCCGGGATCGCGTTCGACAGGCCGCCGGCACCGACGTCGTGGATCGTCACGATCGGGTTGTCGGGCCCGAGCGCGCGGCAGCGCTCGATCAGCTCCTGGCAGCGCCGCTGCATCTCGGCGTTGTCGCGCTGGACCGAGGCGAAGTCGAGCTCGGCGCTCGAGTCGCCACCGGCGACCGAGCTCGCCGCGCCGCCGCCGAGTCCGATCAGCATCGACGGACCGCCGATCACGACCACCGCGTCGCCCGGCCCGAGCGTGCCCTTCGCGATGTGGTCGGCGCCAAGGTTCGCGAGCCCGCCGGCCAGCATGATCGGCTTGTCGTAGCCGCGGACGAGGCCGGGCTCGCGGCCCTCGACCTCGAAGCTGCGGAAATAGCCGGCCAGCGCCGGCCGCCCGAACTCGTTGTTGAACGCGGCGGCGCCGATCGGGCCGTCGCGCATGATCTCGAGCGCGCTCGCCATCCGCGGCGGCAGCGGCCGCTCCGTTTCCCACGGCCGCGGCAGGCCCGGGATGCGCAGGTGCGAGACCGAGAAGCCGACCAGGCCAGCCTTCGGCTTCGCGCCGCGGCCGGTCGCGCCCTCGTCGCGGATCTCGCCGCCCGAGCCGGTCGCCGCGCCCGGATACGGCGCGATCGCGGTCGGATGGTTGTGGGTCTCGACCTTGATCGCGTACGGAATCGCCTCGCGGCTCGCGCGCCACGTGCGGTCCGCCGGATCGGGCGCGAAGCGCACGCCGACCGAGCCCTCGATCACCGCCGCATTGTCGGCATAGGCCGACAGCGTGTGCGCCGGCGACGCCGCGTGCGTGTGGCGGATCATCTGGAACAGCGAGCGCTCCTGCGGCACGCCGTCGATCGTGAAGCTGGCATTGAAGACCTTGTGGCGGCAGTGCTCGGAGTTCGCCTGCGCGAACATCATCAGCTCGGCGTCGGTCGGATCGCGCTTGAGGCGCCCGTAATGCTCGGCGAGGTACTCGATCTCGTCCGGCGACAGCGCGAGGCCCAGCGTCCGGTTGGCGTCGGCGAGCGCCGCGACCGGGTCCGGCCCGAGGGCCACGCTGCCGAGCGGCCCGGCCTGGCCGCGCTCGAACACGCGCGGCGCGGCCTCGAGCGCGTCGAGCACCGACTCGGTCATCGGGTCGGAGACGATCGCGAGTGCCGCGGCGATCGCGCCCGGATCTGCGTGCGCGAGGCCATCCAGCGCGACCCGGGTCCCACGCTCGACGCGCCGGATCGGCAGGCCGCATCCGGTCAGGATCTCGGTCGCCTTCGACGACCACGGCGACAGCGTCCCGAGCCGCGGCACGATGAGCCGTTCGCCGGCCGCGAGCGGGGCAGCCGCGCCGACGGCCTCGAGGATCTCGAGCGCGCGGGCGGTGTCCTCCGGATCCAGCGGATCGGCGTCGACCAGATAGAGGAACCGCGCCGCCGCGACCCGGATCGGCACGCCGGCCGTCTCGAGCCGGTCGTTCAGGCGCTCGATCCGGAACGGCGACAGGGCGGGCTGCCCATCGAGGAGGAGCATGGCGGGCCGGGGCGACGGGCGGGCCGCGAAGTCTAGCGACGCCGCCCCGACCGGGCGATCACGGGACCTCGAAAGACGAAGGGCGGCTTGCGCCGCCCTTCGTCCCATCAGCAAGCCCTGTGCGCTTACTTCCGTGTTGCCTTGTCCTGCTCGAGCCGGACGATCATCTGGTCCGGCGGCACGTAGCCGCCGACCTGGGTGCCGGCCTCGGTGAAGATCGCCGGCGTGCCGCTGACGCCGATCCGCTGGCCAAGCACGAAATCGTCCCTGACCGGGTTGTCGCAATCGGTCTTGGCGTCGAGCCGCTGGCCGGCCTTGGCGCGCGTCAGCGCGTCGTTGCGGTCCTTCGAGCACCACACCTGCACCGCCTCGTTCCAGCCCTTCGACCCTTCGCCCATCCGCGGGAAGAACAGGTACTCGACGGTGATCCCGAGGTCGTTGTACTTGCCGATCTCGGCGTGGAACTGGCGGCAGTAGCCGCAGTCGATGTCCGTGAACACCATGATCCGGTGCTTCGGCGACTTGGCCGGGAAGATCAGCCGCCGCTCCGGCGGCACCTTGTCGAGTTCCGCGACGCGGACCGCCCCGAGCCGGCGCTCGGTCAGGTTGGCCTTGCCGGCGACGTCGAACACGGCGCCCGAGACCACGTACTTGCCGTCGTTGGTCACGTAGATGACCTGGCCGTTCATGATGACTTCGCTGAAGCCGGGCAGGACCGATGCGGTGACCGATTCGATCTCCGCATTCGGGACCAGCGACTTGATCGCCTCGCGGACGGTGCCTTCATTCGCGTTCTGGGCGAGCGCGGAGCCGGCAACGAGGCAGGCCAGCGTGGCGACGAGGGGCTTCAGCATGGGAATCCTTGAGCGTGGCGTGGCCGGGCGCAGCGCCCGGGCGGACCTCGGACCCGGTCCCGCCGGGAAAGTTCCGCGGTTCGGGATTGTCGCAGAGCGCCCCGTGGCGGCCAAGCCGGCGCGCCGCCGGCGACCGGTCCGGCCTCAGCCGCGCGGGTGGTGCTGCGCGTGCAGCCGCTTCAAGCCCTCGCGCGCGACCAGCGTGTAGATCTGCGTGGTCGAGAGGCTGGCGTGGCCGAGCAGCAACTGCAGGGCCCGCAGGTCGGCGCCCCGGTTCAGCAGATGGGTCGCGAAGCTGTGGCGCAGGCCATGCGGCGAGATCGGCTTCGCGATCCCGGCCGCCGCGGCCAGCTGCCTGACGCGCAGCCACACCGCCTGGCGGGTCAGCCCCGCGCCGCGACGGGTCACGAACAGCGCGGCCGCCCGCCGGCGGCCCAGCAGGGCCGGCCGGCCGGTCGCGAGGTAGCGGCCGAGCGCGTCGAGCGCCTGTTCACCGACCGGCACCAGCCGCTCCTTGCCGCCCTTGCCGGTGACGCGGAGCGCCCCCTGCCGCAGATTCACCTGGTCGACGTCGAGGCCCACGAGTTCGCTGACCCTGAGGCCGGATGCGTACATGAGCTCGAGCATGGCGTGGTCGCGCAGGCCTTCCGGGGTCGCGCGGTCGGGTGCCGACAGCAGCGCGTCGACCTCGGCCTCGGTCAGGGCCTTCGGCAGCGGCCTCGGCAGTTTCGGAGCCTCGACCAGCGCAGTGGGATCGGCCTCGATCCGGCCGAGCCGCAGCCACAGCCGGTAGAAGTGCCGCAGGCACGACAGCAGGCGCGCATTGCTGCGGGCGGACAGCCCGGCCGCCTGGCGTTCCCCGAGGTAGCGCAGCAGGTCTCCACGCTCGGCCGCGAGCAGCGTGCGTCCCCGGCCCGCGAGCCACCGCTCGAAGGCCGAGAGGTCGCCGCGATAGCTCGCGAGCGTGTTGCGGGCGAGGCCGAGCTCCGCCCAGGCGCGCTCGAGGAACTCGGCGACGATCGGCGACGGCGGCGGCGCCTTCGGCCGGCGGCCCCGCGGAGCGCGCTGGACCGGGCCGGGCGTCGGGGCGGTCTCGACGGGACGCGGCATGTCGGCAATCTATCATCGCCCGATGACCGAGCCCGCAGCCCCGAGCGACCGCACTCTCCGGCCATCGAGCGCCCACGCCGGCTTCTGGCGGCGGCTCGCGGCGAGCCTCTACGACGCGCTGCTGCTGGTCGCGATCTGGATGATCGGCGGACTCGTCGTGGTCGTCGCCCGCGGCGAGGCGGTGCCGCCGCTGACCTGGTGGTTCGAGCTCTATCTCGTCGCGCTGGCGTTCGGCTACTTCGGCTGGTCGTGGGTGCGCGGCGGACAGACGCTCGGGATGCGCGCGTGGCGGATCCGCGTCGCGCGCGCCGACGGGTCGGCGCTCGGCTGGCGCGGAGCGCTGGTGCGGTTCGTGGTCGCAGGTCTCGCCTGGCTCGCGCTCGGTCTCGGCGCGTGGGCCGCTCGCGGCGAGGGCGCGACCTCGGCCGCCGGCATCGCGGGAGTCCTCGTCGGCGCCACGAGCCTTCTCTGGAGCCTCGTCGACACGCGGGGGCGCGGCTGGCATGACCTCGCCGCCGGCAGCGTCGTGCTGAACGCGCCCCGTCGCGCATGACCTGCGGCAGGCTTCCTCAACCCCGGGTCCGGGGCTAGCCTTGTCGCGATGCCGCAGAGCTTCGCGCCACCGCCCGAGTTCTCGATCGACGCCGGATCGGCCCGCGCCGTGCTCGCGGGCCCATGGACGCTCGCGAATCTCGGGCCGCTGTTCGCCCGGCGCCCGACCCTGCCCTCGGGTCCCGCCCGCTGGACGATCGACGCGAGCCGTCTGTCGGCGCTCGACACCGCCGGGGCGATGCTGCTGGTCCGCGTGCTGCGCGGCGCCGGGCTCGGACCGGGGGACGTCGATTTCACCGGGCTGCGCGACGCCGACCTGCGCCTGGTCGAGCTGGTCGATGCGCGCTCGCGCGAGCAATGCGAGGCCGGCGAGCCCTACTTCGGCTTCCGCGCGATGCTCGAGCGGATGGGTCGGGCGGTGGCACGCTTCGGGCAGCAGGCGCGGGAACTGCTCGGATTCGTCGGCCTGACGATGGCGACGCTGACCGGAGTCTTGATCGGGCGCGCGAAGCTGCGCTGGACCTCGATCGTGCACCACATGGAGGAGACCGGGCTCGACGCGGTGCCGATCGTGGCCCTGCTCTCGTTCCTGGTCGGCGCGGTGATCGCGTTCCTCGGCGCCACCGTGCTGCGCGACTTCGGCGCCTCGATCTTCACCGTCGAGCTGGTCAGCTACGCGTTCCTGCGCGAGTTCGGCGTGCTGCTGACCGCGATCATCCTCGCCGGCCGCTCCGGCAGCGCCTTCACCGCGCAGATCGGCTCGATGAAGAGCCGCGAGGAGCTCGACGCGATCAAGGCCCTCGGCCTCGACCCGATCGAGCTGCTGGTGCTGCCGCGGCTGATCGCGCTGTTCGTGATGCTCCCGCTGCTGACCTTCCTGTCGATGGTGATGGGCCTCGTCGGCGGTGGCATCGTGAGCCTGTTCGCGCTCGACATCTCGGCCGGCCAGTACATCACCCGTCTCCAGGAGATGACCGAGATCCGGCATTTCTGGGTCGGGATGATCAAGGCCCCGATCTTCGCCTTCCTGATCGCGGTGGTCGGCTGCCTCGAGGGCCTCAAGGTCGAGGGCAGCGCCGAGTCGGTCGGGCGCCACACGACCGCCGCCGTGGTGCAGGCGATCTTCCTCGTGATCGTCTTCGACGCGCTGTTCGCGGTGTTCTTCATGGAGGTCGGCCTGTGAGCGCCGGGGCCGGCGAGCGCGAGCGCGTGGTCGAGGTCCGGGGCCTGGTCTCGCGCTTCGGCACCCAGGTCGTGCACGACGGGCTCGACCTCGACGTCTACCGGGGCGAGGTCCTCGGCGTGATCGGCGGCTCGGGCGCCGGCAAGAGCGTGCTGCTGCGGACCATCGTCGGCCTGCGCCAGCCGCAGGGCGGCACGATCCGGATGTTCGGCATCGACACGACCCACATGGACGACGCCGAGCGCCGGCCGATCGAGCGGCGCTTCGGCCTGCTGTTCCAGGATGGCGCGCTGTTCAGCTCGCTCACGGTGCTCGAGAACGTCCGCGTGCCGCTGATCGAGTACTACCGGCTGCCGGACGACGTGGTCGACGAACTCGCGATGCTGAAGATCCGGCTTGCGGGGCTGCCGACCTCGGCCGCGCACAAGTACCCGGCGGCGCTGTCGGGCGGGATGCGCAAGCGCGCGGGCCTCGCGCGCGCGCTCGCGCTCGACCCGGAGATCCTGTTCCTCGACGAGCCGACCTCGGGCCTCGACCCGCTGTCGGCGGCCGCGTTCGACGAGCTGATCGCGACGCTGCACGCCTCGCTCGGACTGACCGTGTTCCTGGTCACCCACGACATGGACAGCCTGTACGCGGTGTGCGAACGCGTCGCGGTGCTGTCGAACGGCAGGGTCGTCGTCGCCGATACCATCGACCGGGTCGAGCAGCACGACGAGGAGTGGGTGCGGCAGTGCTTCCTCGGGCCGCGCGGCCGCAGCGCCGCGCGCCAGGCCGAGCTGGTCGGCCCCACCGCCTCGCGACCCGCCTGAGCCACGCCACAGGAACCAAGCGATCGATGGAAACGCGTGCCAGCTACATCCTGATCGGTGCCTTCACCTTCGCGGTGCTGATCCTCGCGATGCTGTTCGTGCTGTGGATCGGCAAGTGGCAGCTCGACCGCGAGTGGGACGAGTACGAGGTCGTGTTCCAGGAGGCCGTGACCGGGCTCTCGGTCGGCGGCGCGGTGCAGTTCAACGGCATCCAGGTCGGCGACGTGCGCCAGCTGATCCTCGCGCCGGACGACCCGCGCAAGGTGATCGCGCGGATCCGCGTCGTCGGCGGCACGCCGGTCACCACCGACACCACGGCCCGGCTGACCTTCCAGGGCCTCACCGGCGTCGCGATCATCCAGCTCTCGGGCGGGCGTCCCGGCTCGCCGAAGCTGGTCCCGCGCGAGGGCCTGCCGCGGCCGCGGATCATCGCCGACGACTCGGCCTTCCAGAAGCTGCTCGCCTCGGGCGAGGACGTGGTCGGCAACGCGAACACCGTGATCCTGCAGCTCGCGAAGCTGCTCGACGAGGACAACGTGGCCCGGATCTCGGCGACGATCGAGAGCCTCGAGCGGATCTCGGGCGCGGTCGCGGACCGCAGCGACGACATCGGCCGTGCGATCGGCGATCTCGCCGAGGCCAGCCGCCAGCTCAAGGCCACGCTGGCCGGCACCGAGGCGCTGGTCGCGAAGCTCGACGCGGCCGCCGACAGCACCCGCGCGCTGATGGACGGCGACGCGCGCGAGGCGCTCGCCGCCGCGCGCGAATCGCTCGCCGAGGTCCAGCGCCTCGCCGCCAATGCGAACGCCGTGATCGAGGACAACCGCGGCGCGATCGATACCGCCGCCGGCCGCGGGCTCGCGCAGATCGGTCCGACCCTGGTCGAGCTGCGCGCGACGCTGCGCGAGCTCGAGCGGGTCGCGACCCGCCTCGACGAGGACCCGTCCGCGCTGCTCAATGGCGCCGAACGACCGAAGGAGTACCGCGCCCGATGAGTCCCCTTCTCCGAGCCCTGGCCATCTCGGCCGCGAGCCTCGCGCTCGCCGGCTGCATCACCGTCGGCGCCGGCGAGCGCCCCGAGGTCAGCCTGCGCGCGATCGCCGAGCCCGCGCTCGAGCCGGGCCCGTCGCGCGCCGACTGGCACCTGCTCGTCGACGTGCCGAAGGCCCCCGAGCCGATCGACGGCCCGCGGATCGTGCTGTCGCCGCGACCCGGCGAGTTCGGCGTCTACGCCGGCGTGCGCTGGACCGAGCACGCGCCGCGGCATTTCCAGGCGCACGTGGTGCGGGCCTTCGAACGCTCCGGCCGCCTCGCCGGCGTCGCCCCGGTCGCGAGCAGCGCGCGCGCCGACCGGCTGCTCGAGATCGATCTCGACGCCTTCCACGCCGCCTACGAATCCGAGGGCGACGCGGTGCGCGTCGCCTTCGTCGCGCGCGTGATCGACGCGCGCAGCAACCGGATCGTCGGCAGCCGCCGCTTCGAGGCCCGCGTCCCGCTCGAGTCCCGCCGGATCGATGCCGTCGTCGCCGGCTTCGACCGAGCCGTCGCCGAAGTCGTGCCCGCGCTGGTCGAGTGGGTCTCCGGCACGCCGTGATTCGACGGGCCGCGCCAGCCCGCCTTGACGGCCAACCGGCTGGCCAAAGGCTCCCCGCCCGGACGGGGGTCAGTTCCGGCCGGACATGAACTCCTCGATCGGGATGCCGATGTCCTTCAGGATCTGGCGAAGCAGCAACGGCGAGAGATCACGTCCCGGGTGAACCGGGACGGTCGTCTGGCGCCCATCCGGATGGCGCAATTGCTTGTGCGAGCCGCGTTGGCGCACTTCCTCGAATCCAAGCGCGGCCAGCCGCGATAGGACTTCTCGAGGCTTGAGCACCGGCCATGGCGGCACCTCTACGCGACCTCGATCAGACGCACGCCGACGAACTCGCTCTCGCGAACCGGGGGTCCATCTTCGGACAGCATCTCGAGAACCTCGCGGAGATTCCGCTCGAGTTCCTCGAGGGTCGCTCCCTGGCTGTGCGCGCCCGGAATGCCAGGCACGTGTCCGACGAACAGCCCGTTGGCGATGTCTCGTTCGATGATGACCGCGAATGCGTTCATGTCCTGCTCCGGTCCGGACGTATCCGGACGCTACCACCATCGCCTGCCGCTCCGAACCGGCGGCCTCCGCGGTGATCGCGCGCGCCGGCGGCGGCTGACATCACCCCCGGCCGGCTTCAGAGGTCGCCTTCGACCAGCCGAAAGGTCAGGTTGATCCGCTCGCCGACCGGCCGGGCCGTGCGCGGCAGCGCGTGGACCCAGTGCCGCTGGGTCGCGCCGGCCATCACCAGCAGGCTGCCGGGCGTGAGATCGAGGTTGCGGCGCTCGCCGCTCCCGCGATGCTTGAGCGCGAAACGACGCGTCGCGCCGAGCGACAGCGAGGCGATGACCGGCTCGGGCCCGAGTTCGGGCTCGTCGTCGGCGTGCCAGCCCATCGCGTCGCGGCCGTCGCGGTAGCGGTTCGCGAGCACGCTGTTGAAGCGCACGCCGACCGCGGCCGAGACCCGTTCGCGCAGCGCCGCGAGCGTTGGCGTCCACGGCCGCGGCTCGAAGCGCACCCGCGAGTAGACGTAGGCCGCGCCCGGATCGCCGATCCAGCACGACAGCCGCGGGCAGTCGAGCAGCCGGCCCATGATCCGAACCTGGTGCCGCTCCCAGGGGATCTCGTCGCGCAGCCGCGTGGCGAGCTCCGCGGCCTCCGCCGGCGCAAGGAAGGCCGGCCACCACGACAGCCGCCCATCGGACAGGTCGAGGTCGGTCGGTGCGTCGTGGTTCGCGGCGAGAGACAGCACGCCGGGATTATCCCGAGCGGCGCGTCGCGGACTCGTCGCTCCGGGATGCCGACCGGATCCGACGTCGTTTGCCCCCTCACGCCCCTTCCCGGAGAATCGGGTGGTTCCGCCCGGAGAGTCCGCGATGAGCGAGCGCGAGGTGATGGAGTACGACGTCGTCACGGTCGGGGCCGGCCCCGCCGGGCTCGCGTTCGCGATGCGGCTGAAGCAGCTGAAGCCCGAGCTCTCGGTCTGCGTGATCGAGAAGGCCTCGACCGTCGGCGCGCAGATCCTCTCGGGCGCCGTGATCGAGACCGGCCCGCTCGACGCGCTGCTGCCGGACTGGCGCGCGAACCCGCCGCCGATCTGCGTGCCGGCGGCGAAGGACGAGTTCTGGTGGCTGCGCTCGCCGACGAAGGCCACGAAGCTGCCGACGCCGCCGCAGATGCACAACGCCGGCAACGTGATCGTCTCGCTCGGCGCGCTGTGCGCGTGGCTCGCGCCGCAGGCCGAGGCGCTCGGGGTCGAGATCTTCCCGGGCTTCGCCGCGGCCGAGACGCTGCACGACGAGCACGGGGCCGTCGTCGGCGTCCGCATCGGGGACATGGGGGTTGCTCGCGACGGCACCCCGAAGGCTTCGTACACCCAGGGCATCGACATCCGCGCCAAGGTCACGGTGCTGGCCGAGGGCTGCCGCGGACACCTGACCAAGCGCCTGATCCAGCGCTTCGGCCTCGACCGCGACGCGAGCCCGCAGACCTACGCGATCGGCATCAAGGAGCTGTGGCAGCTCGCGTCCGGCAAGGGCGAGCCCGGCAAGATCGTGCACACGACCGGCTGGCCGCTCGACACCCGCACCTACGGCGGCAGCTTCCTCTACCACCTCGACCGGGACCGCGTCGCGCTCGGCTTCGTGATCGGCCTCGACTACGAGGACCCGCGCTTCCAGCCCTACGAGGCCTTCCAGCAGTGGAAGCACCACGCGATGGTGAAGCCGCTGCTCGAGGGCGGGCAGATCCTGTCGGCCGGCGCGCGCGCGCTGATGGAGGGCGGCTACCAGGCGCTGCCGAAGGTCGAGATGCCCGGCGCGATCCTGATCGGCGACACCGCCGGCACCCTCAACGTGCCGAAGATCAAGGGCACCCACCAGGCGATGCGTTCGGGCCTCGTCGCCGCCGAGCACCTCGCCGAGGCTCTCGACCCGCGTGGCTTCGACGCCCGGCTGCGGGCCTCGCCGGTGGTCGCGGAGCTGAAGAAGGTCCGCAACATCCGCCCCGGCTTCGCGAAGGGCTTCTGGTTCGGCATGGCCAACGCCGCGTGGGAGACCGCGACCGCCGGCCTGTCGCCGTGGACGCTCCGGCACCACCCCGACCACGCCGCGCTGAAGAAGCTCGATCGCTACCTCTCGCCGGACCGCCATTGGGTCGAACGCACGCTGCCGCCGCGCGACCGGCTGGCCGGCGTCTACTTCGCCGCGACCGAGCACGACGAGGACCAGCCGATCCACCTGCGGGTCGCCGACACCAGCATCTGCATCGACCGCTGCGCGAGCGAGTACGACAACCCGTGCACGCGCTTCTGCCCGGCCGGCGTCTACGAGATCGTCGCGGACGAAGGCGGCAAGCGCCTGCAGATCAACGCCTCGAACTGCGTGCACTGCAAGACCTGCGACATCAAGGACCCGTACCAGATCATCGACTGGGTCACGCCCGAGGGCGGCGCGGGGCCGAACTACCAGAACCTGTGAGCCCCCGCATCGCGCTGGTCACCGCGCGCGAGGCGCTGGCGCTCGACCCGGACATGCCGCCGCTGGTCGCGGCCTTCGAGGCCGCGGGCTGCGCGGTCGGGACGCCGTGCTGGGACGATCCGGCGGTCGACTGGGCCTGCTTCGACGCGGCGCTGCTGCGCTCGACCTGGGACTACGTGCCGCGCGCCACCGAGTTCCGCGCCTTCGTCGAGCGAGTTTCTGGCAAGACACGGCTCCACAACCCGCCCGCGCTGGTGGCCTGGAGCCTCGACAAGCACTACCTCGGCGACCTCGCACGGGCCGGCGTGCCGACCGTGCCGACCCGCTTCGTCGAGCCGGGACAGCTCGCAGCGGAGGCGCTGTCGGCCCTCCTCGAACGGGGACCGGCGCGCCCGACGCCGATGGCGACGATCGGTGCCGCCGCCGAGTACGTCGTCAAGCCGGCGATCGGCGCCGGCAGCAAGGATGCGGCGCGCTACCGGGCGGATTCCACCGACGACCGTGCGCGGGCACTGGATCATCTCGGCAGGCTGCTCGCGGCCGGGCGCAGCGTGATGCTCCAGCCCTATCTCGCCTCGGTCGACGCCGACGGCGAGACCGCGATGGTCTATCTCGACGGTCGCCTCTCGCACGCGATCCGCAAGGGCCCGCTGCTGGCGCCCGGCGCCGGCTTCGTCGAGGGCCTGTTCGCGGCCGAGGACATCCGCCCGCGCGAGCCGGGCAAGGACGAGGGCCGGGTCGCCAAGGCCGCGTTCAACGCGATCCCGGGCCCGCCGCCGCTCTATGCCCGCGTCGACCTGATCCGGGATGGCGATGGCGCGCCCGTCGTGCTCGAGCTCGAGCTGGTCGAGCCCTCGCTGTTCCTCGATCACGGCCCCGGCGCGGCCGAGCGGCTGGTCGAGGGCTTGCTGGCGCGGATCGACGCGGAATCCTGAGGTTCCGGCGACCGGACCCGGGCGATCGGCGGCCGCAACGCGTGACCGCGGTCAGGCTTCGGCGAGGACTTCCGTCGCCGCGAGTTCGCCGGAGGCCATCGCCGCCTCCATCCCGGGCTCGTCGAACACGGTGTGCTCGCCGGCGAATCGGATCGGCCCGAGCGGGCGGCGCGTCCACTCGGCCGTGCGCGCGGCCTGGCCGGCCGCGATCTCGGCGTAGGCGCCATCGGCCCATGGGTCGCGGCCCCACGACTTGAGCGCGAGCGGCTCGAGCGCGCCGGTCGCGGACGGGCGCCGTCGCTCGATCTCGATCCGGATCCAGGCGGCGGTCTCGGCGTCGGTCGCCGAACTCCGGTCGAGCGCGGCGGCGGCCTCGCCGTTGAGCCACGCGATCAGGCGCTCGATCCGTCCGCCGGCACCCGGGACCGCGAACAGCCGCTCGAAGCCGCCATGGGCCCAGGTCGTCGCCGGCAGCCCGTCCTCGTCCCAGAACGCGCGCGTCGGCCGGAAGTGCGCGGTCGTGATCGGCGTGAACGGGCGCTCGCGCCAGACCGCGAGCTGCTCGTCCGGCGGCGCCGGGTCGATCGCGATCCGAACGAGCGGCGCGCACGGTACCGCGGCGATCGCGTGCCGCGCTTCGAATCGGCGGCCATCGACGGTGGTCGCGACGACGCGGCGGCGGGTCCACGCGAGGCCGCGCACCGGCGCGCCGGGTACGACCGGACCGTCGAGGGCGGCGGCCATCGCCTCCGGCAGGGCCTGGCTGCCCGGCACGATCCGGAGCGGCGCGCCCGGGTTGCGCTGGCGCAGCGCCTCGCGCCGCAACACGTCGAGCGCCGACACGGTCGACAGCGACGTGTAGTTCGCCGCAACCGACATCAGGCGGATCGCGGCCGCGCTCCAGCCCGCCTCGGCGAGCAGCGCCGCGAGCGGGCGGTCGAGCCCCCGGTGCCCGGGATCGAGCCAGCCCTGCGGATCGTCGAGCTTCGGCAGGGTCGCGAGCGCGGCGGCGAGCAGGCCCTGCGGCGGCGCGCGCTCGCGGCCTTCGAACGGATTGGCCGGATCCTCGGCCCAGCGCTCCGACGACACGAGCCGGTCGCCGAACGCGAGCGTCGTCGCCGGCCGCGGCGGCGGCGTGGATCCCGAAGGCGGCGCGGGCGGGCCTTCGACCGCGATGCCGAGCCGCTTCGCATGCGCGAGCACGCGCGCGTAGCGCGAGCCGACCTCGACGCCGCCGACCTCGAAGCGCAGGCCGCCGCTCTCGATCGTCTCGAGCCGGCCGCCGACCCGGTCGCGCGCCTCGAGCACGATCACGCGCCGGCCAGCCCGCTCGAGCGTCCACGCCGCGGCGAGTCCGGCCAGTCCGGCGCCGACGACCAGCACGTCGGCGCGGGTCGCGACCGCAGCCCGGGCCAGCGGGGATGCCAGCGCGCCGGCGGCGAGACCGGCGCGGATCAGGCTTCGACGATCGATCATGACCGTGACCGGGCGTTGGCCGGGGCCGCCAGGGCCGCCGGCCAGGCCGCGCGTCAGAAGCGATAGCTGACCTCGATGCCCCACATCCGCGGCTGCGGCGCGGTGATCGCGAAGTCACGGACGTTGGTCGAGACCCGCGCCGGCGCCGGCGGCGGCAGGACGTTCGGCACCGAGATGAAGCGCAGCGGATCGACGTAGCGCAGGATGTCCTCCGGCGTGTCGTCGTCGAACAGGTTCCGCACCCACGCGGTGACGCGCCAGTTCTCGCCCGGCTCGACCGCGAAGCGCACGTTGACGCGGGTGCTCGACCCGGTCTCGGCCAGATTGTCGACCTGCGTGTAGCGCGTCGATTCGTAGTTCATGTCGGCGTTCGCGAACCAGCCCCAGCCGTTCGCGAAGGCCCCGTCGAGCGTGACGCCGATCGCGGCCTGGTGCTTCGGGACGCGCGGCAGGAAGAAACCGCGGGCGTTCGCGCACGGGTCGGTCAGCACCGGCACCGGCACGTTGCAGAACAGGTCGGCCTGGTCCTGGCTGATGAAGTCGCGGATCTTCGCGTCGTTGTACGAGTACGAGAAGTTGACCTGCGCCTGCTCGGCGGCCCGCCACTGGCCTTCGATCTCGAGGCCGCGGATCCGCGACTTGCCGATGTTGGTCGTGAACGAGGTCAGGAACGGCGAGTTGTTGACCAGGAACACCGAGCGCGTCTCGGTGAGCTGCTGGTTGTCCCAGTCGATCCAGAACAGGTTGGCGTTGAGCCGGAGCGTGCGGTCGAGCAGATCGCTCTTGACGCCAAGCTCGTAGTTCCACGCCTTCTCTTCCTGGAACGCGGTGAGTCCCTCGTTGACGAGCAGCTGACGGCTGTCCTCGCGCAGGTCCGCGCGCTGCACGTCGGTGTTGAAGCCGCCGGGCTTGGTGCCCTTGGATGCCAGCGCGTAGAGGTTGAGGTCGTCGGTCGGCTGGTACGACAGCGTGAAGCGCGGCGTGGTCGAGGTGAAGGTGTCCTCGAGCAGGAAGGCGCGCTCGAACACGCGCGGCGGCGCGGGCGTCGTGACCGTCCGCCGGTCGACGCCGCCCAGCGTGAGCTTGTCGCGCGCGTAGCGGACCTCGGCGGACGCGGACCAGCGTTCGTCGATCCGCCACTCGACAAGCCCGTAGACCGCGCGGTTCTCGACGTCGTTGATCGGATCGTTGCGGGTCGCGATCACCGGCGCGCGCACGAAGGCCGGCGGCAGGTTGAAGCCCGAGAGGTTGCCGCTGAAGCCCGGCCCGCGGGTCTCGGAGTACCAGTAGAGACCGACCAGGCCGAAGACCGGCTGCGAGGTGTCGGTGGTGATGCGGAGATCCTGCGACCAGTCGTAGAGCTTGGTCCGGCCGAAGGTCTCGAACGCGCCGTTGAAGCCGCGGATGCCGGAGAAGTCCTGGTCCGCGCCCGAGTATTCCCTCGTTTCGTTGTACGCGCTGGTCGAGATCAGCGACCAGTCGTTCGGCAGCGTCCAGTCGACGACCACGCTCGAGCGCAGGTTGTCGCGGCGCAGGCCCGCGCCGTAGCCGGCGAGCCGGAAATCCGGCGTGTTGATCGGGAACTCGCGCGGGGTCTGGGGCACGCCGCAGAAGTAGCCGCGCGTGCGCGTGCGGCCGAGCGGGAACCCGGTCCCGGGCGCGGTGCCGATGATCTCGGGCAGGAAGCAGTTGTTGAGCTCGCTGCCCTGGCGACGGATCGGATAGGGCTGGTCGCGGTTCAGCTGGTAGCCGAAGCGGGCGAGGATCTCGATCGAGTCGGCCGGCCGGAACAGCAGCGAGGACAGCAGCCCGTTGGTCATCTCGCCGCCGATGTCCTTCTCGCCGGACACCGGATTGAAGAACAGCCCGTCGGTGCGGTTGTGGACGAGCCCGACGTCGAACCACAGCAGGTCCTGCGCGATCGGACCCGAGTAGAACGCCGACAGCCGCTGCCAGCCGTCCGAGCCCCCGCCGAGCGTGAGCTTGCCGGTCGGATCGTTGTTCGGCCGGCGGGTCACGAAGTTGACCGCGCCCGAGAAGGTGCGGCGTCCGAAGGCGGCCGACTGCGGGCCGCGCACGACCTCGACGCGCTCGAGGTTCTCGAGCCCGAAGCCCGAGATGTCGCCCTGCACGTAGACGCCGTCGATGAAGAACGAGGCGTTCGGCTCGCCCTGGATGTTCGACATGCCGCGGATCACCGGGCGGTCGCCATCGCGGCCGAAGGCCGAACGGAACGAGAAGCTCGGCGTGAACGCCGCGATGTCACGCACGTCGTTCATGCCCTTGCGCTCGATCGTCTCGCTGCTGACCGCGGTCACCGGGACCGGGACGTCCTGGAGCTGCTCGTCGAGCCGGCGGGCGGTGACCGTGATCGCCTCGAGCTGGGTCGAGCCCTGCGCGCCGGTCGTGCCGGCGCCGTCCTGGGCTTCCGTTTCGGGTGCCGTCGCCGGCTCGGCAACGGTCGCGCCGGCGAAGCTGCCGGCGAGCGTCGCGCCGATCGCGAGCGCGAGCAGACGGCGGGTCGGGAACGTGTTCATGAGCGCTTTCCCCCGTGGTTGGTCGCTGCCGATGGCGCCGGACCACCCGGGTCGAAGCGGGCAAATGTCCGGACCAATTCGATGCTACCTTCACGGGCCCGCGACGTTCAACCGGGCGCCGTGCCCGGACGCTGCAAGCGAGACGACCGATGGACCACACCCGACGTTCGATCCTGAAGGGCACGGCCGCGATCCTGGCCGGCGCCTCCGCGCTGGCCCCCGGCGGAGGCCGCGCCGCCACCCGCGGCGGCCCGGCCGCGCACGACGTGCGCGCCGACGGCACCTACGCGACGGTCGAGCTGGCGAAGCCCGCGTGGACGCTCGGCGTCGTGCAGTCGCGGGTCCGGAGCTTCGACGCCGACCGCCACCGCGAGGCCACGCGCGAGAACCTGGCGCACATGCTCGAGCTGATCGACAAGGCCTTCTACTACGGCCCGCGGCCCGACCTCCTGTTCTTCCACGAGTTCCCGCTGACCGGCTGGCGGCGCTGGACGCGTGCGGAGATCCTGCGCTTCGCGATCGAGATTCCCGGAGAGGAAACCGAGGCGATCGCGAAGAAGGCGCGCGAGTACGGCTGCTGGATCGTGTTCGGCGCCTACGCGAAGGACCGCGACTGGCCCGGGCACGTGCTCTCGATCACGACGATCCTGGACGGCGAGGGCCGGATCGTCGACCGGCACTGGAAGGCGCGCAACGTGAAGGGACTCTTCGCCGGCTTCGAGCTGTTCACGACGACGATCTTCGACGTGCTCGACCGCTACGTCGAGATGTACGGCCGCGACGCGGTGGTGCCGGTCACGCGCACGCCGCTCGGCAACCTCGCGACGAGCTCGATCCAGCGCGAACCCGAGCTGTTCCGGGCGATGGCGATGAAGGGCGCCGAGGTCATCCTGCGCACCGCCTCGGGCGGCTTCACGCCGATCGACATCGCCGCGACCAGCCTCCACAACGGCGTCTACACCGCGATCGTCAACAACTCGGTCTCGCCCGGCAACGGGCTGTTCTTCGACGACGCGGGCTCCGGCGGCTCGGCGGTGTACGGCCCAGACGGCAAGCCGGTCGCCGAGGCGAGCGGCAAGGAGGAGCAGCTCGTGATCGCGCGGATCCCGATCGCCGACTTCCGCGCCCGGCGCCGCCCGCCCGACGTCCACATGGAGCTCTATCGCGACGTCTTCGCCGGCTACGCCGGCCGCTTCCCGCCGAACCTCTGGCTCGAGCGGGTGCCGGATTCGCTCGAGGACGCGGCCGCCTACCTCGCCGGCAAGTCGCGCTGGCGCTGATCCGTCGCCGCGACCGGAGCGAGCCGCCGGCGCGCTCGCGTGCCCGCCGTCACCAGCGCTGGTGCGGGTTCTCGGCCTTGAGGGTCACGCCGGCCTGGAACCAGCCGAGGTTGATGCCGAGGCGCCGGCCGTCGGGCTCGTTCCACGTGTAGGCGATGGTCCTGCCGGTCGCCTCGTCGATCACCCCGAGCTTGAGGATCGGGATCTGCGTGTTCTGGTAGGTCAGCCGCGCGAGCTCGATCGTGTAGCCGAAGGGGTTGCCGTCGCCATCGACCACGCGCACGCGGTCGCCCTCGTTGTGCATCAGGATGTCGCGCATCCCGATCCAGTCACGCGACTCGGCCGGCGCCTCCGGCCCGCCGCGCTTGATCGCGGCCCAGCCGGTGTAGTAGCGGACCCTGCGGTTCCTGTGGTGCTCGGCGTCGGGGTCGCCGAACACGCGGTTGCCGTCGAGGTCGGTCGCGACGTCGCGGATCCAGAGTTCCTCCGGCGTCAGCCGGAGGTCATCATGGATCACGATTTCCCTGCCGAGCCGGGGCGAATGAAAGCGGCAGGCGCCCTCGTCCATCGAACCGGTGAAGGATCCGCCCGACGGATCGAGCCGCCAGTAGACGTCGCAGCCCGGCCGGGTCTCGAGCTCGTCGGCGGCAAGGCCGTCGAGCACCGACGGGTCGCGCCAGGCGTCCGCGTACTTCGCCTCGTCCCGGAACGTGTAGATCGAAAGCCGCACCGCGTTCCGGTCGGGATCGGGCGCGAACCGGTACAGCCGCTGGCGATAGACCCGGTCCGGCTGGTCGCCGAAGGTCTGGCGGACGAAGAACGCATGCTCGCCGATCGCGGGCACCGAGACCGGCCGGAACACGTGGTGGATCCACTCGTGCGGCTTCTCGCGCTGCTCGACCGTCCTGTGCCGCCAGTGCTGCTCGTGGTTGTCCCACTCGCCGGGGAACCACTCGAGCAGCAGCGCGAGCTGGCGCTCGAGCGGCACCGGGGTCGAAGGCTCGGCGGCGCGCGCGGGCGACCCGACGGCGGCCACGAGGATTGCGAACAGCGCGGAGAGCGGGAGGCGGATCATCGGCGGCCTCGCAATTGGTCCGGACATTTGCGAGGATCGTGCGGTCCGCTCGCCGATGCAAGCGCCACCGCCCGCCGCTGGCAGTCCGGCTCGACGTGCGCATGACGCCGGCGAGCCCTACAATCCAGAAGTTTTCCTCCGAAGGATCCCGCCCATGAAGATCCTCGTCGCGTACAAGCGCGTCGTCGACTACAACGTCCGCATCCAGGTCAGGCCCGACGGCTCGGGCGTGGTGACCGACGGCGTCAAGCTGTCGCCGAATCCGTTCGACGACATCGCCCTCGAGGAGGCCCTGCGGCTGCGCGAGAAGGGCGTCGCGACCGAGGTCGTGGTCGCGACGATCGGCCCGGCCGACGCGCAGGCGCACCTGCGCAACGGGCTCGCGATGGGCGCGAACCGCGCGATCCACGTCGTCACCGACCGCGCGGTCCAGCCGCTGACCGCGGCGCGCACGCTGCTGAAGCTGGTCGAGAAGGAGCAGCCGGACCTCGTGATCCTCGGCAAGCAGGCGATCGACGATGACGCCGGCCAGACCGGCCAGATGCTGGCGGCGCTGTGGGACAAGGCCCAGGCGACCTTCGCGTCGAAGGTCGAGATCAGCGGCCGGATCGCAACCGTGACCCGCGAGGTCGACGCCGGCCTCGAGACCATCGAGGTCGACCTGCCGGCCGTGATCACGACCGACCTGCGCCTCAACGAGCCGCGCTTCATCAAGCTGCCGGACATCATGAAGGCGAAGTCGAAGCCGCTCGAGACGATCGCCTTCGACACGCTCGGCGTCGAGTCGGGCGACCACCACGAGACGACCCACTACGCGCCGCCGCCGAAGCGCGCGCGCGGCGTGATGGTCAAGGACGTCGGCGAGCTCGTCGCCGCACTGCGCAACAAGGGGCTGATCGCATGAGCCGGATCCTGATCGTCGCCGAACACTCGAACGGCAAGCTCAACGCCGCCACCGCGCGCTGCGTCACCGCGGCGCGGCAGATCGGCGGCGAGATCGACATCGCGGTGCTCGCGGCCGACCCGTCGGCCGTGGCGGCGCAGGCCGCCGCGCTCGACGGCGTCACGCGCGTGCTCGCGGTCGCGAACCCGGCCAACGCGAATGCGCTCGGCGCGGTGCTGGCGCCGCAGGTCGTCGCCCTCGCGGCCGGCCACACGCACGTGCTCGGGCCCTCGACCACCTTCGGCAAGGACCTGATGCCGCGGGTCGCCGCGCTGCTCGGCGAGGCCCAGGTGACCGACGTGATGAAGGTGATCGACGCCCGCACCTTCGAGCGCCCGATCTACGCCGGCAACGCGATCATCACGGTCAAGGTCCCCGACGGCCGCACGGTCGTCGCGACGATCCGCGGCGCCTCGTATCCGGCGACCGGAGCCGGCGCCGCCGCGGCACCGATCGAGGCGGTGACGGTCGAGGCGGCGCTGCCGACCCACACCCGCTTCGTCAGGCTCGAGGCGGCCGCGAGCGACCGCCCGGACCTGCAGACCGCCGCGCGGGTCGTCTCGGGAGGGCGCGCGCTCGGCTCGGCCGAGAACTTCCAGCTGATCTACCGGCTCGCCGACAGGCTCGGCGCCGGCGTCGGCGCCTCGCGCGCGGCGGTCGACGCCGGCTACGCGCCGAACGACATGCAGGTCGGGCAGACCGGGAAGATCATCGCGCCGGAGCTCTACGTCGCGATCGGCATCTCGGGCGCGATCCAGCACCTGACCGGCATTAAGGACGCCGGCACGATCGTCGCGATCAACAAGGACGCCGAGGCGCCGATCTTCGAGATCGCGGACTTCGGCCTGGTCGGGGACCTCTTCAAGATCATCCCCGAACTCGAGCAGGCGCTCGGCTGAACCGCAACCGCGACGCGCGCCCGACCCTCGCGCGTCGCCCCTGTCCGAATGTCCGAGTCCCCGGCGCTGGCATGGCCAGCGCCGTCCGAATACCGTTGCCAGGGCTGCATCGGGCACCGGCGACCCGGGTGCCCGCGGCCGCCATCCAAGGGGAGCAGCATGAACAACGCCCGTCCGAACTGGGAGCCGAGCCCGGAGCGAATCGAGCGCGCAAACCTGTCGCGCTTCATCCGCTTCGTGCGCGAGGAGTGCCGCGAGCCGTCGGTCGTCGGCTGGGACGAACTCTACGAGTGGTCCGTGCGCGAGCCGGAGCGCTTCTGGATCGCGGTCTGGGACTTCTGCGGGATCCGCGCCCAGGGCGAGCGCGAGCCGGTCCTCGTCGACGCCGACCGGATGCCCGGCGCGCGCTGGTTCCCGAACGTCCGGCTCAACTTCGCGCAGAACCTGCTGCGCTACCGCGACGACCGCCCGGCCCTGGTCTTTCGCGACGAACTCGGCCACGCCGGCGAGATCTCCTACGCGGCACTCCACGAACGGGTCTCGCGCTGGCAGCAGGCGCTCGCCGCGGCCGGCGTCGGCGCCGGCGACCGCGTCGCCGGCTTCATGCCGAACATTCCGGAGACCGTCGTCGCGATGCTGGCCGCGACCAGCCTCGGCGCGACCTGGTCCAGCACCTCGCCCGACTTCGGGGTCGGCGGCGTCGTCGACCGCTTCGGCCAGATCGCGCCGAAGGTGCTGGTCACGGTCGCGGGCTACGGCTACGGCGGCAAGCGCTTCGACCTGACCGCGAAGATCGCCGGCATCCGCGCCGCGATCGACGCGATCGAGCGCGTCGTCGTGCTCCCGTACCCCGAGCGTCCGGACTCGCTCGACGCGATCCCGGGCGCGGTCCACGGCGACGATTTCCTGGCGCCGTTCGCGCCGACGCCGCTCGAGTTCGTGCCGACGGCCTTCGACCATCCGCTCTACATCATGTACTCGTCGGGCACGACCGGCGTGCCGAAGTGCATCGTCCACGGCGCCGGCGGCACGCTGATCCAGCACCTCAAGGAACACGTGCTGCACGTCGACCTGAAGCGCGAGGACCGGATCTTCTACTACACGACCTGCGGCTGGATGATGTGGAACTGGCTGGTCTCGGCGCTCGCGGTCGGCGCGACCGTGGTGCTCTACGACGGCTCGCCGTTCCACCCCGACGGCAACCGGCTCTGGGACCTCGCCGACGAGCTCGGCATCAGCATCTTCGGCACCAGCGCGAAGTGGATCGCCGCGACCGAGAAGGCCGGCATCCGGCCGCGCGAGACGCACAAGCTGCTCGCGCTGCGCACGATCCTGTCCACGGGCTCGCCGCTCGCGCCCGAGGGCTTCGACTACGTCTACCGCGACGTCAAGGAGCGCGTCCTGCTGTCGTCGATCTCGGGCGGCACCGACATCATCAGCTGCTTCGCGCTCGGAAACCCGCTGCTGCCGGTCCGGCGCGGCGAGCTGCAGTGCCGCGGCCTCGGGATGAAGGTCGAGATCCTCGGCGAGGACGGCCAGCCGGTGCGCGGCGAGGCCGGCGAACTCGCCTGCCTCGCCCCGTTCCCGTCGATGCCGGTCGGGTTCTGGAACGATCCGGACGGGTCGAGGTACCGCGCCGCGTACTTCGAGACCCATCCGGGCGTCTGGTGCCATGGCGACTGGGCGACGCTGACCGCCCACGGCGGCCTCGTGATCCACGGCCGCTCGGACGCGACGCTGAACCCGGGCGGCGTGCGCATCGGCACCGCCGAGATCTACCGCCAGGTGGAGCAGGTGCCCGAGGTGCTCGAGGCGCTCGCGATCGGCCAGGACTGGGACGGCGACGTGCGCGTCGTGCTGTTCGTGCGCCTGCGCGAGGGGCTCGCGCTCGACGACGCGCTGCGCGAGCGGATCCGGCGCGTGATCCGCGAAGGCACGACGCCGCGCCACGTCCCGGCCAAGGTCGTGCAGGTGCCGGACCTGCCGCGCACGATCTCGGGCAAGATCACCGAGCTTGCGGTGCGCAACGTCGTCCACGGCCGCCCGGTGAAGAACACCGACGCGCTCGCGAACCCGCAGGCCCTCGACTACTTCCGGGATCTCGCCGACCTGAGGACCTGAGGCACGCGTCAGGCGCCTGCCCGCGACAGGTGCCGCAGCGCCTCCATCGCCGCCTCGGCGAGCCCGGTCGGCACGAACAGATGGTCGTGCCGGGCGCCGGCCACCACGTTGCACGGAATGCCGCGCGCGGCGAGGGCCGTCGCGACGGCGGCGGTCAGGCCGACGGCCTCGAGATCGGACGGCACGTCGAGCGTGATCCACGCGCAGCGCAGCGCGGGGACGAGCCCGAGCCTTCGGGCGGTCTCCTCGGCGACGATCACCGACAGCCCCTCGTCCTCGCGCACCGACGCGAGCACGCAGCCGGGGTCGATCACGGCGCCCGGCGCCAGGGTCGCGTACACGAAGGTGCCGGGGACGAGGCGCGGCGCAAGCCCCTTGAGCAGTGCGTCCAGGTCCCGGATCGGCCGCACCGTCTCCGTCCGTGGCCGATCAGGAGCGCGGGGCGGGCGCGACGGACGGCTCGGAGCCGGGCAGCAGCCCGGGCGGCGGCGCGTCGCCGGCGAAACGCATGACCTGCTGCGGATACGGGATCGTGATGTTCGCGGCCTCGAGCGCGGCCTTGATCGCGGCGAGGAGGTCACTCTGCGCCTGCAGCACCTCGCTGGTGCGGACCCAAGGCCGGATCGCGAGGTCGACGCTGCTGGCGCCGAAGCGCTGCACCAGCAGCTGCGGCTCGCGGGTCTTCAGCACCCGCGGATGCTCGTCGAGCACCTTGCGGATGACCTCGAGCGCGCGCGTCGGATCGTCCTCGTAGGCGATCGAGACCGGCAGGTCGAGCCGGCGCTCGTCGCGCGCGCTGAAGTTGATGATCGGCTGGTTCATCACCTGCGCGTTCGGCAGCGTGATCAGCCGGTTGTCGACCGTCGCCAGCACGGTCTGCAAAAGGTCGATGCGCTCGACCCGCCCCTGCTGCCCCGAGATGTCGACGAAGTCGCCGGCGCGGAACGGGCGCGTGATCACGAGCAGCACGCCGGCCGCGAGATTCGACAGCGACTCCCGCATCGCCAGCGCGAGCGCGAGGCCGACGGCGCCGAGCGCCGCCAGCAGCGAGGCGATCGGCACGCCGACGAGGTCGAGCGCGCCGACCGCGGTGATCACGATCAGCGCGATCGTGATCACGCGCTTCAGGAAGCTCGCGAGGACGAGGTCGCCGCCGCGCGCGCGGATCGCGGACTCGACCACGCGGCCGATGCGCCGGGCGATCCACCAGCCGATCGCGAGCACGATCGCGGCGAGCACCAGCCGACCCCCGAGCTCGAGCAGCCGGGGTCCCCAGAGGTCGTAGCGGATCGCGTGCAGAAAGCCGTCGAGGGTCATGCGTCTCCGTGTCGCGGTCGGGCGATCCGACGAGCCTCGCGTCTCGGCCGCGCCGGGTCAACCGCCGGCGCGAGCCTCCGCGAGGCGCGCCGCGACCTCCGCGGGACGGAGATCGCACGGCGCGAACAGCGCCGGATCGGCCCCGCGCGCGAGCCGGCTGCCGGTGCGCGGCTGGCGCGGGCCGAAGGTGACGATCTCGAAGGTCGAGACCGGCCGCGCGTCCGGGTTGTCGCGGCCCGGGGCGTAGCGTCGATGCTCGACGACGCGGCGGCCCGCTTCGCCGTAGACCTCGGTCGGATTCGCCGAGACCACGGCCAGATCACGCGGACGGCCATCGGCATCGATCGTGAAGGCGACGACGGCGCAGCCTGCGGCACGCGCCGGAAGGCCGAGCGGCGGCAGCGGATCCGGATTCGCCGCGGCGCGCCACAACGGCGCGAGCGCTTCGGGATCGACCGGCAGCGGCCGATCCGGACCCGATGCCCGGACTTCGCCCACACCCAGCAGCAACGCGACGGTGGCAAGCGCCGCCGTGCGGCGGGCGGCCGGATTCGGACGTGCCATGGCGCCGTCTCCAGTGGGAACCTCCGCTCGGACCCCGCGCGTCGCGCGAAGTTCCGATCGCGCTACAACTGGCCCAGTCCCTCCGCGACGCCGCCCTCGCCCACCTGCAGCAGCCGCAGCGTGTTGGTGCTGCCCTGATGCTGCATCTGGTCGCCGCTCGTCATCATCACGCGATCGCCGGCCGCGAGGAGGCCCAGGTCGAACAGGTGCTGGATCGCGACCCGCGCCGCCTGCGCAGGCGGCAGCCCGCGCGAGTCGAACGCGATCGGGAACACGTCGCGCATCAGCGCCATCCGGCGCCGCGCGTCGTCGTGGCGCGACAGCGCGTAGATCGGGACCTGGCTGCGGAACCGCGACAGCCAGCGCGCGGTGCTGCCCGATTCGGTCAGCGCGATGATCGCGCGCACGGTGATGTGCTCGGCCAGGAACATCGTCGCCATCGCGATCGCCTGGTCGACGCGCTCGAGGTTGCGCGGTGCGGCCTCGAAGTCGGTGTCCATGTGGAACTGGCGCTCGGCGCCGAGGCAGATCCGCGCCATCGCCTCGACCGCGGCGCGCGGGTGGTTCCCGGCCGCGGTCTCCTGCGACAGCATCACCGCGTCGGTGCCGTCGATCACCGCGTTCGCGACGTCGAGCACCTCGGCCCGGGTCGGGATCGGCGAATCGACCATCGACTGCAGCATCTGGGTCGCGGTGATCGCGATCTTCGAGTGCTCGAGGGCCTCGCGGATGATCCGCTTCTGCAGGCCCGGCAGCTCGGCGTCGCCGATCTCGACCCCGAGGTCGCCGCGCGCGACCATCACCGCGTCGGCCGCGGCGATGATCTCGGCCAGATTCACGATCGCCTCGCTGCGCTCGATCTTCGCGACCAGCGCCGCGCGCGATCCGGCCGCATCGGCCAGCGCGCGGGTCTCCTCGATGTCCGCGGCCGAGCGGCAGAACGAGACCGCGATGAAGTCGGCGCCGATCTCGGCGGCGACGCGGATGTCGGCACGGTCCTTGTCGGTCAGCGCCCCGAGCGAGAGACCGCCGCCGAGCCGGTTCAGGCCCTTGCGGTCCGAGAGCCGGCCCCCGCTGCGGACGCGCGTGCGGATCTCGGGTCCGACCACCGCCTCGACCTCGAGCGCGATCAGGCCGTCGTCGAGCAGCAGCACGTCGCCCGGCGCGACGTCGCCGGGCAGTCCGAGGTAGCTGACGCCGACGCGCGTGGCATCGCCCGGCGGCGCATCGGCGCGGCAGTCGAGCGTGAAGGGATCGCCCGCGCGCAGCACCACCGCGCCCTCGGCGAAGCGCTCGACCCGGATCTTCGGGCCGGAGAGGTCCGCGAGCACGCCGACCTCGCGTCCGAGCCGATGCGCGATCGAGCGCACGCGCGCCGCACGCGCGGCGTGCTGCCCGCGCTCGCCGTGCGAGAAGTTGAGCCGGACCACGTCGACGCCGGCCGCGAGCACGCCCTCGAGCACCTCGGGCGGATCGGTCGCGGGGCCGAGGGTGGCGATGATCCGGGTGCGGCGGGCGGGCGGGCGGCGGCTCATCGGCCGATGATGCCATCGCGCGGTCGACACGCGCTCGCGGCCAGCGCGCCCCGCGCGCTTCGCCGACAATCGCGGCCGTTCCCCTCCGCTGCCGTCGCAGGGTGCCGTCGTGCCGGATCCCGAAACCTCATCGAACGACCGCGGCCGCGCGCTCCTCCCGGCGCTGCTGCTGGGCGCGCTCGTCGCGCTCGTCGGCCTCGGCTGGCGCGGCATCTGGGACCCGGACGAGGGGCGCTACACGAACGTCGCGATCGAGATGCTCGCGACCGGGGACTACATCCATCCGCACCGGCACCACGAGACCGGGCACTGGACCAAGCCGCCGCTGACCTACTGGGCGATCGCCGCCAGCGTCGCGACCTTCGGGACCAGCCCCTGGGCGGCACGGCTGCCGGCCGCGCTCGCATTCCTCGCCTCGATCGCGCTCGTGTTCGCGATCGCGCGCCAGCTGCTGCCCGGGCGAGAAGCCCTCGCGAGCGTCGTCTACGCGACCAGCTTCCTGCCATTCGCGGCCTCGCAGGTGATCACCACCGACTTCCTGCTCGCGGCCGCGGTGACCCTCGCGGCCTACGGCTGGGTTCGCGCCCGCTTCGCGCCGCGGGGGCGACCGCTTGTCTGGATCGTGCTGATGTGGACCGGGTTCGGCCTCGGCTTCCTGACCAAGGGCCCGCCGGCGCTGCTGCCGCTGGCCGCGATCCTCGCGTTCCACTGGACCACGCCCCCACGGCGGCCGGTCTCGGTCCTCGCGCCGCTCGGACTCTTCGCCTTCGTCGCGATCGCGCTGCCTTGGTACGTCGTCGTGGTCCGCGACGAGCCGCGCCTGCTCGATTACTTCGTCGGCCACGAGGTCGTTGGGCGCGTCGCCAGCGGCGAGCATGGGCGCAATCCCGAGTGGTACGGCTGGCTCGTCGTCTACGGCCCGACCCTGCTGGTCGGCACGCTGCCGTGGACCCTCGATGCGCTGCGGGCGCTCGCCGCGCATGCGCGGTCGATCGCGACCCGGTGGCGCGAGCGGCTCGCGGGCGAGCGCAGCGAGGCGCTGTGGTTCCTGATCCTGTGGTTCGCCCTCCCCCTCCTCGTGTTCTGCCTTGCGCGCTCCAGGCTGCCGCTCTACGTGCTGCCGCTGTTCGCGCCGCTCGCGATCCTGGTCGCCGAAGGCCGCCTCGCGCGCGGCCGCGGCGTGCCGGCCTTCGGCTGGCTGCTCGCGTGGGCGGCCATGCTGCTCGCGCTCAAGGCCGGCGTCGCGCAGGTGCCGACCCACAAGGACGCCCGCGCCTGGGCCGATCACCTTCGCGCTTACGTCTATGAACCGATGCGCGAGGTCGTGTTCATCGAGGACATGGCGCGCTATGGCCTCCACCTCGAGTACGGAGCCGAGGTCGAGAAGCTCTCGCTCGACCCCGGACCGCAGCCGGCGATCAACCCGGACGTCGACATGGACCTCGCGAGCGAGCTCGCCGAGACCGAGCCGGACCGGCTCTGGATCACGAAGCGCGAACGCTTCGCCGAGGTCGAGCGGCGCCTCCACGCGCTCGGCTACGCGACCGAATCGGCCGCGCCCGACTACCACGACCGCGCGATCTTCCGGGTCGTCCCGCGCGCGCCATCCGGCGAACGCGACCAGGCCAGGCCGCCGCCCGCGACGGGCCGCGCGGACTGACCGCGCCTGGCGTCGATCCGGTCAGCGGTTCGCCCGCGCCTCGAGCGCGGCCACGGCCGGCAGCGTCTTGCCCTCGAGGAACTCGAGGAAGGCGCCGCCGCCGGTCGAGACGTAGCCGATGCCGTCGGCGACGCCGTACTTGTCGATCGCCGCGAGCGTGTCGCCGCCGCCGGCGATCGAGAAGGCCTTCGAGGCCGCGATCGCGCGCGCGATCGCCTCGGTGCCGGCGCCGAAGGCGTCGAACTCGAACACCCCGACCGGGCCGTTCCAGACCACGGTGCCGGCCGCCTCGATCATCGCCGCGTAGCGCGCGCGGGTCGCGGGGCCGATGTCGAGGATCATCTCGTCGGCGCCGACCGCGCCGACCGCGCGCACGACCGGCGTCGCGGTGGCCGCGAACTCGGTCGCGACGACGACGTCCTCCGGGATCGGGATCTCGGCGCCGCGCGCCGCGGCCTTCGCCAGGATGTCGCGCGCGGTGTCGATCAGGTCGGCCTCGACCAGCGAGCGGCCGACCGCGTGGCCGCGCGCGGCGATGAAGGTGTTGGCGATGCCGCCGCCGACGATCAGCCGGTCGACGCGCTCGATCAGGTTGCCGAGCAGCTCGAGCTTGGTCGAGACCTTCGATCCCGCGACGATCGCGAGCAGCGGCCGCGCCGGCGCGTGCAGCGCGCGGCCGAGCGCGTCGAGCTCGGCCGCCAGCAGCGGTCCCGCGCACGCGACCTTCGCCTGCCGGATCACGCCGTGGGTCGAGGCCTGGGCGCGGTGCGCGGTGCCGAAGGCGTCCATCACGAACACGTCGCACAGCGCCGCGTACTTCGCCGCGAGCGCGGGGTCGTCCTTGCCCTCGCCGACGTTCATCCGGCAGTTCTCGAGCAGCACGATGCCGCCGGGCGCGACATCGATCCCGTCGAGGTAGTCGCGGACCAGCGGGACGTCGCGGCCGAGCGCCTGCGACAGCCAGGCCGCGACCGGCGCCAGCGAATTGGCCTCGTCGAGGACGCCCTCCTTGGGGCGACCGAGGTGGGACATCACGAGCACGGTCGCGCCGGCCGCGAGCGCAGCGCGCAGCGTCGGCAGCGCCGCGTCGAGGCGCTGGGTCGAGGTGATGCGGCCGTCGTCGATCGGCACGTTCAGGTCCTCGCGGATCAGCACCCGCCGGCCGGCGAGGTCGAGGTCGGTCATGCGCAGGAAGCTCATCGGGGTGCTCCGCTGGGTGGAGCGGCGATTGTCCGGGATCGGCGAGCCGACGTCAGGACCCGGCGCCACCCGAGGTGACGAGGGTCCGACGACCGCCGACCGACGCCGGGCCATCGACCGGCCGACGCGGCATCGGCGGCCGGGCGTGGAAGAATGCGGGCCCGAACCGGACGTCCGACGCGTGCCCGATCCGATTCCTTCGCCGGCCCTGAACCTGCTCGTCGCCCTCGGCTGCGGGCTGCTGATCGGCATCGAGCGCGAGCAGCACAAGGCCGAGAGCGCGACGCGCACCGTGGCCGGCGTGCGCACGCTGACGCTGGCGGCGCTGGCCGGCGCGCTCGGTTCGATGCTCGGGCCGATCCCGCTCGCGATCGCCGGCGGCACGCTCGGAGCCCTGCTGGTCGCGGGCTACTGGCGGGTCGAAGCGGCGGACCACCCGGGCCTCACGTCCGAGGTCGCCGCGCTGCTCGCGTTCCTCCTCGGCGTGCTGGCGATGACGGAGCCACTCATCGCGGCGGCGCTCGCCGTCGTCGTGACCGCGGTCCTCCAGTACAAGACCCGGCTGCACGAGTTCGCGCGCCGCGTGCTGACCGAGCGCGAGCTCAACGACGCGCTGGTGCTGCTGGCCTCGGCCCTGATCGTGCTGCCGGTGCTGCCCGACACGCCACTGATCGCGGGCATCGACGTCGACCTGAAGCGGCTGTGGCTGCTGGTCGTGATGGTGATGGCGATCGGCGCCGCCGGCTATGTCGCGATCCGGGCGCTCGGGCCCCGGCTCGGACTGCTGCTGACGGGTCTGGCCGGCGGCCTCGTTTCCAGCGCCGCGGTGATCGCCGGCATGGGCCAGCGCGCGCGCAGCGAGCCGGCCCTGCTCGCGCCGTGCGTGGCCGCGGCGATGGCGTCGAACCTCGCCAGCACCGCGCTGTTCCTCGTCGTCGCGTGGACCGCGGCGCCGGCGCTCGGACGCGGGCTCGCGGCACCGATCGCCGCCGCGCTCGCGGTCGCGCTGGGATTCACGCTGGCCTTCGGCCGCGACGCCTGGGCGACCGGAGACGGTGGCGCGGCCGCCACGCCGGGGCGGCCGTTCCACTTCGGCAAGGCGCTCGAGTTCGCCGCGATCATCGGCGCGGCGCTGGTCGCGGCGAGCCTGCTGGGTCGGTGGCTCGGCGAGGCCGGCGTGCTGGTCGCCGGGGCCCTCGCGGGCCTCGCCGATTCGCATGCCGCCGCTGCCTCGCTCGGCGCGCTGCACCGCACCGGCCGCCTGCCCGAGTCGCAGGCGGTGCCGGCGCTGCTGCTCGCCTTCGGCGCCAACGGGCTGACCCGCTGCGTGCTCGCGATCCGCTCCGGCGGGAGGGCCTACGCGCTCCGGATCGTGCCCGCGGTCGTCGCGATGCAGGCCGCCGCGTGGCTGGCGTGGCTCGCGACCCGCGGGTGACAATGTCCCGATGCGTGCGCTCCAGGCTGCCGAAGTGACCGCCGACGTCGCCGCCGCCGTCGCGGCGCTCGCGCGCGGCGAGGTGGTCGGCCTGCCGACCGAGACCGTCTACGGCCTCGCGGCCGACGCCGAGAGCCCCGCGGCGGTGCGGCGCATCTTCGAGCTCAAGGGCCGGCCCGCCGACCACCCGGTGATCGTCCACGTCCACGACGCCACGGGACTCGAGCGCTACGGGCGCGACGTGCCGGAACTCGCCCGCCGGCTGGCGGCCGCCTTCTGGCCAGGCCCGCTGACGCTGGTCGTGCGGCGCGCGGCCCGCGTCCCGGACCTCGTCTCCGGCGGACAGGACACCGTCGGACTGCGCTCGCCCGCGCACCCGCTCGCGCGCGCCGTGCTCGCGGCGTTCGGGCGTGGGCTCGCGGCGCCGTCGGCCAACCGCTTCGGCCACGTGAGTCCGACGACGGCGGCCCACGTGCGCGACGAGTTCGGCGCCAGGGTGCCGATCGTGCTCGACGGCGGCGAGTGCGCGATCGGCATCGAGTCGACGATCGTCGACCTGAGCGGCGAACGGCCACGGATCCTGCGGCCCGGCATGCTCGACCGGGAACGGATCGAGGCGATCACGGGCCCGATCGATGCCGGCGTCGGCCCCGACGCGCCACGGGTATCGGGCGCGCTCGAGAGCCACTACGCCCCGGACACCCCGGTCGCCATGGGGCCGCGCGCGGCGATCATCGAGCGCCAGCGCCAGCTTGCGGCGCGCGGCCTCGTTGCCCGCATCCTGGCGCTGGGTCCGCTGCCGACCGGCGCGCACGGCATCGCAATGCCCGCGGAACCCGAAGGCTACGCGCACGGCCTCTACGCGGCGCTGCGCGCGCTCGATGCGCTCGGCGCGGACGCGCTGCTGGTCGAGGCCGTGCCCGATACCGCCGATTGGGAGGCGATCCGCGATCGCCTCGCCCGCGCCACCGCCGGAACCGGGCTCGACTGCTACGGCCCCTGATCCGTGGCTTCGACGCGCCGGATTACAGCCACCGCCGCGCGAGCCACGCCACCGACTCGCCGAACCACGCCCACCACGGCCGCAGCTGCCAGCGCGCCGGCTCGATCCGGACGCAGTCGGCACGGTCGCGCGCGAAGCGGTCGGCCAGCGCCGCGACCACGTCGCGGTCTCGGAACACCGCGTTGAGCTCGTCATTGATGAAGAAGCTGCGGTGGTCGAGGTTCGCGGTGCCGAGCGTGGCCCAGTCGTCGTCGATGACGATGGTCTTGGCGTGCAGCATGCGCGGCTGGTACTCGAGGATCTCGATCCCGGCGCGCAGCAGCGGGGCATAGACCGCACGGGCCGCCCACGCCGCGATCGGCACGTCGGAGCGGGCCGGCAGCATCAGCGACACCGCGACTCCGCGCCGCGCCGCGCGGATCAGCGCCCGCCGCGTGTGGAAGTCGGGCACGAAATACGGCGTCGTGACCTCGATCCGCGAACGGGCCGCCGCGAAGCGGCGCGTCAGCAGTCGATGCAGCAGCCAGCGCCCGCGGATTCCGCGATTGGGCATCAGCAGGACGCCATCGTGTTCGTCGGCGCGGTAGTAGCGGTGCGCCGAGTAGGCGTCGAACAGCCGCGCGGCCTCGGCCGCGCTCGCGCCCGTGAGCCGCGCGTGGGCATCGCGCCACGCGGCGTCGCCTGACGCCTCGCGCGAGCTTTCGGCGTGGATGTTGAATCCGCCGAGGTACGCGACCTGCTCGTCGACGACCAGCAGCTTGCGGTGGTTGCGCCGCTGGATGCGCCAGAAGCGGCGCCAGCGCCAGCGGTGCCAGCGCCGGAAGCGCACCCCCGCCGAGCGCAGGGTCCGCTCGGCATCCTCGTCGATCGCCCCGAGCGAACCGACCGCGTCGACGTGCAGTCGGACGACGACCCCCGCCGCCGCCCGTTCGGCCAGCGCCTCGACGAAACGGCGGCCGACCGCGTCGCTGGCGAAGATGTAGCTCTCCATCCGGATCGCGAGGCGGGCGCGCGCGATGTCGGCCAGCATGTCGGCATAGAGGGCATCGCCCTCGAAGTACAGGGTCACGTGCGGGCCGACCGGCTGTCGCATCGGCGGATGGTCGCACCAACGACGAAGGGCGCCCGCAGGCGCCCCCCGTCTCATGCCGCGCGCGGGACCCGGATGGGGTCCCGCCGGCCGGTCAACCCTGGCGACGGACCGCGACCGCCGCGAAGCCGAGCAGCGCCAGCATCAGCGCGATCAGGCTCCAGGTGCTGGTCGCGTTGACCGGGACCAGCGCCGCGACCGGCGTGCCGGCCGGGCAGTTCAGCGTCCAGGTCCGGGTCACGTTGGTGCCACCCTGGTTCTCGGTGCAGGTCAGCGTCTGCGTGACCGCGGTCGCGCCGCGGGTGCAGGTGCCCGCGAGCGGACCGCCCGAGATCGCCCCGTCTCCGATCGCCGTGACGGTCTGGCCGAAGCCCGCGAACGGCGCGGTCGGCGCGGTACAGGTCAGCGTCGTGGTCGCCGGCGCGCCGGTTCCGACGCCCGGCGTCGCGACCGAGACCGCGATCGACAGGTTCGAGGTCGAGCCGATGAGGCCGCTGCCACCGGTCGCGGTGACGGTCGAACTCGGCGCCGGCGTGTAGCCGAAGACCGGGGGCGTGGTCGGGATCGGACAGGAACTGCGAACCGCGCCTTCGAGCTCGATGCCGGAGCCGGGTGCGGTCGAGAAGATCGGGGTGAGCGCGCCGGTTGCGAGATTCACGGTGCCGTAGCGAAGGATCGCGTCGGCCGCCGACGTGGCCTGGAAGTGGTACATGTACAGCGTGCCGGTGTCGGCGTCGAAATCCATGCCCTGCGCGAAGTTCGCGACGAATCCGGTCGGGCCGACGACCGTGATCGCGCCGTTGGTCGGGTTGATCCGGACCAGATTGCTCGGAATGGTGCCGCCGCCGAACTGGTGACCGAAGATCTCGCCCTGGCAGTTGATCGCAGCATCGATCAGGAAGCTCGGCTGCGCGGTCGCCGCGCCGACCAGCGTGAGGGCGCCGGTGGTGAGATTGACGCGGTAGGTGCGGACCGTGATCGCGCCGGCGGTCGTCCCGGCGTTCGTGAACAGGAAGGCCTCGCCGGTCGACGGGTTGATCGCGAGGTCCGAGGCGTTCTCGTTCGCCTGGTCGGCGAAGCCGGTCAGGGTCGCGCTCGAGGTGTAGGCGCCGGTGGTCTGGTTGATCTGGCCGATGGTCCGGTTGTTGGCCGGCGGCGTCGCCGCATTGGAGACGATCGCGCCCCACAGGATGCTGCCGTCCGGGCTGAAGTCCATCGAGAACAGCGCTGCGTTGGTCGCGCCACGGAACGTCAGGCTGGCCGGGAAGTTGTTCAGCACATGGCTGTGGATGCCGATCGGCGGCGGGCTGCTGCCCCCGGCGAACAGGTTGTTGACGAAGGCGGTGTCGGTCGGGGCCAGAGGCTGGTTGCCGAACGGCAGGGACTGCGGCGCGCAGATCGCGTACTCGGCCGGCATCGCCTGGTCGCTGGGCTCGAAGGTGCGGTTGCAGTCGACCTGCGCGGTGACCGTGGCGCTGGCAAGCGCCATCGCGACGCCGGTGGCGAGCGAGCGGAACGTTCTCATCGGATTCCCCCTTAAGTCTGAAGGCGAAGTGGGCTGGATCCCCGCCCTTCCGGGAAGGGACGAAGGACGGTGGAGGGTCGCACGGAAATGGGCCCGCGCCAAGCCCCGCGCACCGGTCTTCGCGCCGTTGCCGGCAGCAGGGCCTGGCCGCGCCCGAGCGGAAGCGCGCTCGACCCGCGTCCGGTGCTGCTAGCCTCCGGGCCCGGGGTGGTCGGCGCGCTCGGCGCCTTGGAATCGACATGCAGCCTTGCAGGACTCCGATCCGGACCGATCGCGCGGGCTGGTCGCCGACGCGTTCGATGGCGACCGTCGCTCGGGCGGCGCCCGACCGTGCCGCGGGCATCAGACGCTTGGTCGGCGCGTTCGGCATCGCCGCGGCGGTGCTCGGTGCCGCCAGCATCGCGGTGGCCGCGGCGCCGCCAGCACCCGAGCGCATCGTCGTCCGCGCCGAATACGACCGCCCCGACCAGGTCCAGGCAGCGGCCGCCACGTTCGGCCACCTGGTTCTCGATCCCGACGCGCGCGTGCTGATGGTCGAGACCGATGCCTTCGGTCGGCGACGACTCGAGCGGCTCGGATTCCGGGTCGAGGTCGTCGACGAGGCGACCCGCGCGGTCAACCGCCCGCAGCCGATCGGCGAACTGGCCAAGGCGATCGGTGGCCTCGTCTGCTATCGCACCGTCGAGGAGACCCACGCGGCGATGGACGCGCTGGCCGCGGCGCGACCCGATCTGGTCGACGTCATCGACATCGGGCCGTCGTGGCGGCTCTCGCAGGGGCTCACCGGCTACCAGCTGCGCGTGATCCGCGTCACCAACGAGGCGATCCCGGGCCCGAAGCCGAAGCTGTTCGTGATGAGTTCGGTCCACGCGCGCGAGTACACGCCGGCCGAGACCATGACCCGCTTCGTCGAGCGGCTGGTCCGCGAGCACGGCCGCGACCCGGACCTCACGTGGATGGTCGACCACCACGAGGTGCATGCGCTGCTGCAGGCCAATCCGGACGGACGCAAGATCGCCGAGGCGCAGTGGGCCAGCACCACCGCCGGCCAGCGCAAGAACGCGAACACGAACTTCTGCGCCGCGACCCGCTTCGGCATCGACCTCAACCGCAACTACCCGTTCGGCTGGAACTCGACCGGCGGCCAGGGCTCGAGCGGCGATCCGTGTTCCGACACCTTCCGCGGACCGGCCGCGAACAGCGAACCCGAGACCAACGCGGTGACCGCCTACGTGCGCTCGATCTTCCCCGACGCGCGCGGCGAGAACCCGACCGACCCGGCACCCGACGACACCCCGGGGATCTTCATCGACATCCACAGCTATTCGCGGCTGGTGCTGTGGCCGTGGGGCGCGACCAGCACGGTGGCGCCGAACGGCGGCCCGCTGCAGACGCTCGGACGCCGGCTGGCGTGGTTCAACGCCTACCGGCCGCAGCAGTCCACCGGTCTCTACCTGACCGACGGCACGACGATCGACTTCGCCTACGGCGAGCTCGGCGTCGCGAGCCTGACCTTCGAGCTCGGCGTCGCGTTCTTCGAGAGCTGCGGCACCTTCCAGAGCACGGTGCTGCCGGACAACCTGCGCGCGCTGACCTATGCGCTGCGGGTCGCGCGGGCGCCATACCTGCTGCCGGCCGGCCCCGAGTCGCGCGCGCTCGCGATCACGCCGGACCTCGTCGTTCGCGGGGAGCCTGCGATGCTGGTCGCCACGGTCGACGACACCCGCTTCTCGACCGATCCCGCGCCGCCGAATCCGGTGATCCAGCCACAGCATCCGATCGTCGGCGCCGAGGCCTTCGTCGGAACGCCGCCGTGGCACCCCTGGGCGGATCCGATCCCGCTCGCGGCGACCGACGGCGCCTTCGACTCGCCGAGCGAGCAGGTCGGCGCCAGCCTTCCGACCACCGCGCTGCCGGCGGGACGGCACCTCGTCTACGTGCGCGGGCGCGATGCGAACACCGACACGGCGCGCGCGACCGGACCGGTGACCGCCGGCTTCCTGCGGATCGTCGAAGCCTCGGACGTCGCCCTGCTCTCGGGCCGCGTGACCGCGGCCGCGACCGGCGAGCCGGTGGCCGCGACGATCCGGGTCGACGACCTCGTCGCGAGCTCGAACCCGGCGACCGGGGCGTACCAGCGGCGCCTCGCACCGGGCAGCTTCGTGCTCGAGGTCGAAGCCCCTGGCTTCGAGCCCGCGCGGATCGCGCCGCTCGACGTCGCGCCCGGGGCCGCGCTGACGCGCGACGTGTCGCTCTATCGCTGGTGCACGCGCCTCGCGGACGATGGCGAGCCCGCCTCGACGACGCCGTTCACCGCGGAGTCGCCGTGGCAGCGACGGGCCGGCTCCGGCGTCGGCGGCAGCGGCGGCTGGATCGCCGGCACCGGCACCAGCTACCCGGCCAACGCGAACGCGAGCCTGACCTCGGCCGCGCTCGACCTCTCGGCGGACTCGACCGTGGTGCTGCGCTTCGAGCAGCGCTGCGCGACCCAGGCCCGATTCGACTTCGGCATCGTCGAGGTCCGCGCCTCGCCCAGCGCACCGTGGACCGAGGTGCATCGCTGCGAAGGCGACGCGACCTGGCGACGGATCGAGCTGCCGCTGCCGCAGCTGGCCGGCGCGAACGCCGCCCAGATCCGATTCCGATTCACGTCGGATGCGAGCACCAGTTCGCAGGGCTTCGCGCTCGACGACATCGTGCTCGACGCCACCGGCACCGCCTGCCGGGCGGCGCAGGATCCGGGCGGCATCTTCGCCGACGGCTTCGAACCCTGACCGCGGGCGCGGCGGTCGTCGGCCGCGCGACGCATCATCGGCAGTCGATTGCCGTCTTCCGATCTCGGCAATCCGGGCACCGATGCCTTGTCCGGGAGCGCGCGTGCCGCTACGGTCGGGAATCTGCGGCCGTCGTGGCCGCGCCACGATCGAGAGGAACCCGATGGCCTACAACCGCCGCCAGGCCGAGCGCCTGCTCACCGCCGCCGAGCTGGAACTGTTCGACGCGAGCCTCGCATCGGCCGTGTCGGCGCTGACGCCGGCGCAACTGAAGGCGAAGATCGGTCGCGCCCGTCGCCTGCGCGACAAGCAGCGCGACCTGCTCAAGCGCCAGCGGCTGGCCTCGCGCTCGGCCACCGGCACCAAGGGCGGGCGCAGCGGCGTCGCCAACGCCCGCACCGCCGACAAGGCCAAGGCGCTCGACGAGGTGCTCGCCCGCCTCGAGAAGCGGGCCGAGGCGCTGGCGCGCCAGGCCGACGCCGAGGCGCGTCGCGAGGCGGCGAAGCGCGCGGCCGCGATCCGCAAGGCCGCCAAGCCCAAGGCGAAGGCCGCGAGCCGCGGCAGGAAGCCGGCCGCGAAGGCGCCGGCCGCGAAGCTGCCGGCGCCGACGCGTGCGCCGAAGAAGACCTTGTCGAAGAAGGCCACGCGCTCGCCCGCGCGCGGTGGCGGCGCGCTGCCGGGTCGCAAGGACTCGGCCGGCGCCAAGGCCCTGCGCGCGAACGTCGGCCGCACGCGCGCGGTCTCGAAGCGGCGGCAGGCGAAACGCGACGCGCGCTGATCGCGGCCCCGTGGCCGCGCGCCGGTGATCGTCAGTAGGGCTCGAACGGTTTCCGCGGCAGCTCGACGAAGGCCGCGATCGTCGGCCGCCGCCACAGCGCGTCGGCCCACGCCCGCAGCCGCTCCGGCACCGGATCGCCGTTCAGGATCAGGCGCTGGAGCAGGAAGGCGAGGTCCGCGTCGGCGATCGAGAACGCGCCGAACAGCGAATCCGCGCCGTCCGGGATGACCCGCTCGGCGACGCGGAACAGCTTGTCCACCGCCTTGCGCGCGGCCTCGGACAGCGGCGTCGAGGCACGCTCGTAGAACATCGTCGTCGTCGACCGCTCGGCGCGGATCGGCATCGTGTCGTCCGAGCGGATCCAGCTCATCAGCTGGCGGCAGCGCGCCCGGGCGCGCAGGTCGCGCGGCAGCATCGGCGGCCGGTCCGGGAAGGCCTCGTCGAGGTACTCGACGATCGCGCTCGATTCGGCGAGCACGAAGTCGCCGTGGCGCAGCGCCGGCACGCGCCCGGTGACGGTCGCATCGGCGTAGGCCGGGTCACGCTGGGCGCCGGCTCCGAGCGAGATCTCGACCACGTCGTAGCCGAGCCGCTTCTCCTCGAGCGCGACCCAGCAGCTGTAGACGTAGGGGCTGATCCAGAACGAATCCCGGTAGAGCGTGAGCATCGGATTCTCCGCGCGGCGTGATGGCTCGAGGTGGTGCGAGTCGCCCGAGACCGCTCCACCCTCGCATCATACGGGCACCCCGATGCTGCCCCGCGGACAGGCCAATCCGGACGCCGGTTGCCGGCGGCGGCGAGTCCGGGGCGGTGCCGCTGGGGATCGCGCGAGAACCCGGGCGGGCCCGTTCGCGGCCGGCGCCCCGGTCTCGACGTCCGCGGCCGGCCTCACGCGCTCTTGACACATCCGGCACCGGATCGTTCGACACTGCGCAGTGAACGCCGCCGTGCCGGCGGCCCCAACGGATGATGACGATGCGATCGACACCCGCCCTTCTCGGTCTCGCGCTGGCGCTCGCGGCATCGGGTACCGCCGCCGCGCCGGCCACCTACGAGTTCGATACGGTCCACAGCCAGGTCCACGCCAGCGCCAGCCACCTCGGCTTCAGTCAGAGCACGGCGCGCTTCCCGATCACCGGGGGCAGGCTGGTGTTCGACCCGGGCGACTGGAGCACCGCGAGCGTCGAGGCGACGATCGACGCGGCCGGCCTCGACTTCGGCGACGCGACCTGGAACGAGCACATGCGCGCGGCGCAGTTCTTCAACACCGCCGAGTTCCCGAAGCTCACGTTCCGCTCGACGAAGGTGACCGGGAGCGGCAACCGCGGCACCGTCGAGGGCGAACTGACGATGCTCGGCCAGTCCCACCCGGTGGTGCTCGACGTCACCTTCAACCGCCTCGCCGACAACCCGTTCTCGAAGAAGCCCACGGTCGGCTTCTCGGCGACCGCATCGCTGAAGCGCTCGGCCTGGGGCATGAGCGCCTACGTGCCGAACGTCGGCGACGAGGTCACGATCCGGATCGAGGTCGAGGCTGCGAAGGCCGACTGAGGCGCCTCGAGGGCACCTTCCGATGGGCGCGGTCGACGAGCGCGGTCACCGCCCGGCCCGCTATGGCGCGGTTGCGATCGCGCTGCACTGGCTCACCGCGATCCTCGTGATCGGGCTTGCCGGCGTCGGCTTCTGGATGACCGACCTGAAGCCCTCGCCGACCAAGATCGAGATCTACGGCTGGCACAAGGCCTTCGGACTGACGGTGCTCGCGCTGACGGTCGTCCGGCTCGCCTGGCGCGCGACCCATCCGCCGCCGCCGCTGCTGCTCGCCTCGCGCGCGATGCGCACCCTCGCGCACTCGGTCCACGGACTGCTGTACCTGCTGCTGCTGGCGATGCCGGTGACTGGCTGGCTGATGAACTCGGCCGCCGGCTTCCCGCTCTCCTGGTTCGGGCTGTTCCGGGTCCCGCCCCTGATCGAGCGCAATCGCGAGGCCTTCGAGTTCTGGCAGGACGTGCACGCGACGCTCGCGATCGTCCTGGTCGGCCTCATTGCACTGCACGTCGCCGCCGCACTCAAGCATCGCTTCGTCGACCGCGACGCGACGCTGGCCCGGATCGGCCTCGGTCGGATGCCGCGCGAGGACGGAACGATCACGCGCCCGTGAGACGATTCGGGTGTCGCCGACTTGCCGGAGTCGCCTCGATGCGAATCGTTGCCGCCCTGATCGCGCTCACCGTCGCAGCCGTGCCGACGATCGCCCAGGACCTGGTGCGCTTCGACGCCAGCAACAGCACGCTCGGCTTCGAGGGCCGCTTCGGCGGCGAGCCGGTGCCCGGGATCTTCCATCGCTTTTCGGGCAGCGTGCTCTGGCATCCGACCGATCCGCTCGCGATGCGCTTCGAGGTCGAGATCGACGTCGCCAGCCTCGACACCGACTATCCGGACCGCGACGAGGTCCTGCGCGATCCGGACTGGTTCGACGCGGCGGCGCACCCGACCGCGCGCTGGGTCTCGACCGCCGGCTGCGCGCCGGGCGACACCGCGCTCGACTGTCCCGGCGAGCTGACCCTGCGCGGCACGACCCGCGCGGTGCCGATCCGCGTCGAGGCGAGCGCCGACGGCCGCGTGCTGTCCGGGCGCGCGAGCGTCAACCGCCGCGACTTCGGCGTCGGCGGCGGGGACTGGGACGACCCGAAGACGATCGCCGAGGAGGTCACGGTCACCTTCACGCTGCGTCCGGCGTTCTGAGTCACCGGAACCACGCGCTGGCGACCAGCAGGCGCGCCGGTCAATCGTCGGCGGGAGGCGTGGCCTCGGCCTTCGGCACCCGCGCCGCGACCACCTCGATCTCGACCAGCGCCCCGGGCACCGGCAGCGCGCTGACCTCGACCGTGGTTCGCGCCGGCAGCTTCGGCTGCGTCGCGCTGCCGAAGGCCTCGCGATAGGCCACCATCATCCCGGCGAAGTCCATGCGGCCGCCCCTGGCCGGATCGGCGACGAGATACACGTTCATCTTGACCACGTCGCCGAGGCTCCAGCCGGCCGCCTCGAGCTCGGCCCGGATCTTCGCGATCACGCTGCGGGTCTGGGCCTCGGTGTCGCCGAAGCGCTCGGCCGAGCCCACCGGCGCGTCGGCATCGACCACGTCCGGCAGCAGCCCGCTCAGCCACAGCGTCTCGGCGACGGCCGGCACGCGCACGCTCGAGGCGATCGGGAAGGCCTCGCCGCCGCGCCGCACGATGCCATCGTCCGCGGGCGCCATGGCCGCGCCGATCAGCCCGGCCAGCAGGACGACGGTCTGGGTCATGGCGCGCATCGGCCTCTCCGCGGATTCGCCGGTGATGGCTGGCGAGTATGCCGCGGTCCCACGCGGCTCAGCGCGGCGCCGCGACACCGAAGGGTTCGAGCCGACCGTCGCGCCGGACGCGCAGGTCGGCCGCATCGCCCGGGCCCACGATCACCACCCGATCGCCGACCGGCACGCCGCCGACGTGCGGCACCTCGTGCGTCAGGCGCGTCCACAGCCACGCGCGCCCGGCGCCGTCGATCGAGAGCCGCAGCGGATCCGGACCCGGCCAGTCGCGCAGCGCCTCCGCGAGCGCCGGCACGAAGCGCGACGCGCGCACGCCGGCGTCGACCACGTGCCATCCGACGAGGGCGCCGTGCAGCGCCACCGCGGCCGCGAGCGCCAGCAGCGCACCCCGGATGCGACCCCGCGCGCCGGTGATCGCGACCGCGGTCGCCGCCGCCGCGATCGCGGCGAAGCCGTAGCCGTACTGGTTCGACGCGCTCGACAGGATCAGCACCGGCGCGACCGCGACCAGCCCGCCGGCGAGCCAGCCGAAGGCGGCGCGCCGCGACACCCGCGCGACCAGCGCCAGATGCAGCGCCGCGATGGCCCCGAGCGCGAGCCACGCGATCGTCGGCAGGCGTGCCAGCAGCACGATCTCGGGCAGCGCCAGCGCGTACGGGAACGCGACGTAGCCGAGCGCGCGGCCCGGCACCGCGGCCAGCGACCAGCCGTAGATCGGATCGGCCGGCGCCGACAGGATCACCGGCAGGCGCAGCGCGAGGTAGGCCGCGACCGGCAACGCGGCGACGAACGCCGCCACGAGGTGCGCGCGCTCGCGGGTCAGCATCGCCAGCACCACCAGCAGGGCCGGCAGCACCACCGCGGCCTCCTTCGCGAGCAGCGCGAGCGCGACCAGGGGCGCGACGGCGAGCACCCGGAGCACGCCGGGGGCCGCGCCCGATCGCGATGGCGCCATGACCCGGGCGATCGCGATGCCGGCGCCGACCCAGATCAGGTCGGCCAGCGTCGCGACCCAGGCGTGGACGAAGACCGCGTAGGGGTGCGCGAGGAAGAGCAGCGCGGCGAGCCCGGCCGTCGCGGACGGAACCCGCCACGCGACCAGCGTTCCGCGCAGGGCCAGCGCGACCGCGAGCCCGAGCGCGGCGTGGACCGCGTGGTGCAGGCGCGGCGACTCGGCCAGCCACGACGCCAGCGCGAGCCACAGCTCGAAGGTCAGCGGCCGGTACTGGAAGCGCCCGATCTCGAGCCAGCCGGCGGCGGCCGGCACGCCGTCGAGCGGGCGCGCGAACGCTGCCCACTGCAGCTCGTCGTGGCTGAACCAGCCCGGATTGAGCGCCAGCGGCAGCAGCAGGATCGCGCCGACCAGCGCGACGCCGCCTGGATGCGACAGCAGGCCCTCCAGCGCGTGCCACGCGGGCGCGCGCCGGCCGGAGCCGCCCACGCCTCCGGGCTCGAACACCCTCATCGCGGCGGCGCGCGCTCGAGCGCGGCCACCAGCACCGGATCGCGGCCGTAGGGATCGGCGAGCAGGCGCACGCGACCGTCGGCATCGAGCGCCGCGGTGCGGTAGACGAGGTGCACCGGCAGCGGCGCCGCGAGGCGCACTTCGGTCGGCGTGTCGGTGGCGACGACGGCATCGATCCGCGCGCGGTTCCAGCCGGTGCCCTCGAGCACCCACTCGGTCAGCCCGAGCGCGTCCTCGACCCGGATGCAGCCCGACGAGAAGTCGCGGCGTGCCCGCGCGAACAGCCCGCGCGCCGGCGTGTCGTGCAGGTAGACGTCGTGGGGATTCGGGAACATCAGCTTGACCTCGCCGAGCGCGTTGTCCGGTCCCGGCCGCTGGCGCAGCCGGAACGGGAAATGGGCCGGCGAGTAGGCCTTCCAGTCGATGGAGGCGACATCGACCCGTCGACCGGCCGCGTCGATGGCCTCGAAGCCGAGCCGCACCGCGGCGCCCGGGTCGCGCTGGAACTGCGGCAGCTTGTCGCGGACCGCGAGCCGGCGCGGCACCTCCCACCATGGGTTCAGGATCACGTGCGTCATCGGCGCCGAGAAGCTCGGCGACTGCCGCTGCTCGCGGCCGACGATCACGCGATGCACGCGCACCGTGCGACCGGCCTCGCGCGCCTCGAGCCGGAAGTCGGCGACGTCGACCAGGATGTGGCGCTCGCCGAGGTCGGCCGGCAGCCAGCGCAGGCGCTCGAGGTTCGCCCGCACCTGGCCGATGCGCGCCTCGGGTCCCCGGCGCAGCTCGGCGAGGGTCTGGCGCCCGACGACGCCGTCGGCATCGAGGTTGACGCGGGCCTGGAAAGCGCGCACGGCCTCGGCGAGCGTCGCGTCGAAGGCCTCGGGATCCTCGGACTCGGCCGTGAGGAAGCCCTCGGCGGCGAGCCGGGCGCGGACCTCGGCGACCCGCGGCCCGCGATCGCCCTCGCGCAGCGTCGGGCCCTCGCCCGGCAGCACCCAGCCGCCGACCGCGACCACCGCGCGCAGCCGCGCGAGCTCGTCGCGCAGGGCGGCGTAGAGCGGATCCGCCGGCGCCAGCGCCTCGAGCGTCGCCGCGACGCGCTGCTCC
>PVBP01000004.1 GCA_002995625.1 Lysobacteraceae bacterium | reverse complement strand
CCACTGGAAGTCGGAAATTCCGACCCACTGGTTGGTGGAATCCGTGTTGGGCTGGTTGCCCTGTGCGTACTGCACGGACACGGCGACTACCGGCCTGGAAAACCGGTAGGTCGCGTTGCCGGCGGTGGAATTGTCGTCCACGGAACTGTCGGCTTCGATCCAATCGCCCGCCAATGCCAGCTGGGTGGTCGCAGCGAAACTGATCTGGTAGGGCACGAGATTACCGGAAGCATCAAATGCTTCAACCTTGTAGTAATCCTCGTAGTTGCTGCCGCCGGCAGTATCTAGATCCACGTCAAGGGAACTGAACTCGAGGACCTGAACCGGCACGCTAAAGTTGAATACCGCGAACTCGGCGCTGACCTCCGTATCCCCACTTGTATCCATACGCTGGAAGAAGTAACCCGGGTGGTTGCCGCGGGTAGCCGTCTGGGTAACGCAGGTTGGCCACGCATCATTCGGCGGATTGCAGTTGGTCGAGGCACCCAGTGAGACGGTCACCCCCTGCACCGTGGCGCTCGTGAAGGCACCGTTGCCATTCGCACCCCAGTCATAGGTGGAACGGGTTCCGCAGGCCCCCAACGGGACGTTGCCGCTCGCGGTCGTATCGCGGAGGATCAGGCGAGCCCGCCTAAAGGAACCCGCGTTCGTTGCGGTGTCTCCTCGGGCGTCGCAGATGCGAAGCGTCCATGTACCGGCTGCGGGCCCGGCATAGAAAGTGTTCAACCCCGCAACGTCGACCAGTCGACGATAGCGCACGCTGCCGCCGGCGACGGACAGGGGATCGACATCCCCGTCGTCGAGGACATTTCCGGCGTCCGCATTTGCGGCAAAAGTGACCTGATAATGGTCTTCGTTGCCGCTCGTCGAAGAATTCGCGAGCAGCAGAGTGTTCCCGTTGGGCGCCTCGAGCCGTACCTGCAGGTCCTGACGTCGCAAGTGCTCGATGTCGAGCCCGAGCGCGATGGTGCCGCTGCCGCCGACGTTGAATGCGGGGGTTGCCGGCACGGTGAAGGTCCGCACCACGCCGTTGATCCCGCCCGTTCCGCCGCAGACGTTGTTGGTCGTCAGGGTCGAATCGTCGTTCGGGATCGCGATCGGAGACGCCGGGACATCCTCGAAGGTGTAGATCACTTGCGCCGAAAGCACTCCCGGCAGCGACAGCGCGAAGAACAGCGCCGCAACGCAGCAGGCACCGAGGCGACGCCGCGGGATCAATGATCGATGGCGCTTGGCGCGGCTCGAGAACGGCATGCTGGACCCCTGAGGCTGGTTGAGACTTGCGTCACGCTTGCGGCGAGGAGTCTAGCCGAGCGCCGTGGACTCGCAAGGACGAATCGCCGTGACCGACAGAGCCTCTTTCACCGCTGCGGCACTGCCAGGCGTTACGGACTCCGCGGCCCCACCGGCACGCGGACCGCTACGCTCTGCGACCCCGACGCCGCAGGCCTCAACTCCAGCATGCAAGCAAGAGCCCTGCCGGGATGGCGAGTCGGGACCGACCGATTGATCGAGGCCGGCGGCCGCCACCGGGTGATGCGACGTGCCTGACCGGCGTCTCGCCGACGCCGAGCTTGCAGGCGCGCCCGTGCGGGTCGACATCGTCGAGCATGGTCCGCGGACGATCCTCGCCATCGAGGGCCACGGCACCTGGCGTGTCCACCGGGACACCGGGCAGGTCGAGGTCATCGAGCCGGCACCGGACGCGCAGGCGGCGGCATTGGCGCTTGAGGGTCCAGTGCGCCTCCACGCGCTGGCGGAGCACGGCGTGCATGTGCTGCACGCGTCGGCGATCGCTGCGCGTGACGGCCGGCTGCTGGCCCTCACCGCCCCGAGTGGTGTCGGGAAGTCGACTTTCGCGGCGCGCGCATGGGCGCTCGGGCGCGAGCGCGCCGCCGACGATCTGCTGCCCGTCACGCGAGCCGCGGACGGTGTGTTCGTCGCGCGGCCGCACTTCGCGCAGCCCAAGCTGCCGGAGGACCAGCAGTATCCAATCGATGCGCCGGAGGAGCGCCCGCTCGCCGCACTGATTCGGCTTGAGCGCGGCGACGTCGCAATCTGGACGCCGCTGTCCGCGCGCGCGGCGATGGACTTGGCGCTGCGATCGACGGTGGCGACGCGCGTCTACTCGAAGGCCGCCCTGGCTGCGCATCTGGGCTTCTGCCAGCGCTTCGGCGCGGCGGTCGGCGAGGGCCGGATCGCGTGCGGGGTGCTGACCGTCCCGTATCGCCCGGAAGCGATCGAGTCGGCCGTGCGCGAGACGCTGGCGGTGCTGGATTCTGCCCTGGAGGGATGAGGCACTGCGGGCGGGCCCGGCAGACTCGCAGCCGCGGAGGCCCTCCCTCGACCGGAGATCTCCGCGGCCCGCCGCACGCGGCCACGGGACGATGACATTGAATGGCTGCGCTCACGGCTCAGCGCTCCGGCGATGAGATGATGCCGCTCCCGCGGGCCGCTTGCGGCATCATCGCGATTTGCGCCGACGATCGCTGCCGATGAACGCCCTCGACCCTACGACCCCGCTTCGCCATGCCCGCAGCGTCGTCTCCCAGCAGCTCGATGGCGAGGCCGTGCTGCTCGACCTCGAGCGCGAGACCTACTTTTCGCTGAACCGCGTCGGTGCGCGGATCTGGGCGCTGATCGGCGAGGGACTGACGCTCGGCGAGATCGTCGACCGCCTCGTCGAAGAGTTCGATGCCAACCGGACGGTGATCGCTGCCGATGCGATGGCGATCGCCGGGGATCTGCTCGCCGCGGGCCTCGTCGAGACCCCTCCATCGGTCGCCGCGCCCGAATCGTGAACGGAGCCTGGCGCCGATTCGTCACGCTCGGCTGGCGAGAGCGGCGACTGCTGCTCGCTTTGCTGCTGACGCTGCCAGTGCTGCGGATCGCGCTGGGGCGTCTTGGCTACACCCGGACGCGCGCGGCGATCGAGCGCTGGACCGCGCGCTACCCGAAGCGCCCGCCAAACCGACGGGACATGGAGACCGCGGAGTCACTGGCGGAACTCGCGAAGATCGCCGGACGCCGCGGGCCGCTGGCCGCGACCTGCCTGCCGCAGGCGCTGGCCGTGCACGCCGTGCTCCGGCGGCGCGGTCTCGACCCCGAGCTGCGCATCGGCGTGCGCAAGGCCGATTCACGCTTCGAGGCTCACGCCTGGGTCGAACTCGCCGGCTGGCCGCTGGCCCAGCCCGGTCTCGACCATTGGCCGCTGCCGATTCCGTCGCCAGACCCGCCGGATGACCCGGGAGCGAGCCCGACCGCCTGATCGCGCGGTGACCGCCTGTTACACCACGCGCTGGGACACGATCCGCGGCGCGTATCGAGACACTGCTCGATGCCTGCGAATCCGAGCTTGCGGTCTCACCCCTCGTGAAGCTCGAGTGCCTGGTGCAACCGATCCGTGATGGCGATCTGGTCCGGCATAGGATCTGCGAGGGTGTCCTCGCGAACCTGCGGTCGCTGGCGATCGACGAGACGGTCTGGCTGGCGGCCGCACAGCTCCGCGCGCGTTTCAAGCTGCGCACGCCCGACGCGCTGCATCTCGCCTGCGCCCAGACGCACGGCTGCGAAGCGCTCTGGACCAATGACGACCGCCTGGTCGCAGCGGGGCATGGCCTGACGGTCAACCTCCTGTCGCGCGCGGTCGATTGATCCCGGCCGGCGGGCCATGGCGACCTCCCGCTCGCGACAACGATCAACCTCGTCATCGCGAGCGGCACGAAGGGCCGCGTGGCGATCTCCCGCCTGTCGAACCCCTTCAACGCCGTCATCGCGAGACCCGCACAGCGGGCCGTGGCGATCTCCGGTCGTGAGAACTTTCCGCAAGAACGAGACGGCCACGCCGTCCGCCACGCGTCGCTCGCGGCGATGCCTGCGGCCGGCTCGCAGTGGCGAGAACCAGATGCCGTCGCGGCCCGAGACTGGTACACCGGCCCTTGGCCGGCTCGCAGTGACGACGAATCGCGGGGACTTCCGACTCAGCGCAGCCGCCGCGCGAGGCCGCGGGCGATGCGGGCGAGGCGCAGTCGGAGGACCGAGGCATATGCCGCGTCGGGCTCACGGGCGCGGAGGTAGGCCGCATCGGGCCAGAGCGTCTCGCGCAGGAAGGCGAGGCGCGCGCGCGCGTCCGGCAGCGCGCGGAAGTCGAGCCAGTCGCGGCCGCGTGGACCGGCGAGGAGATACCGGTCGACCGTCGATCCGAACGGCGCGTCGGAGAGAGCGCGAACGAGATCCGGCGCGCCTGGCGTGGCGAAGGCGGTCGCGGCCGCCGTGATGCCGGCGGCGCACAGGCGCCCTGCCCCGCGCGCATGCGCGAGCCGCGCGAAGGCCGCCCGCTCTTCGGCATCGAGCCCACGCACCAGCCGGTCGATGTCGGCCAGCCAGATCAGCCGGTCCCCACCGACGCGCGCGACTCCATCGACGGTGTACGGGGCATGCTCGCTGCCGACGCGATGCAGGCACGCGATCAGCAACGCATGGACCGCGCCGGGCGCTCGCGCGGCGGGACCAAGTATCGGCACCGCGACCGCCGACGCCGCGATCTCGGCGTGCGTCACGATCCCCGCCAGCACGACGGAGTTGTTGATGCGCCAGTGCAGGTCGATCGCGTGCTCGAGGCCGCCTGCTCCTCTCCGTACGAGGCTCGACTGCGCCGACACCCACTCGCCCGGGAGCCGCAGTTCGCGCCGGTAGCCGAGCGCAGCGAGCGCGGCCTCGGCCGCCGGCCCCGCGTCGGGCGCGACCAGCAGGTCGGTGTCCGCTCGCGGCCGCTGCCAGGGCGCCGCGTAGTGGCTGTATGCCAGTGCCTCGCCCTTCAGCACGAGCGGCGCTGTGCCGGCGAGGTCCAGGGCTTCGATGGCGGCCACGACCATCGGCCGCCGTGCCAGGTCCATCGCGACCTCGGCCCGCGCGGCCGAACGGGCCGCGCCGAGCAGCCACGCCGGGCTCTGCGCGCGGCCCTCGTCGACGCACGCCGCGATCAACGGCAGGACGCCGTGGTAGCGGGCGCGGGCGAGCACCCGCTCCGGCGTCGCCATGGGCAGTGCGATGGATCCGTCGCCGCCGGACGCAAGAAGTTGCGCCAGCGCACGGTCGATCGTGTCGTCGTCCGACTCGGCACTCACCTAAGGCCGCCGCCCTGCCCGGCCGCCGCACGTCGAGTCGCAGGACCACTCATGCGGCCGCGACCTCCACGAGCAGGCGCGTCCATGCCGCGTGTGCCTCGGCGCGCGCGTATCGCGTCTCGAGCAGCGCACGACCGCGGGCCCCCATCGCGAGGCAGCGCGCATGGTCCGCCGCCAGCATCTGAAGCGCCGAGGCCAGGGCGGCGCCGTCGCCCTGGCGGACGACGCAGCCGCAGTCCGACGCGCGGATCACGCGCGCCAGCTCGCCATCCGGGTCGCCGAAGAACACGACCGGCCGCGCCGCCGCGAGGATGCCGAAAAACTTGCTCGGCACGATCAGCCCCTCGAGCTCGGGCTTCAGGCTGACCAGGTGCGCGTTCGCCGCGGCCATCGAATCGGCCAGCCGGTCGAGCGGCTGGTAAGGCAGGAAGCGGAGGTTGTGGAGGCCCGTTGCCTCCGCGCGCGCCTTCAGCGCGCGATGGCCGCTGCCGTCGCCGATGACGAGGAACACGATGTCCTCGTGCGCGCGCAGCGCCACGGCGGCGTCGAAGATCGTCGCGTGGTCGTGGGCACGGCCAAGGTTGCCCGAGTACGCGACGACGAAGCTGTCCACCAGACCCAGCCGATGGCGCAGGTCGCACTTGTCGAGCGGCAGCGGATGGACCGCGTCCTCGTGGGCCCAGTTCGGCACCACCGCGATGCGGGCCGACGGCACGCGCGCGGCCAGCCGCTCCGCCATGCGCTCCCCGATCGCCACATTGACGCGCGCCGCCGCCAGCGAGCGATCGCGAAGCCAGGCCAGCGCGCGCGCCGCAAGGCCGGGAATGCGCGGCTCGCCAAGCGCAACCGCGACCTCCGGGAACACGTCCTGGAGCCAGTTCACCAGCCGCGCACCGCGCAGGCGCGCGGCCAGCGCGACGATGACCGAGAGCAACGGCGGATCGGTCTTCGCGACCACGACATCGCCGCGCCGGAGCAGGCCGAGCAGCGCCCAGCCGACGGCGACGTAGAAGCTCAGGTAGTCGATCGCGCGACCGAGCAGGCGCGCCCGCCCGAAGCGGGTCCCGCCGACGCGGCGGATCGTGATGGCGCCCGCGCGATCTTCGCGCGGAAGGCTGGCCGAAGGCTCGTTGTAGCGCTGCCGGCTGCCCACGAGCCACACGTCGAAGCCGGACGCCGCGAGGCTGATCGCGAGGTCCGAGAGGATCTGGCTGGTCGCCGAGTGGTCCGGGTGGACGTAGCGGTTGACGAAGACAACACGCCGCAAGCGCGCAGCAGGCGACTCGCTCACTCGCGGTTCGCGATCGATCGGAAACCGGCGCTCTCGACCAGCGCATCGCGCCGGGCCAAGGCCAGGTCGGCCGCGACCATCTCGCGCACGAGTTCGGCGAAGGAAACCTTCGGCACCCAGCCGAGTTTTTCTCGCGCCTTCGTCGGATCCCCGAGCAACGTGTCGACCTCGGCCGGGCGCAGGTAGCGCGGGTCCAGCGCGACGATCACCTGGCCGGGCTCGACCGCAGAATCGGCGGGCGCGCTCGCGACCACCCCGCGCTCGTTGGCGCCATCGCCGGCCCACTCGACCGCGATGCCCAGCTCTGCCGCAGAGCGCGTCACGAACTCCCGCACCGTGTACTGCTCGCCGGTCGCGATCACGAAGTCCTCGGGCTGGTCCTGCTGAAGGATCAGCCACTGTGCCTCGACGTAGTCGCGTGCATGGCCCCAGTCGCGCTTCGCGTCGAGGTTGCCGAGGTACAGCCGGTCCTGCAGCCCGAGGTGGATCCGCGCCAGCGCGCGCGTGATCTTGCGCGTCACGAAGGTCTCGCCACGGATTGGCGATTCATGGTTGAACAGGATGCCGTTGCAGGCGTACATCCCGTAGGCCTCACGATAGTTCACCGTGATCCAGTAGCCGTAGAGCTTGGCGACGCCATAGGGCGAGCGCGGCCAGAACGGCGTGGTCTCGCGCTGTGGGACCTCCTGGACCTTGCCGAACATCTCCGAGGTCGAGGCCTGGTAGAAGCGCGTCTTCGACTCGAGCTTCAGGATCCGGATGGCCTCGAGCAGCCGCAGCGTGCCGATCGCGTCCGAGTTGGCCGTGTACTCCGGGCTCTCGAAACTCACCGCGACGTGGCTCTGCGCGCCGAGGTTGTAGATCTCCTCCGGCTGGACCTCCTGCACGATCCGGATCAGGTTGGTCGAGTCGGTCAGGTCGCCATAGTGCAGGATGAAGCGCCGGTTCTGCTCGTGCGGGTCCTGGTACAGGTGGTCGACGCGCTCGGTGTTGAAGAGCGATGAGCGCCGCTTGATGCCGTGGACCTCGTAACCCTTCGCAAGCAGCAGCTCGGCGAGGTAGGCGCCGTCCTGTCCGGTGACTCCGGTGATCAGTGCACGTCTCATCGGGAGATCTCCATGGACGCTACGCCGCACGGGTTGCGCACCGCGTGCGCGACGATCGATGCCGGTGGCGCCAACGGGTTCATGCGCCACCCCGACGCTGGATCGAGTGTTCGTGGTCGCGATACCACTCATAGGTCAGCCGGATGCCTTCACCGAGGGCCACCGTCGGACGCCACCCCATGTCGAACAGGCGGGTCACGTCGGAACAACGCAGCAGCGTCCCGTCGGGCTTGCTGGTGTCGTGGACGATCTTGCCTTCGAAACCGACGATGCCGGCGATCTTCCGGGCCAGCTCGCCGATCGAGATGTCGCGTCCGGAGCCGACGTTGATGATCCGCTCGTCGCTGTAGTGCTGCATCAGGAACACCGCGGCCGAGGCCATGTCGTCGACGTACAGGAATTCACGGCGCGGCGTCCCGGTGCCCCAGACCGCCACTTCGTCGCGACCCGCAGTCCTGGCTTCGTGGAACTTGCGGATCAGCGCCGGCAGGACGTGCGAGGACAGCAGGTCGAAGTTGTCGTGCGGGCCGTACAGGTTGGTTGGCATCAGCGAGATCGCGTCGAACCCGTACTGGCGGCGATAGGCCTGGCAGAGCTTGATGCCGGCGATCTTCGCGATGGCGTACCACTCGTTGGTGGGCTCGAGCGGTCCGGTCAGGAGGTAGTCCTCCTTGATTGGCTGCGGGCACACCTTCGGGTAGATGCAGCAGCTTCCCAGGAAGACCAGCTTTCGGACACCGTGCTGCCATGCCGAGTGGATCACGTTGTTCTGGATCCGAAGGTTGGTCTCGAGGAAGTCGACCGGGTAGCTGTTGTTGGCGTGGATGCCGCCAACCTTGGCTGCCGCCATGAAGACGTGTGTCGGTCGTTGTGCGGCGAAGAAGGCCTCCACTGCCGCGCTGTCGGTGAGGTCGAGCTCGTCGCGGCACGCGGTGAGGATGGACATGTGGCCCGCGCGTTCGAGCGCGCGCACGATGGCACTGCCCACGAGCCCCCGGTGCCCCGCGACAAAAACTGTCGAACCGTCGGCCATGCGGTTGTCGATCATGCGTCCCTGCCTCCTCGACCCAGACCTTCGACTGGCGCGAGCCAGCCCGTGAGCGCGCCGCACCAGGCCTCGCCATAGGACGCATGACTGCGGCTCGCGGCGAAGCGCCTTAGATTGTCGCCGAATTCGCCGCTGCGACGTGCATTCCCCAAGGCATCGAGTGCCGCGGCCACCGCGAGGGGGTCCCCGGCATCCACAGCGGCGCCGAGCCCGTGGACCTCGATGGTCCTGCCGATCAGGCCGCCACGGCGACCGACGATCGGCACGCCAGCCGAGGCGGCCTGCGGGATCACCGCGCTCTGTCCGAGGAAATCCGACCGGTACCCGACCCACGCGAGATCGGCCGCGCCGAACCACAAAGCCTCGCGCTCGAGCGTCGCGAAACCGTCGTCGACCAGTAGACGTCCCTCGCCCGAAAGCGCCCGCCAGTCATCACCGCCCGCAAGGCACCGGACCTCCGGCGCGAGGCGACCGACCAGGGCGACGAGCGGGGCTGATGTCGCCTGCCGTGCCGCCGCCAGCAGCGGCGGGATGTTCTTGCGGCCATCGAGCCCGCCATAGACAAGCACGAGGGACCGCAACCTATCGAGACGCAAGGCCCGCCGCGCGTCCTCGCGATCAACGCGACGCGCGATCTCGCCGGGATCGGGCACGAGCCGCACGCGTCCGGGGTGCCTGCCGGACCCGGACTCGAAGGCGACCAGCGTCTCGTCGATCGTCGCGATCCCACGGCAGTCGCGATGCGCCAGCACCCGGGAAAAGGTCCAGCCGTTGAGCGCTGCCAGTCGGCCACCCGGACCGATTCCCGCGGCCGGCCAGTGATGCTTGGCCTGGATCGTCAGGCCGACGAACGGCAAGCCCGCGCACGGGCTCCCGAAAAGTGCGATCGCCCGGTCGCAGGAATCGAGCCCCAGCAGCACGCACAAGGCGGGTCGCTCCGACGCATCCAGCGAGGCGACCCCCCTTCGCACGGCATGCCAGTAGTGGAACTGGGCACGCATCAGCTCCGGGATGGAGCCGCTCCGGGCTGGCCGGATGGAGGGCATCAGCCGCATCGGCACGGGCGCACCGACGCTGCGTTCGAATTCCGCCATGGCCGGATGGACGACGGCCTCGCGGGTGGTCAGGAGCACCGGCGCATGGCCTGCCGCACCAAGCGCCCGCGCCAACGCCGCGGCGTAAGGCACCAAATGATGCCCGCCCGCCTCGGGCTCGACCAGCAGGATCCGGGAGTCCGATCCTCCCGGGGATGGTTCAGCCGTCATCCGAAGGCGGCACGCGCCGCCCGGCTGATGCGCGCAAGACTGCGGGCCGTGAGCCGCGTCATCGCCTCGCTCTCGCCGGCGTCCGGCACCAGCGCGGTGAAGCGGCGCGTCGCGATGCCGTCGGCAGCCGCACTGACCAGCGCGTTCACCGCGAGATCGAGCGCGGCTCGATCGACCCGGGTGCGCGACAGCGCCGCCAGGTCGATGCCCGGCGCGAATCGCATCGCGCCCGGCAGCCCCGCGTACCAGGGATGGCCGAAGTACAGGCAGGGCTTGCCCGCGAGCAAGGACTCGTAGCCAACCGTGCCGCACAGCGAGGCGACCAGCGCCGCCCGCTCGACCAGCAACGCGCTAGGTGTGTCATCAGGCACCCAAAAGACGTTCGACAGCGCCTCGATCAGGCGATGGAAAGCCTCGCCACGGCGCACGAAGCCCTGCGCCGGATTTTCCTTGACGAGGATGCACCATCCCTCGGGAAGGGCAGCAGACAGTGCCGCCAGCGCGTCCGGCTGGAACGCGTAGTCGCCCCCGTACACCTCGGCATTGGCCTCGGGCTCGTAGTGCAGCGGGAAGTAGACGAACGGCGCCGCGAGCTGCTGCATGTCGACGAATCGCCGCCTCGACCGAGCAAGTCCGGCCTCCTCCAGCGCCACGAGATGGCGCGCTGCCAGCGGTCGCGTCGCGGGATCCATGGCTTCGATCCGGATCGCGAGCCGCCACCGGCGGCGATCGACCGCGGCGCGCCATGCCCTCGCACCGATCGCCCGCCAGCGAAGTCGCGCCAGTTCGCCCAGCACGCTCCGCACCCGTCGCCCCAGCGCCTCCAGGGGCCGGTCCCAGCGCCTGGGTGCCATGTAGAAGAGATCGAGCGGGACCGCACCACGTTCCCAGCGCTCAAACTCCGCAGTCGCTGGCGTGCAGAGCACCCGCCCGTCGAATCGCCACTCCCACGCGAACTTCGCCGGGAACGGCAACTGGCGAGTGACCAGCACGGGAATCCTCAGCAGCCTCGCGGCGATCGCCAGCGCGTGGTCCAGCCCGAAGTGCGGCACGCTGGTGAACCAGACCTCCTCCACGCGATGGCGTCGCAGCAGCTCGAGGCTTCGCCCGACATGGAGCCTTGCGGTCGCGGCCAGTTCATCCAGCCCGATGCCACCTCCGAACTCGAGGTTGACTTCATGGGTGAACGGTTCGCGGCCGATGCGGGAGGCACCGCGCGCGTAGTCGAGGAGCTCCGCCGCGGTCGGGCCCGGCTCGCAGTTCCACGGCCACCGTGGGTCCAGGGCGGTGGAGGCATCGAGCAGATCCCGGAGCGTCACGCACGGCACGCCGCCGGCGACACCGACGACCGTCACCACGACCTCGATCCCGCGTGTGGCCAGTTCGTCGACCAGTGCGGTTTCGACGTGGTAATCGAAGAGCAGCACCCGGCGACCGGGCAGCGACGACGGAGCCGGCTCGATCACGCCGCCTCCCCGGTGCGCTCGGCCTCGATCCACCATTCGATCCGCACATCGCCCGCGCCGAATTCGTCCCGCTTCTCGACACGCAGCCAGTGCGCGACTCGCCACGAATCCGGCGGCAAGGCCCGCTCGACGTCGGTCCGACTCCAGAGATGGCCGATCAGGCGCCCCTTGGCCCCCTCGATGCGGGTGCCCTCGCCGAACGGCGTGAACAGCAGCGTTCCCCCGGGCCGCAGGACCCGGCCGGCCTCCGCCAGCGCCCTCGACGCGGTCGCGAGGTCAACGGCAGCGAGTCCACCGCGGTCGAGCACGATGTCGAATCCGGCACTGCCGAAAGGCAACGATGCAAAGCTGCCGACCTCGAGTTGCGCCTCGAGGCCCTCGCGGCGCAGGCGCTCGCGCGCGAAATCGACGGCTGCGGGACTGACGTCGATGCCCGAGCAACTGAACCCTGCCCGCGCCAGGAACCAGAGGTTGTTGCCGGCACCGCAGCCGAGATCGAGCACGCGCAAGCCCGCACGCGAGTCGGCGTCCGGAAAGCGCGCGCCGAACCAGGACACGACCTGGTCGTGCGGATAGAGGTTCAGTTGCGCGCCGCCGCGGTAGATGGCCTCCCAGCGCGCCTCGTAGTCAGGCTGGATTGACTCGTGGTCCGTGCGCATCACCCTGCTCCCTGCCGATCATCGTGCCCGCGCGGTGGTGCCCCTCGGGGCCCTTGGCCTGCGGCGACCGGCTGCGCGGCGATCGCTTCGTCGAGCAGGCCGGCCAGCCGGCGCGAGCCACCGACGAGGCCATGGTCGAGCACGTCGAGTTCGGACATCGCCATGCGCATCGGCTGCGGGCCATCCGCCATCACCGCGGCCATCTCCCGTGCCCAGGCGCGCGCATCGGGCGGCAACTGGCGGCGATCGCGGGGACCATGCACGATCCATGCCGAATCCGGCACCCCGGCCGACGCGAGCACCGGCAGGCCGAAGCTCTGCGCCTCGGCGACGACCCGCGACTGGCCCTCGTAACGCGATGTGACCACCACGGCGTCGGCCACGTGGCCGTACACGGGAGCCGCGCTCTCCAGCTCACCCGTGATGCGGACGCGGTCATGAACGCCGAGGCGGAAAGCGAGCGCTTCCAGCCCGCCGCGATCGTCGCCATCGCCGACCAGGACCAGATCCGCGTCAAGACCATTTCCGACGAGTCGTGCCAGCGCCTCGATCGCAAGCGTCTGGTTCTTCTGCGCGACCAGGCGTCCGACGCAAACGAAGGTGAAGCGCCGTCGCGGCAGGGGGAACGCCGTGGCGTCGGCCGCGGCGTGCAGGGCGGCGAAATCGATCAGGCTCGGGAGCATCGCCACGTCCCCCGCCGACCCGAACATGGCACGCGCCGCTTCGGGCGAGACCGCGATCCGCTGCGCGGCGCAGTTGCGGATGCCGAACCGGTACGCAGCCTGCGCAAGATCGCCGCGCGGCGACTCGAACGCGGAATTGTGCGAGTGCACCACCAGCGGAGGCCCTGCGGCCTCGCGCAGCACCAGCCCCAGCCAGAACGCGAGGCTGAGATCGACGTTCAGGTAGACGACGTCGGGACGAACCGCGCGCAGAACGCGGGCCGCGTCCCGCCAGAGCGCCCGTTTGCCTCCAAGCCCGCGATAACGGTCGGGCACCGCCCAGACCTCGCATTCGAAACGCTCCAGGAGTCCGGGAGCGGAGCACAGAGAGTCGACATGCCGCTGCGGCCCACCGACGCCGGCGGGAATCGTCGCAATCAATACCCGCGGGCGGATCGTTCGCAGCCGCGGCTCCTCCCGTGGACGCGTCCCCGTCACGATGCCCGGTCCGGCCAGCAGTCGATCGCGAAGTAGAGCGCTGCCTTGGCGCCGTAGCTGTGGACGTCACTGCCGCGCACGAGGCTGTTGGCACCGTTGAAATCGTGGACTCTCGCCCCCGACGCCCGCGACCGGCGGATGGCCCGGAAGGCCATCAGGGCCACCAGGTCCTCGTCGCGGGCCAGGTCGTCGGCCAGCGACAGCACATCGCATGCGATCCCGCCGCCGACCAGCACCAGCCGCAACGCCGAGGCCGGGCCTCCGGATTCGTTCGCAACCGCGTCCACGAAGCCGTGTCCTTCCTCGACCAGGCGGGCCAGCCCGCGCAGTTCGTCGACGCGGGTGGCATGGAGTTCAGGTCGGCCCTGGCGCTCAGCCATCGCGCGGTAGAGCCGTTCGACATCCGCGAGGTCCCAGTCGACGGGCTCCAACCCACCGCGGCGGAGGCGGCGGGTCACGGCTTGCCGCCGGGTCTTCGCGAAGCCCGCCAGCAGCCCATCGTCCCCGCCGCCAGCCGCGAGGTCGATCTCGCCCGTGTACTGCGCGGAGATGCGCAGGAACGACTCGATCCGGGCCTCGGCCGCCCACCAGCGGAAGGGGCGCACGTCGTGGTCACCGGGTGGCAGTTCGATCGAGAATCCGCCATGCGCGTGCCGTAGCGCGGTGCCCAGCGCCGCGACCACGGCGGTGCGCAACAGCACGCGCGACCGCATCGAGCCGGCATCGGCCTCGGGCGCCCAGATCGGGCCGACGTAATAGGAAAAGTCGGGCGCCTCGATCCGCCCATCCGCTCGATGGCAGACCGGCCAAAGGCACATCGGTCGGCCGTCGACGCTGGCCAGCCACCACTCGACCTCGGCACAGAGTGCCGCAAGCACGGCCGGACGCACGAACGGCGTCGCCCGGGGAGATGCGAGCCAGAAGCGCTCGGCCTCATCGGACCCCACGCGCGCCAATCGCGGGCGCAATCGTTCGAGAAAGACCTGTCCGCTCACCGCGCCTCCGACCGCGACGTCGGCGCCGTGGCGCGGGCTTGGACCCGCCACCGCGTTGCCCCCGCCAGGAGCGCTGACGGCAGTCTCTGCCGCGAGACCCCGCTCAGGGCGAATTCCACTGCCGGATCGCACGCCAGGTCCGTCCTGCGACCTGACGGATCCGGCGTCCGGGCGGCAAGGACTCGAGCGGCCGGAATCCAAGCTGGAGCGCCCAGCGTGGCCGCTCCGACACCATGCCACCCCGATGGAGGCCACGCCCGCCGTCGAACACGATGGCCTGATCGGCACCGAGAAACAGGCGTTCGCCCGCCACCAGCTCCGCCACGCGTCGATCGTCGGCAACGAAGTCGCAGCCGAAGTGGCTGCATCCATGGAAGGCGGTCGGCAGCTTCAGCATGCGTGCCCTCGCCTCGCCATCCTGAAAACGCGGGCGGTAGTAGCCCCCTGCCCCCACCGGGCGGAAGATCGACTGGTACACCAGATCGAGGTGATTGCGAACGGCGAACTGGAACTCGGAACGCGGCCAGCGATGGCTGCCCACGAGGTAGTGGAAGGCGCCGTCCCCGGATGTCCGAACCTCCGACAGGTACACGATCGCCTTCATGCTGGTCGTGTCCTTGTCGTAGTGCAGGCTGGCCAACGGACTGGTCGGCACACCGACATCGCGATAACAGCCCTGGAACCAGGTTTGCCCGGGGTGCGAGTAGTGCAACGCAAGGTGGTCGAACGCCAGCGGCACCCCCCGGTACCCGGCCATCAGGCGATCGACGCCCGCACGCGCCAGGTCCGCCAGAAGTGACCGCCCGAGCCGGCCATGCGGAGACACCGGGACCCAGTGGGCATGCTCGGGCTTCTGCCGTGCCAAGGCCAGCAGGCGCTCGCGATAGGGCGTGGCGCGGGCGAAGAGCCGGGCCGACGCACCCGACCCCAGCGCGACAGCCGTGCAACCCGTCGCGGAGAGCTCGGCCAGAGCACCGGCTGCTCCCGAAGCACTCGAACCAGCACGCGCGCGATGGGCGACCCGGAGCTGATCGCGAAGCTGCTCGAATGCACCCTCGATGGAGCGGATCACCCACTGCCCGAGTCCGGGCTCCGGCAGGGCCCGCGCGATCGACTCGCCGAGCGCGCGGGCGGGCTGGACGATGTCCCGCGCGAAGGCCTCGTCGAGCGCCTGTGGCGTCCGCCGCGGCCCCGTCCGCAGCGCCTCGAACGCGGCATCGACGTCCCGGATGGCCGCGAAGACGCGCGCTTCGTCCTCGTCGGACCATGGTCCACGCGGCAATCCCCGGAAGGCGGGGTGACTCCGGTAGTCGATCGCCGGAAATCGGGGCGGCTCGGCGCGCATCATGGCCTCTCCATCGGTCGGACCCGCTTCAACCGGTGCGCCACGCAAGGCCAGCCAGGGGCAAGTGGATGCATCCCGTTCACAACCGGCGACCGCCCGCCGAGGCCATCGCGGCCTCCTCAAGCGTCCGGGAGAGACGGCTGGCGAGGATCCCATGGTCGGCACCGAGGCACGCAATTCCGCCCAGCACCGGATAGGCGAGCAACGACTCGGGGCAGTAGTAGCAATCCTGCAGTCGGACGAGCGGCGCGCCCAGGCGCGGACAAACGAAGACGGGGGCCGCCGAGCGCGCAAGGGCGTTCTTGGCGATGATCGTGACCGCAGTCGGATTCGTCTCGCTGATGGCGGGCACGAGCGGGCGCGACACCCGGACATCGAAGCCGAGGGCACGTGCATGATCGGCGAGTCCACGGCAATACCCATGCTCACGCATGCGCGCCCGCGCAGACTCCGTGGCTCCCTCGTAGTCCGGCTCGAACAGGACGAGCCACCGGCTCGCGACCCGGTGCAACTCGGCGATCAGTTCACGCTCGCGCCCACCGTTGGGCTCCAACGCGTGCATCGTGACGACCGTATCGAAGCTGTCGTCGGCATAGGGCAACGCCGACATGGGCGCCATCGCCAGAGTCACCCTTTCAGCCACCCCGCCCTCCTCGCAATAGCTCCGGGCCACCGAAAGACGTGACCAGGACAGGTCGCAGCCGTGGATGAGCGCAGGTCCCGGCGTCCACTTCCGGAGGAGCGGTACGAGCGAGGTCGCCTCGCCAACGCCGACATCCAGCAGGCTCCCGCATGGACCCAAGGCATCGAGTTCCCTAGCGACGGCGCCCGCGAACGTGTCGAGGGCCCGGGCGCAGTCGGCACGCGCGGCATTCGCGACGTAGGTGCCGGCCTGGAGGTCGTACGAGATTCGAACCGCGTCTTCCGTATTGTGGCCAAGGCCTTCGATCGCACGGATGTGCTGGAGTACGTTGTCTCCGCGTTCCCAGACGTCGGCTGCACGCCACGGCGCCGAAAGGATCCCGCGCCTCATTCGCGATTCCTCACTCATCGTGAGGACCTGCCGTGGACCGACCCGAGTGCCTCGAAGGGGTCTGATCGATGGCGTTCGCAGGACGACAGGCCTTGCGAACGCGACATCCACCCGCCCTCAGGCAGCGCCCTGTGCCGCCGGCTCCCTCGCGAAGGAGTGACCGATCGGATCCGCGGCCCGCGTCGCGAGTGCTCATGCGGCACCGGGCACCCGTGGTGGGCTCGCCAGCATGGATCGGGCCGCCAGCATCTGGTCCAGTCCGATCGCGGGTGGCCAACTCGCATCTGGCCGCAGCGCCGCCAGATCCGCGGGCGTATCAACCGCGAACCTCCCGGACAGATCATTCGCCGGACTTGCCACGCGTTCGATCCTCACATCTCGACCCGGGGCATAGAACCACGCCGTGAGGTGCTCGCGCTCCTCCGGCCGCAAGGCCTCGCTCTCGGCCCGCTCGAGCGCCCGCCGCGCGATCACCTCGGTGGTCAGTCCTGGCGCCGTGCGACCGGGAATCCAGTTGCTGACGAGGTCGATCGTCGGGTCCGCGAGCGCGATCCCGATCGCCCCGGCCATCTCGCCGGTGTCGAAATACGGCCGGTCGCCGCAGAGCCTGGCGACGACGTCCAGCCCGAAGCGCCGCGCCGCGCCCGCGGCGCGCCCGAGCACGTCGTCGAGCGGTCCCCGATGCACCTCGATGCCCTCCCCTCCAGCCAGTGCCTCCAGCGGATCATCGGAGGCATCAGCGGAAGTGGCGAGGAGCACCGGGTACGGCAAGGTGCGCGCGCGCCGGATCACCCACGCGAGCAGCGGCATGCTCCCGAAGTCGCGCAGGGCCTTCCCTGGCAGGCGCGAAGAACTCATCCGGGAGAACACCAGGATGCCGGCGCGACGACTCATCGGTGCAACTCCTCCACGGACAGCAGGCCATGGGCACGCAACGGATCCAGACAGGGTGCCAGTTGCCAGACCGGCCGACCAATCCGATCCGCGATCTCGAGCAGTGAGCGCGCGCCATCGGCCTCGCTCAGCAGGTCCAGCATCGGGCGAACGCCAGCCGTGCTGCCCTTCATCGACAGCGACGGATACAGGCCGCGCCGCCCAAGCTGCGGCTCGCCGAGCACCAGGGTCTTCGGCACGACATCGGCCTCGAGCGCCTCGACGATGCGCTGGAATGCCGCGAAGCTCTCGCCAAGCCCGCGCGGCGTGACCACGTGCTCGAGGTCGTCGAGCGAGGTGTGGTACTCGGGATAGCTGCCGTACTTCGAGCGGAAGACCGAAGCCACCGGCAGGTCGATGCCGGGCGCGCAGTAATGGCTCTCGTCGCTGCCGCGGTCGATCCAGCGCCAGCTGCGGAACCCGGGTGCAAGATGGCCGAGCACGTGCCGCGCCACGCGGTCGGCCAACGTGTTTCCGGCGCGGGAAGGCAGATAGCCCCACGCGCGCTCGTCGCCGACGCAACTGAGGTTGAAGCCTGCGACCACGTGCGCCTGCGCGCGCGCGCGGTTGCGCTCGAGCCAGGCCGCCGACCCGATCATCTCCGGCACGAACAGCAGTCGCCACGACAGGCGCCGCCGGGGCAGCGCAGCGATCCACGCACCGAGCTGGGCGAGCAGCACCGGACCGGAAAGCTCGTTGTTCGCCATCGACGGATGACAGCAGTAGGTCGACAGCAGCACTTCGGCCTCGGACTCGCCCGGGATCAGGCACTCGCCGTAGCTGATCGAACCCGGGCCATGGCCGGCGTCGATGTGCACGCGGTACTGGCCCGGCGGCAGCGACTCGCGCTCGCGATGGCTCAGGCAAAAGCCCCAGCGACGCTCGTAGTAGCTGGTCACGTAGGGAATCGCGTCCGGCTGCGCGGGCAGCGAATGCAGATGGGCCTCCAGCTGCTCGCGCGACAGCACCGCGTCGACGCCGGTCGAGTACCCGACCAGATGCAGGTTGCACGTGGCGAAGTCGCAGATCCGCCGCCCGTCCGGCGTCTCGATCCACGCCTCGCGAACCCACCACTCGTCCGGGACGATCCAGTCGAGCGCCCGGGAGCCACTCGCCACCTCGACGAGGTCGAAGCTCGGCAATCGCTCGCCGATCGCGCGCAACGTCGTCCGCAATCCCTCACCGGAGATGCTTCGCGGCAGGGGCCAGAGCTCGCGTGCGAAGTCGTGCATCTCGCGGCCGACCGACTCGATGTCTCCGAACTCACGCATCGGCGAGCAGCCAGGCACGGTTGCCGGATTCCCGGATCGCGTCGAAGCCGGCATGGACCTGTTTGCCGAAGCGACGCCCCAGCCAGCCGATGGCATCGTCGTTCCACCCGGTGCGATGCTGGATCGCGGTCGGCTCGTCGACGCCATCGAGGATCAGCAGCAGCGCAGGCGCGGCCTCGAAGCACTCGGCCACGAAGCCGACCGGATCCTCGAGGTGGTCGAGGTACTGGTAGGCCCCGATCGCATCGAAACGGCCGCGGCCACGGTCCGACCAGTCGAGGAGCGCCACCGGCCCGCGCTCGAGCAGCGCCTCGCGGCAGTGTGAACCTCCGGCGCGGCAGCCGCGGCCCCAGTAGTTCGCCTCGGGCCGCAGGAGGTGGGTACAGGCCACGCCAGACCGGCCCGCGCGCGCGAGTTGGCCCCACAGCGGGCATCCGACTTCGGCGTAGCGATCGATGGCGCCGAGCTGCTCGACCATCCAGCTCCAGAGCGCCGCCGCCGAGAATCCGCTGAAGCGCCGGAAGGCTGCGGGCTCGCCGAACTCCTCCGGCAGTTCGGCGGCACGGCGGAGCAGCCTCTCGCCATCGCCCTGCCGGATGGCAGCGACGAGGTCGGTCGCGAGGGCGGTGCCGGCGACGCGCGTGATTGACTCGAGGATCGACACGAGGCCGCGGCGGTGGCGGGCGATCTCGACGGCATCGTTCGCCGCCAAGGCCAGCCGATAGGCATCGCACTCGAAAAGGAAGCTGCGCTTCGAGAAACGCCGCGACCCGGCGTCCCAGCCCTTCGGATGGGTCGGCACACCGCGCTCGAAGAGTGCCGCGAGCACGTCCTGCTTGAACCAGCGCGGCTTGTACCAGACGCCACAACCGCCGCAGCGTGCGTTCGGCACGGCCTCGATCAGGCTCGCCTCGTCGCAGCCCAGCGTGGCGGCGATCTTCTCGGCGTAGAGGTTCGGCGGCGCACGGTTCGCATCGACGATCGCATCCGAACCGCAGACGGGGCAGCCGCCGGACGGCGAGAGGGCGGCGTCGATCCGATCAACGTCATCAATCATGGCTTGATTCAAGACCGGCTGCCGATCGGTGTACCGAAGCGGGGCAAGCCCGAAAGGACCGCTCGCACGCGGGGGCACGCGAGCGGGGCAAGCCCCGCTCTGCAGAGCCAGCCTCGGCTCCCGTGGAGCCCTGTAGCGCCGAGATTGCCCGGCGCTTCGACGCGACACCCATCGGATCGCGCAAGCGCGCGACACCCGCGCCGGGCACACGCGATAGGCGCGCGCCTCAGCGGGGCAAGTCCGAGCGGGGCAAGTCCGAGCGGGGCATGCCCCGCTCTCCGGAGACGCTCGCCCGTCGCGCAGAGCCCCGTAGCGCCGGGCGCGTCACCGTGGCTCCGCTCCAAAGCTTGTCCGCTCGCCTGACCGGAACGCGACCGGCCAGCGGCCAGCGGCCCAGCAGTCACGGATCGCCTGCCAACGATCGAGCAGCAGCGGCGCACCCAGGGCCGGCGCCTGCGCGTAGCAGGGCCCCCAGTCCAGGAAGCGGCCAACACGGAACTCCGCACCGCCGCGGACCGCCGGACCCTCGTCCGCGCGTCCGTGCCACCACGGACCGCCGTCGATCGCGTCCTCCAGTTCGTCGGCCAATTGCATGACCCGCACGGCGCAGGCCGCCGGATCCGCGACGGAATCCGGCGGCAACACGGCCTCGAGCGGCCCGGCCTCCTCGTATCGCGCGACCAGCGCCTCGACGGCCGCACCCGCGACCTTCAACAGCCGGAATCGACGTTCGTTCCGGTCGACACCGAAAGGCACCCGGTCCTGGTACATCGCATGCAGCAGCGCGGCGACGATCGCGTCCGGATCATCGGGCCGGCTCTCGGCCACGAGGCTTGCGACCCCGACCAGGTGGCAGGCGAAAGGCTTGCCCGAACCACGCAGCAGGCTCGAGGTCACCCGGGCGCCGAGCAGGCAGGCCTCGCGGATGCGGGCGAGATCCGCGTCGGCCAGTCCCAGCGGCGCGAGCTGGCAGTAGAGCTGCGGTGCGGTCTGCGCCACGGGCGGCAGCGTGGTCATGCCGGATCCTCGAGGTCCAGTGCGCCGAAGGCCGGTGTGTCGCGGCGCACACCGCGGCCGATGGCGGCTTCGCACGCGCGCGCGTCGACGCCGTGGTTCGGGCGCAGCACGACGAGATCCTCGGCGCGCAACACCTCGCCGGCGCGGAGCGCGCGCCGGGCGTAGACTGCGCGCCGGAAACTGGTCACATGGCCGCTGGCGATCTCTCCCGGGGTCGGCGCCTTTAGGCCCGATCCGAGCATTGCCTCGATGCGGCGCAGGTCGTCAAGCAGGCTCCGGACCTCGTCGAGCGTCAGCGAGATCGCATGGTCGCGGAAGCCGCGGCCCTCGCGTGCGTCGGTGAAGTGGAACTCGAGGACCCGCGCGCCCCGCGCAGCCGCAAGACGCAGCGCGAATCCGTCCCGCGTATGGTCCGAATAGCCGACCGGCAGCCCCGTCGCAAGGCGCAGCGTGTCGATCGCGCGCAGGTTCACCTCGGTGTCGTCCGTCGGGTACATCGACGTGCACTGCAGCAGGGCCAGCCGACCCGGCGCCCGATACGACGCGTCGACCGAGCCAATGAAGTCCACGGCCTGGACCACCTCGTCGAGCGTCGACAGCCCGGTCGACAGCAGGATCGGCTTGCCGCGCCGGGCATGCGCGGCGATCACCGGCCGCGCAGTCAGGTCCCCGGATCCGATCTTGTAGAAGTCCAGCACCGGATCGAGCCAATCGAGCGCGGCCGGGTCCCAGACCGAGGCGTTGTAGCGCAGGCCCGCGTCCAGTACCCGGCGCGCCAGCGCCAGATGCTGATCGGGCGACAGCTCGAAGCGCCGGAAATGCGCGTGGCGGTCCGGCGACTCCACGGGGCTGACCAGCGTGTCTCCGGTATAGATCTGGAACTTGACCACGTCCGCACCCGACTCGATCGCCAGATCGGTCAGTCGCAATGCCGCGTCGAAGCTGCCCTCGTGGTTGCCGCCGATCTCGGCGATCAGCAGGGGACCGTGGCGGCCCTGCCAGGGATCGGGCCGGACGATGCTCATCGCCGTTGCGCCCCCTCGCCCGCGAGCAGCAGATCCAGCAGTCGGCGCTCGTCGGGCTTCTTCGCCATCAGGCTTTCGGCACGCGTCATCACCACATGCCCGATCCGGCCACGCAGGAAGCGCTCGGGGGCGAGCGCCTCGCGCCACAGCACGTGGATCGAGCCGTTGCAGGCATACAGCGCCTCGCGTTCGGGCCGCGTCGCGCGGATCTCGCCGGCGTTCACCGCCTCGAGGCCCTCGGGACCGTGCCGGTAGTGGAGGTCGCGGTCTTCCCACGTGCTCAACACGTGATCGACCGGATACAGCATCAGCGTGTCGATCGCCTCCGCGACGTGCTCGGGGCGTCGCAGGGGCGTATGCGCCGACAGGATCACGACGATGTCGGGATCGAAACCGGTCCGCGCTCCGAGGTGCGCCAGCGCATCGCCGATCAGCTCCGGCAGGCCGACCATCGGGTCGGACAGCGCCGCATCCCGAAGGTAGGCGTCAACCCCGCACGCAGTGCAATGCGCGACGACCGCCGGGTCGTCGGTCGCGACCAGCACCGCGCCGACCCGCGGGTCGACCGAGACGCCGTCGAGCGTGTAGTCGAGCAACGGTCGCCCGGCGAGCGGGGCCAGCGCGAGGTTCGGCACCTCCGGGTAGGTGTTCTTGACCGGCACGATCACCGCGATCCGGGGCTCGACCGGGCCCCGATGGGCGCGGGCCGCCCGGCGCTTGACCTCGCGCCGCGAGGCCAGCAAGCGCGCCTCGTCCCCGGACAGCGAATCACCGTGCTGCCGGTAGAAGAACAGCGGCGTCTCGACGTGCGCCACGCCGTGGCGATACAGCGTCTTCAGCCAGAGCTCGTGCCCGTCCTGGGCCGGGATATCGAGGTCGTAGCCACCGATGGCCTTGAGCACGCGTCGCCGGACCATCGTGCAGGCCCCATGCGCCGGCAGGTCCGGCACGGTCGATTCGGTCCACGGGCGCGCCCGGCGCTCGACGCCCAGCGTCCGGCCCTCGGCGTCGACCCAGACCCAGTTGGGATACACGAGTCCGACGTCCGGATGCCGGTCCAGATGATGCGCCAGCACCAGCAGCGCGTTCTCGTCCAGCCAGTCGTCGGCGTCGAGCCGCATCACGTACTCGCCACGCGCCAGCTCGAGCGCGGCGTTGGCGCAAGCCCGGAGGCCCCGCGGCTCCTCGTGGCGCAGCACGCGCACGCGCTCCGGATGCCGCAACTGGAACGCCTCGACAATCGCCGGGGTGTCGTCGCGACTGCCGTCGTCGACCAGGATCGCCTCCCAGGCGTCGAGCGACTGTCGTTCCAGCGAGGCCAGGCACTCGGGCAGCCAACGCCCGTAGTCGCGAGCGGCGACGTAGGCCGAGACCTTCGGTCCGGGGTTTGCAGCGCCGGGGCGGGCCAGAGCTGTCATGGGGTCAGCGCCTCGATTACCGGTGCGACGGCACGCTCATGGTGCCATTCGGCCGTCACCTGCGCGCGACCCGCCAGGCCGAGCGGCCGAGCATTGGGCGTCCGCGCCGCGAAAGCCCGGAGCACCGCGGCGATGGACGCCGCCGACTCCGGATCACACGCGCGGCCAAACGCGGGGACGATCGATCCCTGCCATTCGGCGGCCTCCGGGACCAGCACCGCGAGGCCTGCGGCAAGGTAATCGAAGACCTTGTTGGACGCCCCGAGCGCATGGCTGTGGTTGATGTTGTTCGGATGGGGCCTGAAGAAGGCGATCCCGACATCAGCCTCGGCCGCAGCATCGAGCGCGTCCGCCCTGGAACGCGGCCCGAGGAACTCGACCCGCGAGTCCACGTCCAGTTCCGAGGCCCGACGCCGCAGGCTGGCGAGGTGCGCATCGTGCGCGACCGAGTAGCCGACGATCCGCAACTGCACGCCCGGGACCTCGGCCACGGCGTCGATCAACGCAAGCGGCAACGCGAAGGGGCTGATCGAGCCGTGGAAGTGAGCGCGCAGCGGCTCACCGGCCCCCGTGGGTTTCCGCACGGGCAGCTCGGCCAGGGCTGGGACGTTCCACACGACGAGATCGCGCCCGCGTCCGCGGCCCGCGGTCCGGCGTGCGATCTCAAGACGCTGCGCATTCGGAAACACCACCAGCTCGGCACGCCGCAGCGCGTGGCGCCGCAGGGGCCGCACCGCGCGCCGCGACCACCGCTCGCCACTTGGATCAGGCGGCGGCGAGTCATGTTCCTGGTAAGCCAGCCGGGCGCCGCAGGTCCACGCCGCCGGCAAGGCTGCCGGCAGGCTCCACGGGTCCGAGCACCAGACCCACCTCGGCCGGACACGTCGCGCGAGCCCGACGGCCTGTGAGACCAGGGCTGCGGTCGATGCGGCCCGGCCCGCGCGCCATTCCGGAGCGGGATGCCGGACCACGCCTGCCATCGAAGGCCACGGCATCGCCGCGAACTCGGGCAGCGTGGCCCCCACCACGTGCACGTCGAGGCCCGCGGCGGCAAAGGCCCGCGCGGCGTTGACCACGGGAGGATATCCCTCCGGCCCGAAGGCGTGGACGATCAGGATCCCCACGCGAACCCGTCAGGCGCCAAGCGCTTCAAGCTGCCGCCGGTGGTCGCAGACCCAGCGCACGGTGTCGGCGACGATCGCGGCGACGCCGCGCCGCGGTCGCCACTCCGTTCGCGAAATGAGGCGCGCGCAGTCGCCGACGTAGATCCGCAGATCGTTGGGCCGGGTCTCGGCGATGCGCCCGATCTCGATCGCCCGGCCGGCGTGCTCCCGGCACAGTGCGGTCAGCTCGCACAACGACGCCGCATTGCTCGCGCCACCACTGACGTTGCCGACGAAGCCATCCCACGCTTCGAGGTTTGCCAACTGGTCCGCGACCAGCAACGCGAGATCGTCGACGTGCAGCACGTCGCGGACCTGCTTGCCTTCCCCGCCGTAACCGACGTAGTGAAGGGTCCGCCCGAAGACGTGGGCCATCGCCCAAAGCGACACCACCCCCTGGTCCACCTTGCCGAACTGCCACGGACCGGCGATGACCCCGCATCGATCGACGACCGCCCGCAGGCCGAACGCGGCACGGTACTCCTCGACCAGCATCTCGCCGGCCAGCTTGGTCGTGCCGTAGAGCGACCGCGCGCCATCCATCGCCAGCGCCTCGCGCACGCCGGAAGGGCCGATCGCGGCGCCGGTCTCGAGCCACTCGAAGCGGGTCTCCGTCTCCCGCCACGGATGCGCCTCGAGCGCCCCGATCGGATAGACGCGACTGGTCGACAGGAAGACCAGCCCGGCTCCATCGCGGCGGCAACGCTCCAGGCAGTGGTACAGGCCGACGAGGTTCGTGTCGAAGAGGTAGTCGACGGCGCCATCGCTGCCGGCCATCACGGAAGGCTCGGCGGAGCATTCGACCAGGAGGTCGAAGCGGCCGGACGGAAACGAGGCGGGATCGCGGACGTCGCCGCGAAGGAAGCGGACGCCGGCGTCCTCGAGCCGCGCCACGTTGAGCTCGGAACCCCGCCGATGCAGATTGTCCAGCGCGATGATGTCGATCGCCGGGTCGAGCGCGGCCCGCAGGTGCAGCGCGAGGTTCGACCCGACGAAGCCGGCGCCTCCGGTGATCAGGATCCGCTTCATCGTCCCCGACTAGAGCGGCGAACGCTCGGCCATGAACGGGATGCTCGCCAGCGCGCGATTACGCCCGGCAAAACGACGGGAAGACATTGCCAGCAGGCTGGCCAGTACAAGCGGAGCGGCAGTCATTGCATGACCGGCTCGCCCCAACTGCCCACGCCCGAGCGCCCCGCCAAAGCGGCGCAACAGCGTGTACGCCACCTGGGCGTGAAGCCGCCAGACGTCGCCCGCACGCAGGGCCCGGTCATGACGCCTCGCTACCTGCAAGGTCTCGATCAGATCGCCGTGCCGTGCGATCGAACCTGCAGAGACGCCCGTTGGCACATCGTGATATCGAATCAGCGGATGGCCGATGTAAAGCACATCCCAGCCCGACTCGAGGAATCGGAGCAAAGTGTCCCAGTCACCCTTGATCCGCAGCATCGGCGGCGATGGCTCACGCGGCTGGCGCAGACCAAGGATCTGGGCCACGCCCTCCACCGGGGTCTGCTGCGGATGTCCGCCAACGGCGCGCCAGGCTTCGATACGGACCGCGGCGGTCGAATTGTGCCACCAGCATCCCCTCAGCAGCGTGCTGCGAATGTTGTCGTTACCGGCCTCGATGCGCTCCACGTAGTCAGGCCCCCGGCTATCGCCGAGGTGCTTGACCCGGCCCTCCACGACGACATGCCAGCTGCCGCAAATGGACGCGACCCTGTCGTCCGCGCGCCGGCACTCCCGAGCAAGCAGATCGACCCAGCCCGGCAATGGCTCGTTGTCCGCGTGCATGATCAGCACCCACCGGATGTGACCCGGCATGGCGGCAATGGCGCCGTTCACGTTGCGATACTCACCGGCATTTCGCTCGGCCCGGCGAACCACGAGCGGCACAGGACCCTCGCCCCATAAGCGCTCAGCGATTCCCACCGTGTCGTCCGTGGAGCCGTCATCGGACAGCATCACGAAGTCCACATTTCGGCTCAATTCGTCTCCCTGTGCCAGGATCGCCCGCAGCGTGGCCTCGATCGTCAATGCCGAATCGAACGAGGGAACGAGAACTGAAATGCCTCGCGGCACCGACCAACCCAAACTCAGACCAGAAACATACCCGTGGAATCGGATCCGACGTCGACCGCGATCTAGCTTCGGGTTCTCGCCCCGACCGCATCAGAGGCGCCTTGATTCTCGAACCTGCACCGCCACCACGAGCGAATGACAAACATGCCAACCTCGAACCCGGCGAAAGCGCGAGCAAACTGGCCGCGCAATAGCGAAACCCCGATGCGCCGACCGAGAACCCCCAGCTGGCGAATGTGATAGGCCAATACTTCTCTCGGACTGAGCGCACCCCTATGCATCCTGAAGACATCCAGCGTCTCGACGACGTCACGATGTCGGCGAAACGTGACACTCGAACTTCCGGCCGGATTCATTCGATAGAGCATCAGGGATTTCGGGATGTACTCCACATCCCATCCCGCACCGAGCACCCGCAGCAAGAAATCCCAGTCCCCCTTCAACCTGAATCCTTGCGGCAATCCACCCACTTCCCGATAGGTTCGAACCCTTGTCGCACAGGACGAGATATGCCACCAGCAACCTTGCTTCAAAGTCCCCGCAACCGACTCACGACCTCCGGCGATCAATCGCGGAGTAGCCGACGGCTCATTTTCTCCAGTTCGTCTCACGCCCGATTCATCGAAGTCATCCCAACTGGTGGAAATGCTACCGACCGACGCACCGGCGACCCGAAGGCGATCGAGCAGCGTCCGCAACCAGCCCGCTTTCGCGAGATTATCGGCGTGCATCACCAGATACCACTCAACATCATCCTCGAGCGAGGCGATGCAATCATTCATGTTCAAGTATTCCCCTTGATTCCGAGCGGAGGGCCTTATCTCAAGCGGCACGGGCCCTCGCCAGACTGTCCTGGCGACTTCGATCGTTCGATCGGTCGACGCATCATCTGCCAGAATGACCCGGTCGACTTCTTTCAACGCGTCACCCTGCGCCATCAGGCTTTCCAGAGTTTCAGCGACATAGGCCTCGCATTGGTAGGCTGGGACGATGATGACCACCTTCGATCTAGGCACGTGACCTCCGTGTTCTCTTCGGTTGAATGCATTCATGCAGCCGCCAGCCTTTCGGCCCAGGACCCGACGACCTCCTCGAATACGCGCGAAAGCGTGACAGTGATGTCCCAAGCTGGATAGTGCGAACGGCACTTCGAGAGGTCGCTGATCCAGCAGATGTGGTCACCGCTGCGGGCCTCGTCAACGTACTCGTGGATCATCGGCCGGCCGGTGATCGCCCGCACCGACTCGAAGGCCTCGAGGATCGAGGTGCTGTTCGCCCGACCACCGCCGAGGTTATAGACCTCGGCGACGCGCGGAGCCGCGATGAAGGCCTCGATGAAGCGAGCCACATCGAGCGAATGAATATTGTCGCGCACCTGCTTTCCCTTGTAGCCGTAGATCCGGTAGATCCTGCCCTCGAGATTGCAGCGGACGAGATAACTGAGGAAGCCGTGCAGTTCGACGCCGCTGTGATTCGGGCCGGTCAGGCAGCCACCTCGAAGGCAGGCCGTTGGGATTCCGAAGTAGCGGCCGTACTCCTGCACCAGGACGTCGCCGGCCAGCTTGGAGGCGCCGAAGATCGAGTGCTTCGACTGGTCGATCGGGAAGTCCTCGCGGATGCCGGCGTAATCGGACGGATCGGCGTAGTCCCAGCGCGTCGGATGTTCGACCAGTGGCAGCATGTTCGGACGGTCGCCGTAGACCTTGTTGGTGCTGAGGTGCACGAAGACGCACTCGGGATTGTGTCGACGCACGGCCTCGAGCAGATTCAGCGTGCCCCCGGCGTTGACGTCGAAGTCGTCGAAGGGTCGACTCGCCGCGAGGTCATGGCTCGGCTGGGCTGCGGCATGCACGATCGCGGTCGGCCCGATCGAGGCCACCGCCTCGTCGACCTTGGCGCGATCCCGGATGTCCACCTCGTGGTGCCGAAACTGCGGGAATCGCTCCGCGAGGCGCCTCTGGTTCCAGCGAGTGTCACCCGCCGGACCGAAGAAGTCCGCGCGCATGTTGTTGTCGATGCCATGGACTTCCCAACCGTTTGTCGAGAACCAGGCCACCACTTCGGAGCCAATCAGTCCCGAACTGCCAGTCACCAAGAGCTTTTTCATGGATCATTCCCGGATGTTGATTGATTGCGAGCCCGCAGTCTCGGGCCGACGCCTGTTGCTGAGTCGGCAGGCGACGTTGCCTTTCGACGCCCCTGGCGACTTCTTCACTCAGCGGTTGGTCGCGGTTCGTCGGGCGACTACCACCATGGACTTCGCCAGCGGCGGAATGCGTCCGATCCGCTGCACGGACTCGACATGCAGGCCACCGGCCTCGAGGAGCCGCGTGAGGGTGGCTGCGGAGAAGAACTTGATGTGGCCGCCTTCCCACAACGGATTTACGTGTGCGTCGAACTTTCCGAGCGCGGCGATCGCGAGGTTCTTGAGATAGCCGTGGTAGGGCGTCGTCAGGATCAGTGTGCCGCCTGGAACGAGGAGGTCCCGGATCCGGTCGATGCAGGTCCTGGGCGAATAGAGGTGCTCGATGACCTCGACCGACAGCACCACGTCGAACTGCCCGAAGCGGCCTGCGAGATCGTCACCGGCCGTCGCGACCTCGAACCGGACCGAAGCACTCGCAAGCCGCGCCTGCTCGATCCCGCTCTGGCTCGCATCGACCGCGACGATCTCACGCCCTGGCGCGGCGAGGCGGGTCGCAAGCGAGCCGTTGCCGCAGCCTAGTTCGAACAGGCGACGTGGTGAGTGTCGATCGACCAGACGCTCGACGAGACGACCAATCTCACCGTGATCCCAGCCTGTGCCTGGCGCATAGCAATACTCGGCCCCGGAGGCGATGTCCGGGTCAGGATGCATCTGTCACCACGCGACTGACCAGCCACTCACCCAACACCAGCATGTCCATCCGCGTCCGCAGGAAGCAGTCCAGCGCCTCCTCGGGCTTGCAGACCACCGGCTCGTTCTCGTTGAACGAGGTGTTCAGCACCATCGGCACCCCGGTGAGATCGCGGAAGGCCTCGATCAGCCGGTAGTAGCGCGGATTGGTGTGGCGGTAGACGGTCTGCAGGCGGCCGGAGCCGTCGACGTGGGTCACGGCCGGGATCGCGGCGCGGCGTTCCTCGCGGATCGGGTAGACCTGCATCATGAAGGGCACGTCGCCGTCGAGCCCGAACCAGTCCGGCACGGCCTCGCGCAGCACCGAGGGCGCGAAGGGCCGGAAGGACTCGCGGCGCTTGATCTTGAGGTTGAGGATGTCCTTCATGTCGGCGCGGCGCGGGTCGCAGACGATCGAGCGATTGCCGAGCGCACGCGGGCCCCACTCCATCCGGCCCTGGAACCAACCGACGACCTGGCCGTCGGCGATCGCCGCCGCGGTGCGGCGACACAGCTCGGCCTCGTCGTCGATCCGCTCGACCCTGCAGCCGGCAGCCTCGATCTCCCCTGCCCTCGCCGCCAGCAGCGTCGCGATTCCGGCTTCGTCCGCTCCGGGCCCGAGGTAGGCGTGGTCCATCACCGGGCCACGCGCACCGCCCTGCTCGTGCCACACGGCGTAGGCCGCGCCGATCGCGCCACCGGCGTCGCCCGCCGCGCTCTGCACGTAGACCTCCTTGAACGGCGAACGCAGCGTGACCTTGCCGTTGGCGACCGAGTTCATGCCGCAGCCGCCGGCGATGCAGATCGCATCGAGCTTGTGCCGCGCGTGCAGCGCACCGAGCAGGTGGAAGAAGGCCTCCTCGTACATGGCCTGCACCGAACGGGCGAGGTCCTTGTGCGCCTGGGTCAGCGGCTCGTCCTTCGCCCGCGGCGGACCCAGCAGTTCGCCGAGCGCGCTCGAGTACAGCGTGCCGACGGTCGGCGAGCCGCCCTCCCACTCGTACTCGACCTTCTCGGTCGCGTGGCGGAAGTACTTCAAGTCCAGCTTGAACGAGCCATCGGGCTGCAGCAGCACGATGCGGCGCATCTCGTCCATCCGCGTCGGCTGGCCGTAGGGTGCAAGGCCCATGACCTTGTACTCGTCGCCGTAGTGCGGGAAGCCGAGGTACTGGGTCATCGCCTGGTAGAAGATGCCGAGCGAGTGCGGGAAGTAGACCTTGTCCTCGACCTCGATCGTGGTGCCACGGCCCACGCCCCACGCGGCGCTGGCGAAGTCGCCGAAGCCGTCGACCGAGACCACCACGGCCTCGTCGAAGGGCGAGACGTGGAAGGCACTCGACAGGTGGCAGAGATGGTGCTCGATGCCGTGCACCTTGCCGCGGAAGGACTCGCCCGGGAAGGCGCGCGCGAGGTGCTCGGCGACGCCGGCCCGCTCGCGCTTGTTGCGGATGCGGTCCATCACGAAGCCCAGGTCCGGCCGTTTGGTCAGCGCATACGCGAGCTTGCGGCCGAGGTTGGCGGTGCTGTCCTGGTTCAGCGCGACGTGGTCGACATCGGCCAAGGTGATGCCGGCATCGCGCAGGCACCAGGCGATGGCCTCGCTCGGAAAGCCGGCCCAGTGCTTGATGCGGCGGAAGCGCTCTTCCTCGGCGGCGGCGACGAGGCGGCCGTCGTGGACGAGGCAGGCCGAGGAGTCTCCGTGGAAGGCGTTGAGTCCGAGGATCCAGGTCACGGTTTCAGGTTTCCTTGTGCGGCGAGTCGGGGCGCGGGAGCGTCGCCTCGACCAGTTTCAGGGAGAGGACCGCCTCGGCGATCCCGCGTTGCAGGGCGTAGTGCCAACCCGGGAGTCCATCGAGCAGGCCGCGCTTGATGACGAGGCAATGCAGCGGGACCAGCCACGGCGCGACCACGATGAGTCGGCGCACGCGATCGGCCCATCCGAGTTGCCGCCAGCTTGCGCTGTGCAGATGACGGGCCTCGGCCTCGGCATAGCGCGCCTGGGCCGCGAGCCAGCGCGCCAACGGCTTGCGGTCGTCGTGGCGGATGCGTCCCGCCAGCCGACCGGCGCGGCCGCGCAGTTCGACGCGATGCCCATGACCGTCCATCCGGTAGCGGGCGCCGCGCGCGCGGTGCAGCGCGACGCGCGGTGGGTACAGCGAGCCGCGCAGGGCATGGCCGTGGACGCAGTAGTCGAAGGCGATCGCATAGCCGTCGAGGTCCTGCGGCGGCGACAGCGTCGCGATCTCGAGCACCAGTTCCGGCGTCGGCTCGTAGTCCGCGTCCATCGACAGCACCCAGTCGGTCTCGACCAGGTCGAGGCCGGCCTGGCACTGGCGGGCGAAGTCGTCGAAGGGACGCACCAGCACCGTGATCCGCGGGTCGGCGCGCAGGCGTTCCAGCGTGCCGTCGCTGCTGCCGCTGTCCACCGCGACGATCTGCCGCGCCCAGTCGAGGGCGGCCAGCGTGCGCTCGAGGTTCGCCATCTCGTCGAAGGTGATCAGGAGCGGCGTGACCTCGTCGAGGAAGGTCCCCGAAGCGGCCGCCACCGGGTCTGCCGCTCGATCCATCACGCGCCACCGCCGAAGTGCCGGCGATGCCATCGCCACGCCGTGTCGATGATCGCGTCGAGCTCGGTCCAGCGTGCCGACCAGTCGGGAAGGGTCGAAGCCGGCGAGGCATCGGCGACCAGCGCCGGCGGATCGCCGGGACGACGAGGCGCGATCCGCGCCGGCACTTCGCGGCCGGTCACGCGGCGCACCGCATCGACCACCTCGCGCACGCTGTAGCCACGGCCGACGCCGAGGTTCGCGGCGCGCATGGCGCCCGGCTCGCAGGCATCGAGCGCACGCACGTGGGCGTCGGCAAGGTCGCAGACGTGCACGTAGTCGCGGATGCAGGTGCCATCGGGCGTCGGGTAGTCGTCGCCGTAGACGTCGAGTCGGGGCCGCCGACCCGCGGCGACGTCCAGCGCCAGCGGGATCAGGTGCGTCTCGGGCTCGTGGTCCTCGCCGATCGATGCCGCGGGATCGGCACCGGCCGCATTGAAATAGCGCAGCGCGACCGCGCCGAGCCCGTAGGCGGCACAGTGATCGGCCAGCATCCGCTCGCCGGCAAGCTTGGTCCAGCCGTAGGGGTTGACCGGGTGCTGTGCGGTACCGATCGCGATCGGCACGCGCTCGGGGATGCCATAGGTCGCGCAACTGCTCGAGAACACGATGCGCGGAACGCCGGCCGCCCGGGCGGCGTCGAGCAGGTTCAGCGTGCCGACGACGTTGGTGCGGTGGTAGCTCGACGGATCGCGCACCGACACGCCGACATAGGCCAGCGCGGCGAAGTGCATGACGGCCTCGGGCCGGTGGCGCGCGAAGGCCTCTGCCAGGCGCGCGGGATCGAGGATGTCTCCGACCTCGAGCGGTCCCCAGCGCACCGCCCAGTCGTGGCCGGTCGACAGGTTGTCGTAGGTGATCGGCTCGTGCCCGGCCTCCGCCAGCGCCTTGCAGGCGTGGCTGCCGATGTAACCCGCGCCGCCGGTGACAAGGACCTTCATGGATTGCGATGGCCTGGTTCAGTCATGGAGGGGTCGCAGGGTTCGGGGACGGCTGGATTCGCATGCGAAGGCACTGGCGAGGCACGAGATCGCTACGGTCCCCACCGTCGTCACTGCGAGCCGGCCAACGGCCGGCGTGGCAGTCTCGTCCTTGCGAAAGGCTCGGGGATGCGCTCGCGGACCCAAGATCGCCACGGCCCGCTGCGCGGGCCTCGCGATGACGAGGCTGGGACGGTGTCGCGACCCGAGATCGCCACGCGCCGCTCCGCGGCGCTCGCGATGACGAGATTGAGAGCGTGTCGCAGCCGGAAATGGCTGCGGCCCGCTGCGCGGGCCTCGCGATGACGGATTTGGCAGCATCTCGCGAGCAGAAATCGCCTCGCACCGAAACCGCACCGTCATCGGGACCCACGGCCTTCGAGGATCTGCTCGTACAGGGCCTTCAACCGCCGTCCCATCGCCTCGACCGAGTACTCGGCGCGGACCAGTTCCCGCGCTCGCTCGCCGACCGCCCGCCGATCGACCTCCGCCGCGAGTGCTTGCCGAATGGCGCCTTCCACCGACACGGCATCGGTGCCACAGCGCCAGCCCGCGCCGGCGTCGACGATGCGATCCGCCAGCGGGACGCCCTCCGACACCACCACCGGCACGCCCGCGGCCATGGCTTCGACCACGGCGATGCCGAAGTTCTCCGAATGCGAGGGCAGGACGAACAGATCCGCCAGCGCGAAGGCACTGGCCTTCTCGTCGCCGCGTACCTCCCCGGCCCATTCGATACGACCGGCGACACCGCGCGTCTCGGCGAGGGCCTTCAGGGCGGCAACATAGCCTGCATCCCCGGCCCCGCAGACCAGAAGGCGCAGATCCGGCGCATCCACCACGATCCCGGCAAAGGCGTCGATCAGCGCTTCCAGGTTCTTCTTCGGGTCGAGCCGTGACAGATACAGCAACACGCGGCAATCCCGCAGGGCCGGAAAACGCGCAAGCAGCACCTGCCGATCACCGGGCGTACGGATCTCGACCCCGAGAGGAATCACGACGCTGCGCATCGGAATGCCCAATTCCGCCGCCTCATCCGCCTCCGCCTGCGAGGTGAAGTGGACCGCGGCCGCATCCCGCAGCAGCGGACCCTCCAGCAACCGCAGCGACAGCCGCTTGAGCCAGGGCCGACGCGCGCTCATGCCGTAGCGGTTCAGCACGCCCAGTGGTCGGATCACGTAGGGCACACGACGCCGACGCGCCAGCCATGCGGCCAGATCCGACGCGAACGAGAACAGCGCATGCACATGGACCACGTCGAAGCGGTCGACATGCCCGGACAACCACCGGGCCATCGACCACGATGGCTTGCCGGGCCGCCACAGGCGACGGAAGCGACGCACCGGCGGATCGCCCGTGACCGCACCATCAGCCCCGACCGCGGTCGTCGCGCCTTCGACCTCGACACCGACCGCCGCCAGGGCCGCAAGCATCTTCGGGAACACCACCGATGGTCCGCCGTCGGCGGGGTCGAGCGAGGGGATCACGTGCAGGACCCGCATCACCGGTTGGTGCGCGTACAGACCGCCAATAGCGCTGCCGTGTAAACAATCACGCGGGTCGCCGGATCACCAGCAGGAGCCCCGCCCCGTCGCAGGGGTCGAACTCCCGGCTCTGCCCGTCCCAGCGTGCCAGCCGCTCCAGGCTGGTATCGGTCGTGACGAGACAGGGCCGGTCCCCGACGACCGCCTCGGCGAAGCGGCGCGTGAGCAGGACCGGGTGCACCTGGCCCCAGGAACTCTGCCAGCCGCTCGGGTCGCGGCGCCGGTAGGCGTCCGTGCCGTTCGGGGTGAAGGCGACGATGAGTCCACCCGGCGCAAGGCGCGAGTACTGCCACTCGAGCGCGGCCGCAGGGTCCGGAACGTGCTCGATCACGTGCGAGGAGAACACGGCGTCGAACGGACCGCCGACCGCATCCGGGTCGGTCTCGACCCGCACGCCGAGTCGTTCGGCAAAGGCGGCGCGCGGACGCGACACTTCGACTCCGACGGTCTCGTAGCCGGCCTTGCGGAACTGCCAGGTCGCGTAGCCCCAGTTGGCGCCGTAGTCCAGCAGCCGCGCGCCGGGCCGGATGCCGAGCGCGACCAGCCGCGTGACGTGCCAGGAGAAATCCTTGCCTGAGCCGACGAAGCCAGTCCGAAGAAGTGCATCGAGTTCGCCGGGCGAGGGCAGCTCCGTCGTCAGGCCGGGCTCGGCGTAGCCCTCCTGGTAGAAGGAAGCCATCTCGTCCGCGGACTCGCGGGGATGCCGGTACAAGAGGCCGCAGTCGCCGCAGGCATGCAGCGTGTGGAAGCCCTTGCGCGCCACCGCCGGATCGCCCCGACGCAGGCCGCACGGGCAGGCGGGTTCGGTGCCGATTCGCCCGGTCAGGCCGTGCAGGAGGTACGGCAACTGATGCAGCCGGTGCCGCGTCCGATCGATCACTTGTCCGTTCCAGTCATGGGACCGTCATGCCGCTTCGCGTACCGACGCCGCGCAAGATACGCCGAGGTTCGCCAGCACCCGCGACAGCACCAGCAATGCATAGGCAGCCTGGAAATGGCGCAGTACATCAGTTGCGGCCCAGCCCGCGGGTGCGCGGCGCAACGATGCCGGCAGCCAGCCCGCCACGCGTTCGACCAGAAGCGGATCGATCCCCTCGCGCAGGCCGTCGAAGTTGCCAAGCAGCCACTGCCAGCGCAGGTTGTAGGTCATGCCCACCTTGCGGCGGTCGGTGAAGCGTGCCGGCCAGCCGGCGAACTGGTCCTTGAGGGGCGCCTTGGTCCTCCCACCACGGAACAGGCGTTCCTGCGGCAACGATCGCGCATGCGCGATCAGGTCGAAGTCGAGCAGCGGACAGCGGATCTCGACGCCCTGCTCGGCGCTTGCGCGGTCGACCTTCTGGAAGCCGTGCCCGAACAGGTCCCCGGACACGCAGCGACGCGCCCAGCCGCCGAACCACGCCGGGGGCTCCATCCCGACGGTCGGACCTGCGGCGCCGTCGTGGGGTTTGCGCAACCAGTCGTCCGGCGCGCCATAGCCGCAGAACACCTCGTCGCCGCCGTCACCGGTCAGCAGGACGCGGCTGCGAGACCCGACCGCGCGTACCAGTTCCCAGAGGTGGAAGAAGGAGATCATCGCCAGCGGTTCGTCGAGCCCGTCGATGGCGCGCAGCAGGCGATCCGCCACGTGGCGATAGGGCAGCGAGACCCACTCGATGTCCAACCCCAGCCGCCTCGCCGCCTCGCGCGCGTGGGGCTCATCGTTGGTGCCCGGAATGAAGGAGCGCAGCGAATAGACCTGCAGGCGGGCGCCGCGGGCCCGCGCCTGCCGCTCGGCGATCATCGCGACCACGGTCGAATCGATGCCGCCGGAAAACAGCGCGGCCGGTGCCGGGTTGTTCTCCAGCCGGCGCGAAACGGCCTGCTCCAGCAGGTACCTCAGCCCGGAATCGGCGTCCGCGTCGTCGGGCAGCTCGAGGATCGGGCCCGCCGGGCTGATCCGGCGTTCCTCCACCAGCCGGCCGTCGAAATCGAAAGTGCGGACCGTTCCGGGCTCGGCGTGCAGGACGCCGGCGAACAAGCCATGCGGCGGCTCGATGTAGCCCTGCGCCAGCACCTCCCGCAGGGCCAGCTCGCGGACCTCGCCCGGTGCGGAGCGCACCGCCTGCAGGGCCCGCAGCGAACTGCCGAACAGGATCGAGCCATCGAGGTCGGACCACAGCAGCAAGGGCTTCTTGCCCACCGGATCGCGGAAGACATGCACGCGCTCGCGGGCAAGGTCGACCCAGACGCCGCTGGCCATGCCGCGGACCTCGCCAAGGAAGCCGAGGCCATGCCGGGCAAGGCCGGCGAGCAGCACCTCGGTATCGCTGTCGGTCGTGAACTCATGACCGCCCATGCGCTGACGCAGATCGAGGTAGTTGTAGATCTCGCCGTTGAACGCAAGCACGTTGCGCCCGTCGGGCGAGATGAAGGGCTGCATGGCGCGCTCGTCGCGGTCGACGATCGCAAGCCGCGCGTGCAGCAGTTCGACGCGGGCACAGGCGCTGCGCCAGGTGCGCCAGCCGTCCGGGCCCCGGCGGTGCAGTGCCGGCGCCGCATGCTCGACCGGGAGCGCCGGCGGCAACGTCAGCATGATCCTTCCGACGAAACCGCACATGCTCAGTCGCTCCCGTTCGCCACATCCGCCGACGGCCGCGCGGCATCGCCGGCGCACAACGCTTCCAGATTGTCCGCATAGCGCCGGGCGAAGGCCCGCCACGAAAGCGCTTCGCGATCGGCCTCCGCGAGTGGCGCGAAGCCCGGACCCGACCGGAGTCGAGCTGCGAGCGTGTCGAGGCCCTCCGCCAGCGCATCGAGGCATTCGGACCGGACCACGGCGATGCGGTCGACCAGCGTCGCGGTGTGGCGCAGGTCCTCGCCGCCGGTGGCGTCGGTGCAGAGCACCGGCAGTCCGCTGGCGACGGCCTGCGTGATCACGTTGCTCAAGCCCTCTTCGCGCGAGGGCTGCACGAAGGCATCGGCCTCGCGGTAGATCGCGGACAGTGCCGACTGGTCGACCTTCGGAATGTGCCGGAACCGCGGATGCCCATGTGGAAACGCATAGTCTCCGATCGTCCCGACATGCACGAGGCTGAAGCGCCCGTCGGCGCGAATCGCCTGCTCCAGCAGGTCGCAGCCCTTGCGTAGGCACCAGAGCCCGGCGAAGACCAGGGTCGGGGCCGCCGTTGGCGGCCGCGGCGGCAGCAACGGAAACCGGGATAGGTCGACGCCGTAGGGATTCACCTTCAGTTTGGCGAAGGCCCCGGTGTCGCGCTCGAAGCTGCGCGCGACATGGCGCGAAGGCACCGCGATCATGTCGGCGAGAGCGTAGCCAGCCAGTTCGCGCTCGATCGCGCGGCTGGAAGGCCTCTCGGCACCCGGCGTCCGCGCCAGGATCTCGTCCTGGGCGAGGATGTGCTTGCTGCCGCGCACCAGCACGATCTTCGCGCCGAAGCGCCGGCGCGCGAATTGGAGCGCCTCGAGGTACATCCCCGACATCGCCACCAGTACGTCGCAGGGCTCGAGCCTCTTCTCCAACGCCTGGTTCAGCGCCCGCCACAGACCCGCCTCGACCCGATCCTGCGAGACGCTGGGGAACAGCCGCTGCATGCCGACCCAGGGCCAGACGCGGTCGAGCAATCCGACCTGCACCGCGTCTCTCAGGCCGAAAAGTTCCGCTCGGGCGCGCGGCACGTGGGAGTAGAAGCGGACATTGTGGCCAAGTCCGTCGAACTCGCGGGCCAGATCCAGCAGATGAAAACGACCAGCGGTCGCAAGTGCGATACGGGGACGAGTCAATGCGACACCGGGACCAGTCGGCTGGGGGTCGGCGGCGCATTCCGGGCCACGAAGCGCTCCGCGTTCCTGCGCACGTAGCGCATCACGACGAAGGTGGTTCCCTTGGCACAGACGATGGCGCCGACCGTGGCCACCACCATTTCCATCAGGTTCCCGCCGGGCTGCAGCAGCGCCATGCCGACGAGGCCCGCCATCAGGATGGCGGGCAAATCCTGATTTCGGAAGCCTTCGACCAACATCCGGTCGAGGCGTGCCAGCACGAAGCCGAGCGCGAGGAATCCGACCAGAATCCCGGGCCAACCGAAGTTCATGTAGAACTCGAGTACGTGCCCGGTGCCGACGCTGGTGCCGTCGACGAAGTAGATCCCGGTAAAGTCGCTGACGAGGTCGAGACCACCACCGACCTGCGGCTTGTCCGGCCAGACCACGCGCGGCACCAGTGCCCAGACGGGCACGGTCGAACCGAAGTACAGCCCGGTGTAGCCATCCTGGTGGCTGAAGATGCCGGCACCGACGAGGAAGTTCTGGTTCAGGCGATCGTCGATCACCTTGACGTGTTCCATGTTGTCGAGGCTGTAGGGCTCGAAGCGCTCGACGATTTGCAGCGTGCTGTCGACGCGCTCTGCGAACTCGGCCTTGCCCCAGACCGCCTCGCGGATCTCGGTGCGCTCGAGGAAGTAGGCGGCGCCGATCGAGAGGCCCAGATAGGCAATGAATGGCGACGCCAGCACGAACAGCGCACGTCTCGGCCAGAAGCAGTAAATCACCGCGAGAATGGCGGTCATCCAACCGACGCCGTAGCCGAGGAAGCCACCGATCAGAAGGGTCGAGGCCGGCAGGAGCGGCAGCAGCACAAGGATCAACGCCAACTGCTTGCGATCCCGACGCTGCGCGGCGTCCCAGACGAAGAACCAGCTGCCAAGGATCAGGAGCCCGCCGAGAGGTGACACCAGCGCGCTCATCGATGGGATGCGCGCGGCGATCGGCATCGCGACGAAATAGGCCCCGACGCCGACAACCAGCATCAACAGGCCGAGCGCCTGGTTGTTGAGGCGTGCTGCCGTACCGGCGGCCCGCACTCGTCGACGCTCGGCGCGCCCTGCATCCAGTTCGAGCTGCTTGATCGGTGTCCGTGCCAGAAGGGCGCCGACCAGCAACATCGTGAGTCCGGCCAAGGTGGCCTCGAATCCGAGGCGGGTCTCGAAATCTCCGGAGAGGACGTCCGCCGGTCCCAGGTAGTTGATGACGCCCGGCACGTGGATCGACGAAACCCCCGCGACGTACGTCAGGAGCAGAGGGCTCGGCCGCCCGCCTCGGCTCGCCATGTAGAGCGTGGCGGCAACAATGAGCAACCACCAGAACAGCAGGTCTTCCATGGCGCCTATGCCATCACGTCTGTGGCAGTCACCTGGCGGATCATCTCACGCAGGCGGTCCTGGTAGGTATGGCGACCACCTTCGATCCGGGTCTGCACCGCGCTTGCGAGGCGCCGGCGCTCGTCCACGTCGTCGATCAGTTCCCGGCAGATCCGCGCCGCATCGTCCGGCGACCCGAAGTAACGCACGCTCTCGCCATCTTCACCGAAGATCGCCCGATGGTCGGCGGTGTCCTCGACCACCAGGCAGCCACCGGCGGCCGCAGCCTCGAAGCTTCGCATCACGTGGCCGTCGCGGTTCGCGCGCCGGACCAGGATCAGGCAGACCGGCGCCCGCCGCGTCAGCCAGACCACCTCCGCGGGCGCGCGACCGCCGATGGCGAGATCGCGCGTCTCTCGCCATCGGTCCCAGTACGAACCGACCAGCAGGGGATCCGGGACACGCGTCCGGAAGTCGGCGAAGAAGTCGCGCCGGTCCTCATCGCCGCCGCCCACGAACAATACCGACCAGCGCCGAGCCGGCAACGAAGTCGGCGCGCGCTCGGTCAGCAGGCCCTCGTCGTAGCCGAACGCCATAGGGTGGACGGCACGGCAGCCGGCCGATCTGAAATCCTCGAGATTCGCAGCCCGAGGGGTGAAGACATGGTCCCACTCAGGCAGCGCCTCGAGGAACCATCGCGCACGCACGGAAGGATTCCACGGGTCGTCGGTCGAGAAATTCGCGAGGCGAGCGCCGGTCGACCGGAGCGCCCGGAGTGCCTCGCGCCCCAACGGGGGCATTCCGGTCGCGACCATGACGTCTACCGGCTCGCGGCGCAATGCCGAGACCACCATGCCGGCGAAGTGCGCCATGCGCGGGGGCCTGCGGTCGCGGAGACGCCAGGATAGCGCGCGCAGCCAGCGCGGCGCCTGCGATGCCTCGGCCATGTCGAAGAACCGGTGTTCGATCCCCATGGCTTGCGCCGCACGTTCGAGACTCCCTCCGACGTTGGTGATCCCGGTCTGCCCGACGATCGCAAGGCGGAATCCCGGCCTGCTCATGCGGTCTGTCCCTCCGACACGCTGGTGGCGTTCCGGCCAAGCACGTTCTGCACGGCCCCCGCGAGCCCCTTGACCGCTCCCTCGATCGAGTAGCGGGCGCGCACGTGCGCTTCGGCTTGCCGTCCCATGGATATGACCCCTTTGCGGTCGTCGGCCCAGCTTCTGATCACGCCTGCGAGCGTCGCGACGTCGCCACAGGGGAAGATCGCACCGGTTTCCCCGTCCTGCACCAGATCGGGCGCGCATCCGACCGCGTCGCTGACGATCGCCGGCAAGCCGCAGGCCATGGCCTCGTTGACCACCAGGCCCCAGGTTTCGCGGGCGTCGGACGGGAGCACCAGCGCATCCGCGGCCACGTAGGCACAGGGCAGCTCCGACTGGTTTCGAAAGCCGGCCATCGATGCCGGCGCAGCGAGTGCCGCGATGCGGGACTCGCACTCCGCGCGCAGCGGCCCATCACCGACGATCAGCGCATGCACCGGCGCGCCGGCGGCACGAGCGGCGGTGACGGCTTCGATGACATCGACGGGCCGCTTCTTGGCCTCGAGCTTCCCGGCGAAGAGCAGGCACAGTGCCTCCTCGGGGATGCCGAAGCCGCGTCGGATTTCCGTCCGCCGGGCCGTCAGGCGAGCGGCCGCGGCCGCGAACCGGGCGTTGTCGACGCAGTAGGGGGCATCGACGATTGTCGATTCCTGGACACCGAGGTCCGCATAGAAGCGACGATTGCGGGCACCGATCGCCAGGACGCCCGCGGCGCGTCGAACCAGTTGTCGCTGGCCCCAGCGAACCAGTCGGCGACGACGCGGCCGTGGGACCGACTCGCCCCGCAGGATCACCGGGACGCCGCGCCGCCAGCAGGCGCGCATCGCCTGGCACAGCGACACCTCCTGCCAGCCGAGCACCAGCGCGGCGTCAGGCCGGAACCGCTCCAGCAGCGCGCCGGAGCCACGGATCGGCCGTCGCAGCCAGTCCGGAGCCGCCCTGCCGAGGTCGCGGGAATCCAGCACGACCGAGCGATAGCCCTCGCGAAGCGGAATGTCCCACTCGAAGGCGCCACCGAAGCCGACGGCCTGCTCGGAGTCGGTCGGAATATACGAGAACGCGACCAGCAGCTCGAACCGGCCGGACTCCTCGATCGCGCGGAACCACGGCGCCTGGTACTGGATGGGATGCGTGGTGAAGACCAGCAGCCGCGGACGCTCGCCGGCCGTCATCAATCGAGCCCGAGGTCGGCCAGCACGGGCGCGAAGGCGGTGTCGTAGTTCCACGCATCGAGCATCCGCAGGCGGCCGCGCTCGCCCATGGCGCGAGTTTCGTCCGGGCGTCCGATGAAATCGCGGATCGCCTCGGCGATCGAGTCGACCGATGCCGGGTCGCAGGCCCGCGCAAGACCAGGCGCCACGAACATCGAACGCCAGTCCGGCAGGTCGGACACCATCAGCGCCAGTCCGCCGGACAGGTAGTCGAAGGCCTTGTTCGACGCACCGGTCATGTGCCGCATGTTGATGTCGCTGCTCGTGGTTGGCATCAGCGCAAGTCCCACGGTGGCGCCATCCATCAGCGCCGGGAGGGCCTCCCGCGACACCTCGCCGTGGACTTCGAGAGCATCGGGCCTGCCCGCCGACTCGGCCACGTTCCGCAGCGCGGCGACATGTCCCTGGCCACCGGCGGTTTCGTACCCGACCACGCGCAGTCGCACGTCGGGAAAACGCAGCACTGCATCGAGCACGGTCCGCGGCAGACGGTCGGGCGTGATGCTGCCGTGGTAGTAAAGGACCAGCGAACCAGTCCGCCGCGCCGCGGGCGGCGACACTTCGCTGCGACGCGGCAGGTTCCAGACCGTCCGGAGCCGCGCGGCCGTGAACGGGACCTCGGCGGCGACCTCGCGTGCCCTGCCCTCGTTCGGAAAGACCACGAGGCGCGCCCGGCGCAGCGCCGCCCGCCGCGCCAACCTCACGGCGCGATGCAACCTGCGCTCGCTGTCCGGACTGTCGTGTTCGTGGTAGACCACCGGGGCGGCGGACATCCGCGCCGCGACGAGGCCCGGCAGCGCCCCGAGCGGATCGGAGGCGTAGACGATGTCGGGACGGAAGGCGTGCGCCGCCCGCATCGCCGCCGCAAGATAACGCGCGTAGTGCGCAGGGCTCATGACGTGCGTCGGGCGTTCCGGAAGCGAGTCGACCTCAAGTCCGGGCACGTCGGGCATGCGCATCGCCCGTCCGACGATCGGCGAGGACAGGAAGCGCACCCGGTGACCCCGCTCGGCCATCAGCGTGCCGGCATGGATCAGCGGCGGATACGCCGCAGGGTCGGTGGCTTGCACGAACAGGATGCGACTCACGCCGGATCGTGCCCGGGCTTCCGGGCGACCACCTGGATCGACTCGATGCGGCGCCAGTCATCGCGACCATCGATTTCGCCACCCTCGCCCGCCGCCGCGAAGCCCGACCGCCGGATGTCGACAAAACCCGCGCGGACCAAGCCACGGGCGAGCGAGGCAAAGTCCCACGCCCACCGGTGGGCCCCGCCCATCCGGAACATCTGGTTCACGATCTCGATTGGCAGTTCGAAGGGAACTTCGGCACCGCCCAGCGACGCCAACGATCCGAAAAACGCATCGTCCCCATCGCAGTAGGCGCGGAAGTAGCGTTCGGCATCGGGACAAATCACGCGCAGGGTCCCGCCAGGTTCCAGCACCCGCTGGAACTCGACGAGCAGCCCCAGCGCCTCGTCGCGCTCGAGGTGTTCGATGAAGTGCTCGCAGTGGACGTGCCGGACGCTGCCGTCGGAGAGCGGCAGCGGCTTGCGGAAATCCCAGTACAGCACGCCGGGCGCAGCCGGGAAACGATCGAGGTTGACGAAGCCCGGCAAGGCAAGGCGGCCCGCCCCGACGTTGAGCGAAACAGCCCGGACCCCCCGCAGGCGACGCCGCGTGCGCGGTGCCAGCAGCCACTCGCATCGCCATGTGTAGAGTGCATCCGCGATGTGGCTGCGCAGACCACGGGCGTATCCTCTGAAGAGACTCATGCCGCCACCTCGAACGGGGAACCTGTTCCTCCATCGCCGACCTCGCCGAGCAGCCGGCCATAGACGCCGAGCATGTCTTCCGCCACCGCGGCCATCGTGCGCGGCGGCTGGACCCCGGCGTGCAGCGCGCCGACGCGGCTTCGGTCCTCGGCCAGACGCCGGATCGCGCCCGCCCATGCCGGGGCGTCCGCGACCGGCAGCAGCACGCCGTCGATGCCGTCGCGCACCAGCTCGGCGATCCCGCCCAGCCGCGAGCCGAGGACCGGCACCCCGGCCGCGAAGGCCTCCAGCACCACCAGCGGTCCGGTCTCCAGCCAGCGCGAAGGCACCGCGATGAAGTCGTAGGCCGCCATCGCCCTGGGCACCGCATCCATGGCCAGCGGGGCGAGGAAGCGGATGCGGTCGTCCCCGGCGGCCTGCCCGCGCAATGCGGCGAGCCGGTGTTCCGCGCCGGGCTGGACCACGCCGTGGATATCGAGCCGCACGGACACGTCCGGGATGGCAGCCAGCGCCTCGATCAGCACGTGCACGCCCTTGGTGGGGTCGATGCGCCCGAAGTACGCGATGCGCAGCGGGCCGCTCCGCGACTCAGGGCTACGGTCGGCCGGCGGCGCGATCGCCTGCACCAGCCCCTGTCGGCTGACGATGATCTTTTCCGGTGACAGCCCGTTCGCGAGCAGCACCGCCCGGACCCAGTCGCAGACGGCGACGATGCAGTCTGCCTCGGCCATCGCGGCGCGGAAGCCGGCATCGCGAGCCACCTGCCGGGCGCGCGAACCGAGCGCCGTACCGATGCGTCCCGGCAGCGTCCGTCCGAATGCCGCCGACACCGATGCCGGTACCGCAGCCAGCATGCCGGCCACGAGCCGCGAACCCGACAGTGCTCGGCTGGCGCAGGCCGTGCAGCGGAAAGCGCGGAACTGCCCGTCGCAGGGCGTGCTGCCGAAGCGCATCATCGTGCCGCGCGCGCAGGACAGCGTCGGCGTGTGGTAGGTCCAGACCACCGGGAGCCCGCGGGCCTTGGCCGCCCGCGCGCACTCCGCATTGACCGCGGGGCTCAGCGCGTGGAAATGCACGAGCGAAGGCCGAAGTTCGTCGAGCACCGCGGCGAACGCGGCGGCCGCGGCGGAAACCGGTTCGGCCGGGTACCGGTGCACCGGCGCCCCGTCGACCTCGACCCACCCCGCCTCGCAACCCGGCGCCGCGACGGCTCCCGCGATGCCACGCGCGGCCAGCTCACGGACCAGCCCCCGGACGTAGACCTCGGTACCGCCCGAGGCATCCGGGAAGTAGCCGAATGGAACGTGCAGCACCAGTCGCTGTCCCTCCAGCCGGCGACCGTCCGCGGTTGCATCGATGCCGCTCAGGCAACGGCCTCCTCACCCACCCGCCTCGGCGGACCGAGCCGCACCCGACGGGTGCAGCAGGTCAGCGTGGATTCGCGGTGGGCGATGATCAGCATGGTCTTGCGCCCCGCCAGCGACCGGATCGTCTCGATCACCTCCTGCTCGGTCTCGACATCGAGCGCGCTCGTCGCCTCGTCGAGCACCAGGAACTCGCGGTCGTGATAGAGCGCCCGTGCGATCGACACGCGCTGGCGCTGGCCGCCGGACATGCGCACGCCACGTTCGCCGAGCCGCGTATCCAGTCCCTCGGCGAGGCTCGCGAGGAAAGGACCAAGGCGCGCATCCTCGATCGCCGCCAGCACGCGCGCATCGTCGATGGCCTCGTCGGCCACGCCCAGCGCGATGTTGCGGCGCAGGCTGTCGTCGAGCAGGTATGGAGTCTGCGGGATGTAGGCGACCTTCGACTGCCACGCGCGGCGCACCGACGCGAGCGGCACGTCGTTGACCAGGATGCGGCCGGCCTGCGGGGCCAGCAGGCCCAGCAGCAGGTCCGCCAGCGTGCTCTTGCCTGCGCCCGAGGAACCCATCAGGCCGACGACTTCCCCGGACTCCATGCGGAAATCGAAGCGATCGAAGACCCTCTTGCCGCCGGCTTCATAGGCGAAATCGACGCCTTGCGCCTCGATCGAGCGGAACGGGCCCAAGGGATCCGCACCCGCGCCGGCCGGGTGGGCGGGCGCCGGCTCGTCGATTGCCAGGTCCAGCGCCAGCTTGGACACCATGAATCGGTTGATCCGGAGGCTGTTGAAGTTCGACAGCAACGCGGTCGACGCAGGCATCAGACGCACCGCCGATGCACCGATCACCCCGAGCAGCGGCACCAGCGAGGCGCCCGATTCGTCCGACAGGCGCGTCACGAAGACCAGCGCGACCAGGAAGACGACCACCGAGAACTCGATGCCATGGCGCGGCAGCAGGTTGATCACGGCCAGGCGCGCGTGGGTCTCGACCATGCCGGCAGCCGCTCGCGACATGCGCGCCAGGAAATAGTCCTCGCAGCCGATCATGCGGATCTCGCGCAATCCGCCCATGGCCTGGTTCACGGCATGGATGACCTCCCCGTGCAGCCCGCCCTGGGCCTGCATCAGGCGTGACGCGCGCACGCGCACGAAGGCATGCACGCCGAGAAACGCGATGCCCAGCACGGTGGCCAGCATCAGGAAGGCGCGCCAATCGGCGACCAGAATCAGCGCGCCGAGCGCGATGAAGACCAGCCCGTCGGAAGCCAGCCGCATCGCCGAGCCGACGAAACCGTTCGAGAATCCGTTCGTGTACCAGACCACTCGGTTCACGAGGTCGCTGGAGTTCTGGCCGAGGTACCAGCGATACGAGCGGTGCTGGTAGGCGGACAGGAGCCGCACCATCAAGTCCGCGCGGATCGCCTCGGACATCCGGGTGATCGCGCCCTGCACCGCGAAGGTGGCGACCGCCTTCACAGCGAACAGCGCGACCAGCAGCAACCCGAGCCGGGTCAGCGGATCCTCCCCCAGCAAGCGGACGAACGGCGCAGGGAACCAGCCGAGCAGCGTCGCATCGCCGACGATGAGGCCAAGGAAGGGCGCGATCAGCGCCACGCCGACGAGGTCGAGCGACGCCGAGCCCAGCATCAGCAGGACGATCAGTGGCGTGCGCCGTAGCTGGGTGCCGCCGACGAGGCGGATCTCGTTCCAGAGCGTTCGGAACCTAGACCACATGAATCTTCTTCATCACGAGGAGCTCGCTTTCCGGGATTTCGGTCAGGATGAGTTGATTCGCCGCGAATCCGGCTCGTACGCGCGTCGAGCCCGCGCGCGGGCCGTCATCACGCACGACGCAGGATCCGCCGCAACAGACCAAGGTGCATTCGCCGATTGGAACGGTCGATGATCGCATCGCGAGCAACCCTCACTGCGGCACGGGCGCGCGATCCGGACCCGATCGCCAGCAGTTGGCGCGCACGCTGCCGGCAAGTGGCGGTCCACTCGGCAACAGTCGCCGCCATCGACGGATCGCATGAAAGCCCGAGGCCTTGCACCCGGCTGCGGCGGTCGTCATGCAGCACCGCGACGAGATCGCCGAGCTGGCGCGGTGCGCGGCTTCGGAGCTCGGTCCAGCCACTCGCCGCCTGCAGGCCGCGCGTCGCCCCCCTCTCTGCCATTCGGTAACGGACGAGCGGCTCGGGGCAGACGACCCGCGACTCGAGACCAAAGTGGCGCAGGGCGCGAAGGTTCAGCAGCAGGTCGACCGCGACTGCTCGCCGCGGGATCGGTGGAAAGCGGTCAATCAGTTCCCGGTCGACCATGAAGCAGGCACCGCGGATGACCCAGTCGCCGGAAAGCCCGATTTCCCCTCGCTCGATCTGGACGTAGCGCCAGGTGGATTCCATGCCATCGGCACCGATCAGGCGAAGGGAGGAACCATACATTCGCGCCTTCGGATGGCGCCGCGCCAGCTCGAGGAGGCGATCGACCCGATGCGGCTCCGACCAGTCGTCGCCCTCGAACAGCACGATGTAACGCTGCGTCGTGCGCCCGGCGCAGAAGCGGAAGTTCGCGCCGATCCCAAGGTTTCGACGCTGCCGGTAAAGGCGAATCGCGTGCGGACCGCGGTGCTCTCGCGCCATAGCGTACAAACGCTCGAAGGTGCCGTCCCGGGACGCATCGTCCGAAGCGACGATCTCAAGCGGCACAGTCTGCGCCAGCAGCGAGCCGAAGGCATCGGTCACGCTGTCCTGCTGGTTGAAGCACAGGAAGATCGTCGAGGCGCGGATGGCCTTGGGATCTGGCGCGGTGCGATCGAAGTCCGGCACCTGAACCCCGCCAGCGCTGCCCATCAGTTCGAACCGGTCGATGACCGCTCCCCCACGCCGAACGCCCGCTTGGCCCGGGCGTAGGTTGTCGGATCGAGCCACGTCGCGAGCAGGCGCCGCGCGGCGGTCAGGCTCCCGGATGCCCATGGATCCGCGCGCAAGGCCTCCCGGTAGCACCGCCGTGCGTCCTGGCGGCGACCGACACCGAAATAGCTGTCGCCGATGCTGCGATACCAGCGCGCGTAGATGCGCCCGCGCCGCGCGGCCTTGGCTTCCGCGTGCCCCGGCTCCGAGAAGAACGTGTCCAGCACGCGTCGATAGATCGCCTCGCCCCAGCCCTCGCGCAGCATCACAGCGTGCATGCCACCCGGATGGACGCGATAGTCGGCGTGCACTTCGCCGGTGAACGCGATCGGCCCCGACTCGGCAATGCGCAGCGCCGCGTACCAGTCGAAGAAGGGCATGTCGGCGGGCACCGGCAGCACGCCCTGCCACGCCTCGCGACGCGCGATCAGCGTCGGCGCCGACAGGAAGTTCTCCTCGAGGAGGTCGATGAAGCGGTCGCCGCAGTGCGGGCCTGCCGGCAGCGCGTCGTGGCGCTCGGTCGAGGTGACGCGACCTGCTGGATCGATCATCTCGATGCAGCCATAGGCGGCCACGGCGCCCGGGTGGCGCGCGAATGCGCCCATCGCATGTGTCAGGAAATCCGGCCGATAGCGATCATCGCCATCGAGCCGCGCCACGAAGTCGCCACGGGTCGCCTCGAAGGCGCGGTTGAAGGTTTCAGCCGCGCCGAAGTTGCGCTCATTGACGATGACTCGCAGCCGGGGATCGGAGAACGAACCCGCGATGTCCGCGCTGCCGTCCGTCGACGCATCGTCGATGACGACGATCTCGTCCGGCGCCGGGTTCCGCAACGCGAGGACCGAGCGAATCGCTTCGCCGAGATAGGGCGCAAAATTGAAGGATTGGATGACGATCGAGATCATCTCGGAGTCATCGCTTACGCACTGCGGGCACGCCAGCCACCATCGCCCCGTCGGGCACGTCACGCGTCACGCAGGCGCCTGCAGCCACGACGGCACCCGCCCCGATGCGCAGCGGCGCGCCCTCACGCCCGTTGATGATGCTTGCGCCAATGCCGATCAGCGCGTGGGGGCCTATCACGACGTGCCCAGCGATCCGAACGCCGGGCGACAGCGTCGCGTAATCCCCGATGCGTGCATCGTGGTGGACCAGGCAGCCGCAATTGATATGGACATGGCGGCCCACCGTGATGTCGCAGGTCAGCACGCATCCGGCGCAGATGACGGCGCCGGATCCAATCCGGACGCGATCCGACAGTTGCACGGACGGATCGACGAGCGCCGCAGCCCGTGCGCCGGCCGACTCCAGCCGGCTCGAGATCCGCTCCCTCGCCCTTGAATCGCCAATCGCGACCACGTACCGAACATCGACGAGGTCGTGCTCGATCGCATCGAGCGACTCCACCGTGATCCCGGCCACCGTGCGAGGCGGCTGCCAGCCCGACTCGATCGCGACCCGAACCCTTCCGCGCCCGCTATCCAGCCGAGAGGCCAACCACAGCAGCTCCCGCGCATGGCCGCCGGCGCCAACGATCAACAGGTGCGAGGACTCCTCGCCGTCAGCCAACGTCGCACTCCTTCATCCTCGAGGCAGGAGCCGCCGGATCCTCGCCCGCGGCGCTTTCGGTGTCGCACCACGCGTAGAACACCGCTTCCCAGGGCACGGGACTGTGCTGCGCGAAGGCGAAGCGATAGCCGGGTTCGATGGCGCGGATCATCCGCGGCAGCTCCACCAGATGGCGGCGATCGTGGTAGGCCGAAATGGCCAAGCGAGGCCGGAACCGCCGAATCAGCCGCTCTGCCCCTCGAAGCGCCGCGGGCTCGGCGCCCTCGATGTCCATCTTGATCAGATCTACGCGAACCATGGATTCGGCGGTGACGAAGTCGTCGAGCCTCATGAAGCGCATCTTCGCATCCGGCCGGAAGCCGGCATGAATCCGTTCCGCCTGATCGACCCGCGGTTCTTCCGGCTCTCGCGTCGCATCGCCAACCGCGCTGACCACGCTGGTGATGCGTGCACGCAGCGACGGGTTGGCGTCGAGTTGCCGATCGAGATAGCGGTGGTGGGCCGGAAGGGGGTCGAAGGCGATGACCCGACCGGCAGGCCCGACGGCAGCGGCGAACAGCACGCTCATGTCACCGACGCATGACCCGCAGTCGAGCACGATGTCGCCCTCGCGCGGGCGGCAGACCCTGGCGACGCCATCCGGAAAGTACTGACCGAAGCGCTCCAGCAGCCGGATCTGGAATTCGGTCGTCAGCAGTTCGACGGGCTCGAGGGCACCTTCGAGTCGCACCGCGAACCACTCGAGTCGCAGTCCCATGTAGTCCGCCGCCAGTTCCGAGTCGCGGAAGGCCCAGCGCTCGCCCAGTGCGATCGGTGGCGAAACGGCGGGCCGGTGCCGAAAGCACCATGGCCCCAGCACCCGCAGCAGCAGGTGTGCGTCGAAGCCGGCCCGGCTGGTCTCATCGACCAGCAGGGCGCGGACCGATCCGAGTTCCGCACTGTGCGCGCGCAGCCAGCGGTTGGCTTCGGTTCGGGACGGAAGCCACCGGCGCGCCTGCCGGCGAGCACCTGCGATGAGCCAGCGCAAGCCCCAGGGTCGCTCCGGCTTGACCAGCTTCCGGTACCACTCCCACGGGAAGTCGTCATCGGTCCGCTCCTTCTCGCCGGACCGCGATGCACGCGCGATCTCGCGCTCGATCGCCACGAGCCATCCGGTAACGTCAGGTTGCCCGGGGGTCGTCATGGTCAACCGCAGGCACTGCCTACGATCGCCGAGATTCGCCCAACCTGCCCGGGATCGAGCGTCGTTCCCGTCGGCATAACGATCACGCGCGCGGCGACGGTCTCGGTGTGCGGCAACACCAGCCCGGCATGGGGCTGGAGGTCCCGGTAGGGCTTCATTCGGTGGCAGCCGGGCCAGAAGTATTTGCGCGCGAGCACGTTGTGGCGGTGCAGTTCCGCGACGATCTCGTCGCGCGTGGCGCGGCAATCGGGATCCACCTCGAGGATCACGTACTGCCAGTTGTTGCGCTCGGCTTCGTCGTAGGGCATCAGCCGCAGGCCGGGGATGCCCGCCAGCGCGTCGCGGTAGGCGAGCCAGTTGCGGCGGTTGGCCTCGATCACGGTGTCGATGTAGTCGAGGTTGACCAGTCCCATCGCGGCGCAGACCTCGATCATCTTGCCGTTGGTGCCGGGGTGGATGACGTTGTCGAAGCCGGCGAAGCCGAAGTTGCGCATCAGGCGCATGGTTTCGGCCAATTCGTCGTCATTGGTGACGACCGCCCCGCCCTCGAAGGTGTTGAAGAACTTGGTGGCGTGGAAGCTCAGCACCTCGGCGCGGCCGAAGCCCCCGATCATCCGGCCGCCGTACGAGCAGCCGAGGGCATGGGCCGCGTCGAACATCAGCTGCAGGCCGTGCTCGTCCGCGATCGCCTGCAGCGCCTCGACCGGCGCACCGCGTCCCCACAGGTGCACGCCGATGATGCCGCTGGTGCGCGGCGTGATCATGCGGCGCACGGCGCCCGGATCGAGGTTGTGGGTGTCGGGGTCGATGTCGGCGAAGACCGGCGTGATCCCCTGCCAGTGCAGGGCGTGGGCGGTGGCGATGAAGGTGTACGAGGGCACGATCACCTCGCCCTCGAGGCCGAGCGCGCGGATCGCGATCTCCAGCGCGATGGTGCCGTTGCACATCGCCACGCAGTGGCGCACGCCGAGGTAAGCGGCCATGCGTTGCTCGAACGCCTGCAGCAGAGGACCGTTGTTGCTGAGCCAGCGCCGGTCGAACATCTCGCCGGCCAGCTTCAGGAAGGCCTCGCGGTCGCCGATGTTGGGACGGCCGACGTGGATCGTCTCGGGGAAGGCTTCGCTCACTGGGATTTCCTGGGCCGATCGACGGCGGCGGGATGGGGTGGGTTTCGGAGGCGCGCGAGTCGGGCTACGGACCCGGCCATACGCTCGGTAAGCATCGGCCCGAACAGCCGGACGGCGGCACGCTGCGCGGCGTGAGGAAACGGGGCCGTGACCGCGTCCGGATCGAGCTCAGCGGCGCGTGCGAACAGTCGCTCGGCCTCTCCCGGATCGCCCTGCCGGAACCGGGATCGCGCCGAGCGTGCAAGCGCCCGCCCGATCAGGGCACGACGAGCGGGCGTCAGGGCCTCGCGAGCTTCGAGCATCGCGAGAGCGCCTACGAACACCTGCACGAACGCGCGGCTGATGCGTTCGGCGTCGCCGCTGACGCTGCCATGGCGACGGCGGTAGGTCGCAAGCACGACCGGCAGTCGCGCGAAGCGCGCCGGCGTGTCCGTCCCGATGGCCAGCCGGATCGCGAGGTCATACTCCTGGCACGCCCGCAGCGACTCGTCGAGACCGCCGATCGCCCTGAGAGCGTCAACCGGAAGCAGCGACGCGGCAGTCCAGGGGCAGCGATTGATCATCGCGCAGACCGGATCGTCATCGACGCGCTCCCAGCGTCGGATGCGTTCCGCGCCGTCGTGGTCGATGACCCTCGTATCAGCGACCGGGATCCCGCCGGTCCCGGCGACGAAAGCCAGCTTTGCCGCGACGCAATCGAGCTCAAGCAGATCGTCGGCGTCGAGGAACTGGATCCAGCGCCCCCGGGCAGCCTCGATGCCCCGGTTGCGCGCCGCGTTGCCCCCCCGGTTCGGACCGTGCAGGGCGATGATCCGAGCGCCGTAGCCGGCGATGACTGCGGCGGACCCGTCGGTCGAGCCGTCATCGACGACGATCACCTCGCAATGCGGATGGGTCTGCGCCAGAGCGCTGTCGATGGCGTCCCCGATGGTCGCCTCCGCGTTCCAGCACGGGATCACGATCGAGACCCGGTCGTCGGCCGGATGCCGGGATGGACCGGCGACAGCGGGCGCGTCGGCGTGCATCATGGGGGAAGGCCGAAGGGATCGCGCTTCGCGTGGCGGCGGATCAGGGCCTCGGATGCGAACACGACATTGGCCCGGCGCAGGTGCGGCGCACCGCTGGGCCACTCTGGAGTCTGCTCGTAGAGCGCAAAGACGAAGTAACGATGCGCCTCCAGCCAGGCCTTGAGCGCCTCGAACGGGACATGCCGGCGATTGAGCGGGTTCATCCCGGCTTCGACCTCGACAAGGTCGACCCGCTGCGCATCGAACAGACCCGCAGCGCCGTGCAGGACATCGAGATCGCCGCCTTCGGTGTCGATCTTGAGATAGCCGACATGATCGATGCACTGCCTGGCGCAGAGGGCATCGAGGGTGGTCACGACGACCGGCTCAGTCGGGTCGATCGAACGGTGCCCGGGTGACCCGTTGGACGTGGGATCGAGGTAGTGCATGTCGGCCGAGCCGGCGAGCACCATGTGCCCTTGGCCGGGCCTTGCGCCGAGTGCGACGCGCACGATCGAGACGCGGCTGTCCAGGCCGTGGCGACGCCGGAGCCGTTCCGCCGTGGCCGCGACCGGCTCCACGCACACAATGGGTGATTCCGGGAAGTGACGCCGCATCGCGGCCGCGAAATCGCCGACATTCGCGCCAACGTCGAATACCACCGGCGGCGCATAGCCGGGGAAGGCATGGCGCAGGTCATGCGGCATACGCCAGCCACGCGGGACGCCGGCCACCAGTCGCAGCGACCGAAGCCAGCGCGCCAGGCGCCCGAGGCGATGGCGCAGAGCGGAGGGCACGCGACGCAACAGGCTCACGGGCCGCGGAACGCCATGAAGATGGATGCGAACCGGCTCAGGCGAAAACCTTGGCGAAGGTTCGGGGGATCCGCGCTGGCGAGCGGCGGGCGATCGCGACCAGCTTCTGCTGTACCGCGGTCCCGACGATGCCCACACCGAGCAGGAAAGCGACATGCGGCACGAAGGCGTCGGCCAGCAGCGGGGCGACCGCCTCGATGCGTGGCCAGGCGAAGTGCGCGGGGATGTGCCACAGGTAGATCCACAATGAATTCGAAGCCAACCACCGGACCATGCCATGGACGCGAGCCGGCAGCGCCGGCAGCCGGCGAAGGAGCAGATAGGCCAGATGGACCCCAAAGAGTCCGTAGGCCAGGTAGTAGGGACCCGGCGGATACTTGTCCGTCTGGGTCGGAACGAAGTGCCCGGCCTCTTGCCAACGCAACGCGGCCATCAGCACGAAGGCCGCTAGCGCCACTGCCGCTGCAAGCAGGAGCTGGCGATCCGAATGGTCCGGCAAGCGCATCGCATAGAGGTAGAGCGCGCCGTATGGAACGATGATCAGCAGCACGTCCTCGACCAGGTCCCGCCAGCCCGGGGCGAGATCGACGCGCAGGGGCATGGTCAGCAGGTGGTGAATGGCAAGGATTGCGATGAGCATCGACCCCCAGGCCCACAGCCCGATCGGCACGTGCCGCAACCGCAGCGCCATCGGCGTCAGCAGGGCCAGCAGGATGTAGATCTTGAAGATCCAGGTGAAGCCTTGCTCGGTCAGGAACAGATAGGAATTGAGCACGTAGTCGGCGCTGAAGGGCTGTGCCTTGCCGGCGAGCGCGGCAACGGCGAACACCGTCGCGAACCAGAGGGTCAGGAAGACCCAGACCGGCACCGTGAGGCGCCAGATGCGGCGCCTGAGGAAGGACGGGGCCTCGATCGGACGCCGCTGGTCTATTGCGCGGAAGGTCATCGCCGACGCCGCGATCAGGACCGGGATGCCGATGTTGCGCAACTGGAAGACCGACTCCGGCGGATTGGCATGGGCCACCATGATCGAGCCGATCCCGACCAACCGCATCAGGTCGTACTCGATGTGCCGGTGGGTCACGCGCGGGCCGCGTGGCGAATGCCGGATCCTTGCAGGCGGTCCCCGCGACCATCGCCGCGCGGCGAATCCGCTTTTGCCACTTGCTGCATCAATGCCACTGCGCGACGCCCGAACACCGGGGGCGCGAAGCGCCCGGCAACGGACCGCGCGCACAGCTCCGGCGCCTCGGGACCCGGCAACTGCGACAGCACTGCCAGCGTCGCGTCGATCCAGTCATTCCCATCCTGCCAGCCACGCCGCGGCGCACCGGATTCACCCCCTGCGCCACACCGTAGGGAGCGCCTTGGCGCACCGGATTCACCGTCGCCACCATCCCCCAGGGTGCGCCCCGGCGCACCCATGGCAGCCGCGCCTGAACCCTGCGTCGGCGCCAGGGCATCACGGTCCCCCTTGAGCGACAGTCCCACCGCCGGCGTCCCGCAGGCCATCGCTTCCAGAAACGCGATGCCGAAACCCTCCCCGGTCGACGGCATCACGAACACGTCGGCCGCGCGATAGAGATCCGGCAGGTCGCCCTCGGCCACGGCGCCGAGGAATCGGACGCGCTCGCTCATGCCGGCGCCACGAGCCAGCGACTCGAGGCGCGCCCGGTCGTCCCCTTCACCGGCGACCAGATAGAGCACATCGTGCCCGGATGCCACCATCGGTGGCAGCGCCTCGATCACCCGGTCGTGGCCCTTGTAGCGTTCGCTGGACGCGAGCCGGCCGACGGTCAGCAGTACCCGTTGGTCGCCGAGATCGAAACGTCGGCGTGCTGCCGCCCGGTCGCCGGGCGTGAAGCGCCCGGACACGGTATTCGGGAGCACCGCCACCCGCTCGGGATCCAGCGCGGCCCATGACAGCACCTGCGCGCGGGTGTATCGGCTGACGGACAGCACCAGGTCCGCCTGTTCGGTCGCCCAACGGACCCACCGGGACGGACGTGGCCAAGCCTCGATGCCATGGGTCTGTACGACCAAATGGGCGCCTCGCAGTCGCGCGATCGCCGCCGCCAGCGGCGCCATGTAAAGGTGCCCGCAAAACACGACGTCCGGCCGATGTCGCAGCGCGTCGAGAACGGCTGCCAAGGCGTAGCGCCAGCGACCGGGTCGCTGCGGCGACTGCATCGCCCCCGCCGGAAGGGTCCGCACGGGGTCCGACGCATGCCGCGGCAGGATGCGCAGCGCGGCGGCCGGCGCGATCGCCCCGAGGAAGTCGCGGTTGTACTGCGCGATGCCGCCACGGCCGCCCCAGGCGTCGGTGACGAGTGCGAGCACGCGGTCTGGCATCAGTCCGCCGCCTCGACTGTCAGGCCGCTACCGCGAACCCGCGCACGCAGCGCCTCGGCATCGAGTCGACAGAACAGCCAGTTCAGGAAGGGCGGCTCGTAATGGAACTCACCCCGCGACGAAGGCTTCAGCACCCGATCGACGATGTAGTAGGCATGCAACCCGCGACCTTCAACCAGATGGCGGGCAAGTCCGTCGCGCACCTCGTGGGCTGTGATCTCGACGATCAGTGCCTCGCATTGGTCCAGCGCCGACCCAAGCCCGCGCACGGCCCCCATGCCATGACCTTCAACATCGATCTTCGCGACGAATCGGTCGACGCCCTCGCGCTCCACCAGTTCGGCGATGGTCAGAAGGTCCACCGCGATCTCGGCATGCCGATGTTCGGGCGCGAAGTCGGGTTCGAGCGATCCCATCAGCGGGTTGTCGAGATTGCGCTGGAAGGACGCCTTGCCAAGGCGGTCGGAGATCGCCGCCTCGACGACGTCGACGTTCGGAATGGCATTGCGGGCAAGATTTCTCCGCAAGGCGGCCGCCAGATCGGGATCCGGCTCCACGGCGATCACGCGACGGTACGAGCCGGCGACCGCGATCGCATGGATGCCCCGGTTCGCGCCGATGTCGAGAAAGTCGATCGCCGTGGAGGCGAATGCAGCGGCGACCGCGAGCGCCCCTCGTTCCGTCGGCTCCTCGAGCGGGCGACCGAAGGCCTCGACGGGCGCGACCAGCGGTACGTCCCACCGCAGCCGACGATCGATACCGAGATTGCTGGCCACGGTGCCCGGGACGCCCCGGGAGAGCCGACGGAAGACGCGCAGCCAGAGGTTCGACTTGGCGATGGGCGGCGCCGCCGCGCCGATGCGGAGCAGGGGCCGGATCACGCGCGGGCCAGCTCCCGGGCCCAGGCCCTGGCGGCCTCGCCCTTGCTCGACATCGCAAGGCCCGATGCACCACCGGCCGCAAGTCGGGACAACCACGCCCCGGTCGGCACGCCGAAGCCGGTCTTGGCGCGGTCGACGATGGCGTCCGGCAGCGGCTTCGATGGGGCCTTCGCGAGGGTCCGCTTGCCCTCCCCCGGGGCAAGACCGGCGAAGCACGGCGCGATGCGTTCCAGCACGGTCGCATCGACCAGCGGCGTGCGGATCTCGAGACTGTGGGCCATGCCGGCCCAGTCCGAGTCGCGGAGCAACTGGTCGCGCATGTAATGGCAGGACTCGAGTGCCGCGACGCGGCCGTTGTCGCTGCCGGGATCGGGATCCAGCGTGGCCGTGAGGCGCAACATGGGCCTCAGCCGACGCAGCCCTTCGGCCACGAGGTCCGGATCGAGGATCGACGGCAGCTCCTCCGGCAGGTGCAGGGCGCGTTTGGCGAGCCAGGCACCTTCGAGGCTGCGCCCATGGCGCGGCAGGTGGCGCAGCTTGGGCTGGCGGCGCACCAGGCCGGGTGCGACCAGGGGCAACAGACGCGAGACGATCGCGGCTGAACCGGGCACCCAGCGCAACGGGCGCAGCCGCCGATGCCAGCGGGGGACATCGGCGAAGCTCGGATAGCCGGCGAGCAGTTCATCGCCACCGAGGCCCGACAGCGCGACTTTCAGCCCGGCCTCGCGCGCGGCCTTCGACACGAACCAGGTGTTGACGCCGTCGATCGAGGGCGTATCCATCGCGTCGAGGATGTGCGGCAGGTCCGCGCGGAACTCGGCTTCACCGACAGTGCGGACCACGTGCTCGGCGCCGTAATGCGAGGCCACGGTGGCGGCCAGCGGGGCCTCGTCCTCAGCGCTGCCGCGGAACTCCTCGAAGGCCAGCGTGATCGCGCGCGGCGGACGGTCGGCCGCCTCCGCCACGAGGCCGAGAATCGCGCCCGAGTCGACGCCGGCCGAGAGGAAGACGCCGACCTCGACATCAGCCAAGAGGTGATGGCGGACGCTGTCGGCAACGGCGTCGCGGATCAAGACCTCGCGCTCTGACGACCCGACCGGCACGGCGTCGTGCAACACGGTCGCGACATGATGGAAACGGCGCGGTGGCTTCGGACCCAGCCAGTCGACCGTCATCGTGTGTCCGGCCGGCAGTGCCCGGATCTCGCGATGCAGGCTGAAGGGTTCCGGCACATGGCCGTAGAGCTGGAAGCCGACGAGGCCCGCCGGCTCGGGATCGCGCGAGACGCCGCCACCGGCCAGCAGGGCCTTCGCCTGGCTCGCGAAGCGGTACGTCCAGCCATCGTTCGCGTACCAGAGCGGCTTGATGCCGTAAGGGTCGCGCGCGAGGAACAGCGTGCATTCGAGCGTGTCCCAGATCGCGAAGGCGTACATGCCGCGCAGGCGATCGACCATCGCCGCACCCATCCGCGCATGGAGGTGCAGCAGCGTCTCGGTGTCGGTGCCGCTGCGGTAGACGGCACCGTCGCGCTCCAGCTCGCGGCGAAGTTCCGGGTGGTTGTAGATCTCGCCGTTGAAGACGATCACGAAGCGACCGTCGGCGCTCGCCATCGGCTGCGCGCCGCGATCGGACAGGTCGAGGATCGCGAGGCGACGGTGTGCAAGGCCCACGCGCCCGTCGACGGAGAACCACTCCCCTGCCCCGTCGGGCCCACGGGCAAGCATGCGCTCGCGCATCGCGCGCAGCTCCGTGCGATCGAGCGGATCGGCCGCGTCGTGGTAGGCGAAGATGCCGGCGAGGCCGCACATCGAATCAGTGCGCCGCCGGCCGATCGACCCGCCCGGGGGACCGCGCATACGCTGCTCCGCGTGTCATCGCGAACGCTTTGCCAATGCGTAGAGCCACGGCGTCACCGCATCGAACCACGGCACCGGGATGCGAGTCCCGATGAAGCCCGTGAATGAATGCGCTGCCGCCAGGAAAGATGCCCTTGCTCCATCGATGCCGAGCCCCTCGAGGACCGACCGGGGCGCAAGCCTCGCGTAGAGCCGACGGACGTGGCCCGGAGGCAGCACGCGGCGCCATTCGACCGACCAGAACGGAAAGGTGAAGAAGTAGAGCTGGGCCGCGACCCGGAATGCCACGCATTGCGCCGCCTCCTCCCCGGCCCCGCGGCGGATGCCGGCCAGCACCGTCCTGGCGAGGTGCACCAGTGGCAAGGGTCGCGCGACGAAGGCATCGGCATCGGCGCGCGCGTGCGCGCGGAACGAATCGACTTCGAGGCCCGGCACCACGAGGTCCTTGTCGACGCAGACCCGATCGACATGCAGGTGGCGCCCGCCCGCGGACAGCAAGGCCGCCGCCAGGTACATCTGGTACATCTCGCTACCGTCCACGACCGTGCTGTCCAGCGCGCGTGCTCCGGGCCCGTCGAGCACCAGTCCGCTGACGAAGGCAAAGGAACGGTAGTGCCTCACCGCACCGTCTACACCGGCGTCGACGATGCCCGTTGTCGACGCGCGCCGGTAGAGCGTCCCTGAGTCGACCTCCCGGTAGTTCGTGATAGCGGTCGAGACCGGCGCATGCCGCTCCAGCGCGTGGGCGATGGCACCGAGCGCATCGGGATCGGCAAGGCCGTCATCGTTGCCCATCAGCAGGCACCAGCGTCCCGACGACATCGCGATCGCGCGCCGCAGGTTGGCGTCGTACCGCAAGCGCTCGGGGCTGACGGAAAAGACATGACGCAGGCCAAGCCGTTCGAGTTCCCGTCGCACCCGGTCAATGCCGCCGTCGCCCGATCCACCGTCGCTGACCACGACCTCGAAGTCACGGAATCGCTGGGCCGCGAAGGTCCCGAGCGCGGCGATGAAGTGGTCGGTGCGCTCGTACTGCGGAACGCAGATCGAGAAGAGCGGCGACGAGTGGGTCAAGGGGAACCCTCGATCCGGCTCGAACGCGTCCGGCCGCGGGAACGATGGCGGCGACGCTTCCGTTGACGGCGCACGGCGAGGATGGTGCCGATGGTCGCGCCGATGATGATCATCAGCATCGTCGAGGGTCGCCGGACCATCTCCTCCCAGATGTGGTCGTACAACTGCTCGCCCACCCAGGCGACGGCCTGAACGCACCAGCGTGCCAGGGTCTGGGCCGCCGCCCCGAACGGCTCCAGGAAATGTCCAATGGACCATGGGCCCGGCGTATAGAAGCGCGCCTCGCGCCATCCTGGCGGCATCGAGAACTCGGCCAGCCACATCACCGTCGGATAGGTCGCGCCACCGACCAGGATGCCGCCGCCGATGTAGATGATGAACCAGCGATAGCGCCGGATCGTCTTCCAGGCCAGCTTGAGGTTCTCCTCGATGCGATCCTTGAGCAACTGGCGATGCTTCTTCGGCCTGCGGTGCGGCCTCGGCGTGCCGCATTTCGGGCAAGAGCCGAACTTGCGACTGAACACATGGCCGCAGTTGCGGCAGGTCACCGAATCGAGGCCCGGCGCCGGTTCCTGCCCCTGCAGTGGAAGTGGTTCGTTCATTCCGTCCTCCCCCTTGAGGCCCACGTCGCTCCGTGTCTGGAACCGGAGGTGCCGTCCGCGCGACAAAGCACTGTCCGGCGATCAGAGGCGTCCATCGATGCCCTCCCTGGCGATGGCGCCCTTCAGGTCATAGACCACCCCGCCCTCGCGCACGAGCCCGCGTACCCACTCGCCGCCGCGCTCGCGGAAGATGCGGTGGGCGACGGCGAGGATCACGGCGTCGTAGGCGCCGGCTCCGGGCGTATCGATCAGGTCGACGGGGCCGAGATGAGGCACCTCGACGGGGTCGACCAGCGGGTCGTGGACGACGACCTCGGCGTTGGCGCGGGCGAGTTCACGGACGATGTCGACAACCAGCGTGTTGCGGAGGTCGCTGCAGTCCTCCTTGAACGTGAGTCCCAGCACCAGCACGCGGGCGCCGACGACGTGGATCCGTCGCCGCGCCATCAGCGCCATGACCTGGTGCGCGACGTAGATGCCCATGCGGCTGTTGATGCGGCGCGCGGTCAGGATCAGTTCGGGGTGGTAGCCGAGCGTGGTCGCCTTGTGCGTGAGGTAGTACGGGTCGACGCCGATGCAATGGCCGCCGACGAGCCCCGGCCGGAACGGCAGGAAGTTCCACTTGGTGCCGGCCGCGGCGAGGACGTCGTGGGTGTCGATGCCCATCGCGTTGAAGATCATCGCGAGTTCGTTGACGAGCGCGATGTTGACGTCGCGCTGGGTGTTCTCGATGACCTTGGCGGCTTCGGCCACGCGGATGCTGGGCGCCAGGTGGGTGCCGGCGGCGATGATGCGGCGGTAGAGCGCATCGACGAAGGCGGCGGCCTCCGGGCTGGAGCCGGAGGTGACCTTGGTGATGCGGGTCAGCGTGCGCTCGCGGTCACCGGGGTTGATGCGCTCGGGGCTGTAGCCGCAACTGAATTCGACGTTGCAGCGGAGGCCGGAGACCTGCTCGAGGATCGGCACGCAGACCTCTTCGGTGGTGCCGGGGTAGACGGTGCTCTCGTAGACGACCACGTCGCCGCGCTTCAACACCGCGCCGATGGTGCGGCTGGCCGCTTCGAGGGGGGACAGGTCCGGGCGGTTGGCGTCGTCGACGGGGGTCGGGACGGTGACGACGTGGACGTTGGCATCGGCGAGTTGGCTCGGATCGGTCGTGAGCGAGAGCTGCGTCGCGGCGCGGATGTCGTCGGCGCTGGACTCGCGGTGGCGATCAAACGCGCGCGAGAGTTCATCGATGCGGCGGGGGTCGACGTCGAAGCCGATCGTCGGGAGTTGCCTGCCGAACTCGATCGCCAGCGGCAGGCCGACGTAGCCCAGACCCACCACCGCGATGCGGGGGTTCGTGGGGAGCGGGGCGTAGGTCGGATGATCGGTTGCTGTCATGTTGGGGCGGCGAAAAGCTGGGCGAGGCAATCCATGGTCGTCACTGCGAGGAGCCCGAAGGCTTCAGCCGCGAGCGAAGCGTGGCGGGCGACGTGGCAGTCTCGGGATTGCGAAGGCTTACCGCGCTTGTCGCAAGGACGAGATCGCCACGGGCCGCTGCGCGGCCCTCGCGATGACGCCGATGAAGTGCATCGCGGTGACACGTGTGAATGACCTCACGATGATGTCGCTGGAGGGCGTGGCGATGGCGCGCATCGGATGGCTCCGCAGGGCACCCCATCGTCGTCATCGCGAGCGGCCCGAAGGGCCGCGTGGCGATCTTGGAACTTGGCGAAAGGCTCGCCATCAGCCGAATATCGAAGGGTAAAGGTCGTCCCACGCCGGGTTCTGCGCCTCGATCAACTGCACCTTGCGATCGCGACGCCCGGCCTTCAGCTGCTTCTCGCGCAGGATCGCGCTCTCCATCGTTCCGTGCATTTCGAACCAGACAAGTCGCTTGAGGCGATAGCTCTTCGTGAAGCCTTCCACGGCACCCTCGCGATGCTGCGTGACACGGCGGATGAGGTCGCTGGTGACGCCGACGTACAACACGCCGCCGGGACGATTGGTCATGATGTAGATGGCTGGTTGCTTCATTCCGCACGATTGGCGCGCCTCGGAAAGGCGAGATCGCCACGCGGCCCTGCGGGCCGCTCGCGATGACGAGAACCCGACGTGGTCGCCAGCCTGAGATCGCCACGGGCCGCTGCGCGGTCCTCGCGATGACGAAACCGAGTAGTTGCCGCGAGCCTGAGATCGCCACGGGCCGCTGCGCGGCCCTCGCGATGACGCCGATGAAACGTCTCGCGATTGCCGGCTTGGATGGGTGTCGCGAACGCCTCCACTGCCGTCACTGCGAGGAGCCCGAAGGGCGACGTGGCAGTCTCGGGGTTGCGATGGCTGACGGCGCTTGTCGCAAGGACGAGATCGCCACGGGCCGCTGCGCGGCCCTCGCGATGACGAGAACCAGACGTGATCGCCAGCCCGCCGCGCTCAGACACCGTAGTACTCCCGGTACCAGGCGACGAACCGAGGGATGCCTTCCTCGACCGGCACCTTGGGCTGGCATTCGAAGTCGCGGGCGAGGTCCGATGCATCGGCCGCGGTGTCGGGGACGTCACCGGGCTGCAAGGGCAGCATCTCGAACTCCGCCTTGCGGCCGATCGCCTGCTCGAGCAAGCCGATGGCGTGCAGCAACGGCACGGGTCGCGAGCCGCCGATGTTGTACAGGCGGTAAGGCGCCCGGCTCGTCGCCGGATCCGGCGCCAGACCGGTCCATGAAGGATCCGGGCTGGCCGGGCGATCGAGCACCGCGATCACGCCGTCGACGATGTCGTCGATGAAGGTGAAGTCGCGGCTGTGATGGCCGTGGTTGAACACCGGGATCGGCCTGCCTTCGAGGATCGCACGGGTGAACTTGAAGAAGGCCATGTCCGGGCGACCCCACGGGCCGTAGACGGTGAAGAACCGCAGACCGGTGCACGGCAATCCATGCAGGTTCGCATAGGCGTGGGCCATCGACTCGTTGGCCTTCTTCGTGGCGGAGTACAACGTCAAGGGATGTTCGGTCGGCTGGTGCTCGTCGAACGGCAGCTTCGTATTGGCGCCGTAGACGGAGCTGGTCGAGGCGAACACGAGGTGCCGGACGCCCAACCGCCGCGCGCCTTCGAGCACGTGCAGGAAGCCGGTGACGTTGCTCGAGACGTACACGTGCGGGTTCTCCGCGGCATACCGTACTCCGGCTTGCGCCGCGAGATGGATGACCCGGTCGGGACGCGCCGACTCGAAGAGTCCTTCCATTCCTGCACGATCGGCAACATCGAGATGCACGTGCGAGTAACCGCTCCGACCGGCCAGGCGTTCGAGGCGCGCCTGCTTGAGGCTGACGTCGTAATAGTCGTTCAGATTGTCGATTCCGACGACGCGCTCGCCGCGGTCGAGCAGCCGATGCGCAACGCGCGAACCGATGAATCCGGCCGTGCCGGTCACGAGAATGGTCATGGATACCCCTGGTTGGCCGGGCGCGGCATCCCGATGCGCCAGCAGGTCGGATCGGTCACGCGCGCTGACCCGGCGAGGCGCCGGCGGACTCGCGCTCGCGGTCGACTTCGCGACGCAGGCGCTCGATCTCGGCCTCGAGCGCGGCGAACTCGCGCTGCTTGCGCGCGAGAAACTCAAGCGTGGCATTCGCCTTGGCCCGCATACCACTCGGTGTCAGGACGTACGCGTAGGCGAGTTTGTTGCTGCTGTCCCGGAAGTTCCGCGCCTTGACCCAGCCCTTCTCGATCAACGCGCGCAGGCAGTAGTTGGTCTTGCCGAGCGAGAGGCCCAGCTCGCGCGCAAGTTCGCGCTGCGACACCTCGGGGCGTTGCTCGAGGAGGCGCAGGATGGCGAGTCGGATGCCGTCGTCCAAGAGTCGTGCCTCGGGCGGGTCGCGGAGGCCAGGCGTGGTCCGGGCACGCTACCGCCCTGCGGTGAGGGCGATCCACATGCCAATGAACAGATTTTCGCGTATCCGAACGCTGCCTAAAACGGACTTGCGCTAGACGTGCACGGCCAGATGCGCGCGAGGCACGACCGCCTCGCGGGCCTGTCCGAGAAAATCGATCAGCAGGCGCACGCGCTCGGATCCCTCCAGGGTGCGGAAGATGGCCTCGATGCCACACAGCGCACCGTCCGTGATGCGCACGCGCTGGCCGGGGACGAGGTCTGGCAAGTCCAGCGTGGTGACCCCGTCGTCGGCGTCCATCCGCGAGCGAATCGACCGGATCACGCTCTCGGGCACGCGCGCCGGCTCGCCGCCAAACCGCACGAGGCCGACGCAGCCGCGCGTCGAGCGCACTGGCGCCAGCGATTGCACGGCGGCGTCGGTCAAGATGAAGACGTAGCGGGGAAACAGCGACTCGATGCGCGCACGCAGGCCCTCGCTGGTGCGCACGGTGCGCCGGAGCCGCGGGAACAGGCAGCGGAAGCCCTGGCGCTCGAGATGCTCGCGGGCAACCGCCTCGGACCGAGGCTTGGTGTGGACGGCGTACCAGACTTCCATTCGGGCCTTGGCGTTCAACGCGTGAACGCGAGCCTAGCCGAGGCTCCGGCGGCTTCGCAACGAGCGAAGCGGGCCTGCGGCGGTGCTAGCGATCCGTGGCGGCCGCCGCCTGCGCGACGGCCCGCGGCGAGACCGATATCGCGACCATCGCGGCGACCACGGTCGACAGTGCGATCGTCCGCATCGGGAAGTCGACCAAGCTGTGGATTGCGATGGCCACCAGCGCGACAGTGGCGAGGCGCCGCACCAGGCGCATTGCCGGGTCCTCGCGATCGGCATCCAGCCTGCCCGCCCGCCAGGTCGCTGCCAGCCACCAGAGGATCCACGCCGCGAGCAGGACCGCTCCCGGCCAACCTGCCTCCAGATGGAACTCGAGCCAGTCATTGTGGGCACGATTGACGTAGGCGGAGATCACCGTCTCGACGGGCTCCCGCTGTTCGTAAACCCGGCGAAAGGTCCCCAGCCCCGTTCCCCACGGGGCAGCGTCGCGCGCGGCACCCAGGGTCGTCGCCTGCACGATGACGCGGCCATCGTCGAAGGGATCGGCCTTGAACCGGTCGAGAACGCCCCAGAGGCCGACCTGCACGGCGACGAGTCCGGCGGCAGTGGCGACCAGCGCGAAGATCCGCCGGCTGCCTCGCGAAGCCCGAGCAGTGTCGAACAGGATGATCGCGAACAGCGCGAGGATCACACCGGCTCCAAGCACCACACCCGCGCGCGACTGGGCGAGCATGCAGGTCACGACCAGCATCAGGAAGCCGGCCGCCCACGCGACGACCCACGGTCCATGCCGCGCAGGCTCGGGATCGGCAAGCATTCGTCGCAACGCCAGCACCAGCCCGGCCCCGCCGAGAGCGATGCCGATGTACATCAGGGCAGCAAAGTGGTTGCGGTTCGAAAAGAAGCCCTTGGCCTGCCCGCCCGCAGAGCCATGCAGCCCCGGGACCGACGTGTCCCCGAGCGCGACCTGGGCAAGACCCCACGCCGCGCTCAGCAGGGCGAGACCGACGACGACCGCGACGATCTGCCGAAGTGCCGCTCCCGGGAGCAGCAGCATCGCCAGGAAGACCGCCGCCGGCGGCAGCATGGCGAGGAAGCTGCGCCATGTTGCGTCTGGCGCAACGCTGAGCGCGGTCGGTGGCGCAATACCGAAGACGCGGGCCTGGTCGAGCTGCCAGGCGGCGTGCACGGTCGACCACGGCGGACGGTCGCCTGGCCACGGCAGCGTCTGCAGCACGGGCAACAGCAGGGTGGATGCGACCAGTACCAGCGGGATCCAGTCGACCCTGGGGCGCGCCAGATGCAGAAACGCGGTCGCGGCCAGAAGGACGATTCCGGGCAGGATGACCCAGGCGTCGCCCGCGCTACCTTGCCACGTCGCGCCGCCGGCAACCACCGCCAGCGAAATCACCAGGATCACGCCGGCACCGAGAACGCGCAGCGGGTTTTCGATCGTGCGATCCATGTGGAAAGGGCCGCTTGCGCGGCCCTCGTCCCGTATGCCCGACCTCAGGGCGAGATCGGCCGGCGCGTTCCGGAATCGTCGTCGGCCCACACGGCCGCGCCAAGCACGACCATCCCGCCGACCCAAGGCCAGATCGGTGTCGCCTTGCCCCCACCCGCCCAAAGCGCGGCAAGGCAGCGACAACCGTCCGGAACCTCGTGGATACCGGGATCCAGCTTGAGGTCACACCCGGTCTCGTAGCGAAGCACGGCTGAACTCTCGGCCTGGACGAGGATCCTGTCCTTGACCTTGACCGGCTGGTTCGGCGTAACCGGGACGAACTGCTCGCTCTCGAAGATCTGGACGCCCCCTTCGATCTCGGTGACGGTCGCCGCGGAAGGATTCGGGACGCGCCAGTCGCCCGGCTCGAGGCGGATGTCGCAGTCCTTGCCGAAGGAGAGGATCGTGAAGGCCGTCTGTTCGACGACCACGCGCGACTGTGGCGGCAACCGTTCATCCACGATGGCAGGACGCAAGCCCTCGCCGACGTCCGCGCGGACTTCGCCCTTGATCTCCCGGACGAGTGCGTCGCGAGGCTCCTCTTCCGCCAGGGCGACCTGGGACGACAGCATGAGACCCATGACGAGCAGGCTTCTCTTCACGAAACACATCCCCGCGATCCGGAGGCAGCCCCCGACACCGTTGGCATGGTATCCGTGTCACATTGCGCTCGCAACCGCTTGAATCCTCGACTCACGCCTTGGGACTGCGCCGCGGGAACGACGACCGGGGACGTGGTGTGCGGCTCCTCGCCCAGCCGCTCGATCGACAGGCCGTCGAAGGTCGCTGACCCTCCGACCATCTGCTCCGAGGGTCCGACGGCCTCAAGCCGCAGAGTAAGCCACTGGCTCGGGCATCCACCCGGTACCTCGAAGTCGACCCGCCACGGTTGCCACGCCTGGGTTCCGGCCAGAAGCGGACCCTGCGCAAGCACCTCGCTGCGTTCATCGCAACGCAGGTCCCAGCGCAGGCCACGCCGGGCACGCAGGCCGTCCGCCCTGCCCTCACCCGACAGCCGGAACCGACCGGCCGGCAACAGGAGTCGCTGCTGGACGTGCTGGAAGGGCACGCGCTGGTCGAGGAAGCGAACGGTCAGTGCGCGCCCGCCGTCCGCGCTGCCCCGCGCGGGCGCGAAGCCGACGATTGCGCCGGGGACCCGCGGCAGGCGCCAGCCGAGGCCGAATCCGTGGGGGTCCTGCTCGAATCCACCGTCGACCACGAAGTCGGCGCCCTGCTCCGGACCCGCGACCAGGCGGTGCCAGGCCACGCGAAGGTCCTCCCAACGGCGCTCTCCCTCGAAACGCGCCATGACGAAGCGGATCTCCCGATCAGTCAGTCCGCCGCGCCCGGCAAGACCCTCGATCAGCGGCAACACGGCCTCGATCGTCCCGGCCTCGCGTACGGCTTCCTCGAGGAAGTGCTGCCGCCATGGCGGGGCCGCCCCAAGTCCAGCCACGAGGGCATCGACGAAGTCCGCATTCCCGAGCCCACCGGCCAGGACCGGGAAAACGGCGGACGCGAGATCAGGTCTCGCGCGCAACCCACGGTCGACGTGGGCCAGCGCCTCGGCGAAGCGCCCTTCCGCCAACAGCAGCGAGGCCATCCAGAGTCTCGCGACCGCGTCGCTCGGCGCGACCGCTATAGCCGCGGCGTGGGCTGCCCGGGCCTCCGGAAGCCGCCCACTTTCCTCGTAGATCGCGGCCAGTATCCGATAGGGGCGGGCCTCGAGCGGGCGTCCGGCGATCGCCGACCGGGCGAGCGCTTCGGCCGCCCGGGTGTCACCCGTCGCGAAGGCGCGGGCAGCCGCAAGCTCGAGGGCGCGAGGATGACCCGGAACCCGGTCGAGCGCTCGGCCGGGCGACTCGGGAGCGATCGCATCGGCGGTCAGCCAGCGCCAGGCCGGCAGCAACAGGGACAGCACGGCGACCCCGGCGACGATCGCGACCAGTTTCCTGGGTGGCGGGACCTCAGCCCACATCCTGCTGGTCCAGCAGCACGATCAGCGGTCGGCCGTCGACAAGCTCGATCACGACGCGTATCCGCCCCGCCGTCGCCCGGGTCCCGCCGACCCCGCGTGGTCGCATGGCCCATTCGTAACGACCGATGCCCTCGAGCCCGTTCGGCAACGTTCGCCACTCGAGGTCCAGGAACTCGAGCGAGCGGCGACTGGAGGCTGCGAAAAGCGATCCGTAGCGCTGATGGAGCTCGACCAGGTTGCCTTCGGGCGTGCGCGCGTTCGGCGCGAACAGGACGACGACCTGCTGCACTTCGCCATCGCGATAGGCAGCGGAGAACTGGTTCAGCACGCGACGGCCGACGGACGGATCGACGGGGGCAGCCAAGGCCACCGGGCCGGTCGCGGCTGTGGACCGACCGGCTTCCGCGCCCCCCGACGGCGCCCCGCGAGCGGCGGCCGACGCCACCGGTTCAGGGGGGCCCGCCGTCGATCGCGCGGGGGCTTCGTCCGCGGTCGCCGGCAGCGGCCTTGTGGATGACGTTGCCACCTGCTCGGCGGTCATGGCCGGCCGCTCGGGCTGTTCGCGTGGCGGGAGGGCGAGCCCCGTGCGAGGCTCGCTGCGCGCCGCGACCTTGGCCGTCGTTTCGTCCCCAAGACGGCGATCGATGGCGGCATCCTGCGCAACCGCCATCGCGGGCGACGGTTCCGCCGCACCGGGCAGGGCGTCGGCTCGCGTCGCGTCACCCGCCACTGGCCGCGCAGCGACTGCTTGCTCGCGAGTGGCGGTCGACGTCCCTGGCAACGGGTGCCCTGCAGGTGTGCCACCGGCAAGGGGCGCCACTATGTCCCCTGTCCGCGCCACCCGGTCCGCCCGCGCTGCCCCCCCGGAGCCGCTGGACGCAGGGATCAACGAGTCGACGGGACCCGCGCCTTCCAATTGCGCCGCATCCGGCGGCGGCTGCTCCCGGGCCGACGGCACGACGGCAAGCTCGGCGCGTTCTCGGGCGCTGCGCTCGGCCGCCAGCAGGTTCTCGCCGACGCGGTGCGCTGCGAACAGCGCGACCACGAGGACCACGCCCGCGCCGATCACGAGGGCCGGAAGGCGCCTGGCCCAGCGCGAGGAGATCAGGATCGGAGCGACCGGCGCCGTCCCGAAGGCCGGCTCCACGGGAGCGGACCCCAGTCCGACAGGCGCCAGGGGGGCCGGCGCCGCATCGAGAGACCCCAGTCGCTCGCGGTACTCGGCGCGCCGGTCGGCTCGCCGCAACTGCGCCCATGCGATGTTCACGCGCTCGGCATACACCGACACCCAACCCTCTGGATCACGGTCCGGGTGGAGCCACTTCTGCAGCCAGCGGAAGTGGAGCTTGAGGGTCTCGTCATCGTCATCCGCACGCACGCCCAGAACCCGGAAGTGATCGCTGTCCGGGTGGAACATCACCGCATGGACGAAGTGCAATGCCGCATCTTCGATGCGGCGCACGTCCACGCCGAACCTCGACGCGAGCAGCTGCGCATGGGACCGGTCCTCGGCTGCGACGCGGATCAGGTCGAGCGCCCCACCCGGCAGGACGCGCGGCGGTGCCAGATCCTGCCGGCCCGGCGCGGCGACGGCGAACAGCGCGGCCTCGACCGCCCCGCCCGCAGCCGACGACCCGGCGCGAGGGTCGATCATGCGCGTCCCAGTCGCTTCTGCTGGCCGCCGTACGCGTAGTACGAATACCCGTATCCGTATCCGTAGCCGTAGCCGTAGCCGTAGCCAGCCTGCGCGGCGTCGTACTTGGTCAGGACGGTACCGACGATGCGCGCGCGCGCCGACTGCAGGCGCTTGACGGCGGCGCTGATCATGCCGACCCGGGTCTCGGCGGACTCGACGACGAAGAGCGTTCCGGCGGCCATGTGCGAGAGGATCGGCACATCCGCCAGGCCCATCACCGGGGGGCCATCGAGGATGACCAGGTCGAACTTGTGGCTGGCCACGGTCAGCAAGGCGCTCATCCGGGGACTCGCCAACAACTCGGCCGGGTTCGGGGGCAGCGGTCCGGTCGGCGCGAACGACAGGTTCTCGATCCCGGTGGCAACAACCATGTCCTGGGGCTTGATCGCGCCCGACAGGTAGTTGCTCAGCCCGTTCTCGTTCACGGCTCCGGGAACGCGCTTGTGGAGCGAGGGATTGCGCAGGTCGCAGTCGATCAGCAGCGTGCGCTTGCCGAGCTGGGCGAAGTTGCGGGCCAGCGCGAATGCGGTCGTCGATTTGCCCTCCGCGATGCTCGCACTGGTCACGACCAGGGTGCGGGGCACGCCCTTGTCGGTCGCGAACAGCAGGGCGGTCCGCAGCGACCGATAGGCTTCCGAGAACGCCGAGCGCTGGTCTTCCATCGCGGACTGCGCCGTTTCGCTGCTCCTGAGCTTGGGGATCACGCCGAGCACCGGCAGCGAGAGCTTCTTCTCGATGTCCTGCGGTGTCTTGATCGTGTCGTCCAGGTATTCGACCAGGAGCGCCAGGAGCACGCCGAAGAACAGCCCCAACAACAGGCCGGTCCGCAGGTTCGTGGACATGTTGGGCTTGAACGGACCGCCTGGCGGCCTCGCTCGATCGACGACCGAGATGTTGTTCGAGCCGACCCCACCAGCCAGACCGACTTCCTTGTAGCGCTGCAGGAGCGCCTCGTACTGCTGACGGTTGGTGTCGACCTCGCGCTTGAGGATGTTGTACTCGATGCTGCGACCCCGGACGTCGAGCACTTCGCCCTTCACGGACGTGAGCTGCGCCATCAGCAGGTTCTCGCGCTCCAGGGCGGCGCGGTACTCGGCTTCGATCGACGCACGGATCGTCCCGATCGCGTCCTCGAGCTGCCGGTCGATCTCGTCGATCCTGCCCTTCAGCTGACGCATCTCCGGGAAATCCGGCTTGAAGGTTGTCAGCTTCTGCTGGTACTCCGCGTTGAGCTGTGAACGGTTCTTCCGCAACTCCCCGATCAGCGGGTTGGACAGAACCTCGGGCAAGGCATCCATGCGGCCCGTCTGCGCCGCGCGCAGACGCGATTCCGCCTGGATCCGGGCGTCCTTGGCCGTTGCCAGCGACTGGTTCAGGGATGTCATGTTCTGCGAGGCCAGCGTGGTCTGGTTGTCGGCCTCGACCAGCTCCTCCTGCTGGGCGAATTCGATCAACGCCCGCTCCGAGACCTCGAGACGAGCCTTCATGTCGGCGAGGCTGGTCTCGAGGAAGCGCTTGGCGAAGGACGACGCATCGATGCGCCTGTCGAGATTCGACTCGATGAACCCCTCGGCGACGCCATTTGCCACGCGGGAGCTGAGATCGGGATCCGGCGACGTGATCGACACGCGCACGAGGCGCGAGCGACGCACGGGCTCGACGTCGAGCGCGCCCATCAGCCAGCCGACCCGCCCGGCCTCGATCCGCTGCAGGGTTTCGGCGTCGACTTCGGGGGACGGGACTTGCACGACCCCGGTGCCATTCGCCAGTGCGCCGTCTTCGGCTTCCGCCGGTGGCGGTGCCCGGCCAAAGACGGAGTCGAAGAAGGCGCGAAGCGGCGAGGGGGCGCTGAGCCGTTCGAACGCCGGGTCTTCGGCCAGATTCATAGCGCTGGCGACGCGCTCGGCCATCGAGCGACTCTTCAGCAGCTCGAACTGCGTCTGGTAGAAGTTCTCGTCCCAGACGCTCTCGGAGGGAATGACGCCCTCGGTATTGAGCACCCGGATCGGCTCGCGATCGATCTGGAGGACGGCCGTCGCGCGATAGAGCGGCGTCGTCATCAGTGTCTGGATCACGGCAAGCGCCACCGCGGCCACGACCATCGAGATCACCGTCCAGCGTCGCTTGACGATGATCCGCCAGTACGTCATCAGGTCGATCTGGCTGTCGTCCTCCGCAGGCTGGGCAGGCCCCTGCAGTTCGAGGGCGAGCGCCCGCGACGCCCCGCCCGGCGCACGGACCATGGCCCCGGCGCCACCGGCCACGGTCGGCAATCGATCCCACTCATTGCCGGGCTTGTCGTTCGGGGTGTCGTTCATCGGTACTCTCGTCGAAACTCTTGGTCGCGTGTCCCGGGCGCGATGAACCGCCCGCGGCGCGGGCCGCCGTCTGACGAACCGGCGGGGAACCTCACGCTACATGCCCCAGGGGCGGAACCCCATCCAGGTCCGCATCGTTTCCGCCACGGTTCGCGCCCGGGAATCGTCGACCACGACGACATCGTCGCCGTAGATTTGCGGGTCCTCGGCCAGGCCGCTGCGGATGTCGACGAGGTTGAACAGCGCCACCATGCGCTGCCCGTCGATGATCCGGAAGACGATGATCTTCTCGGGATCCGCCATGCGCGTGAGTCCGCCCGACATGGCAACGAGCTGCAGCAGCGTGGTCTTGCCGGTCAGCGACTTGATCCCGGGTTGGGCGACGGAGCCCTCGACAGTCACGCGCTGGCTGGCGAATTCCTGGATGAACACCGAGACCTGCGGGTCCTGGAGGAAGGATTCGCGCAGCTTGTCGGCGATCGCCGCCTCCAGTTCGCCGACGGTCTTGCCGCCGGCCCTCACCGTGCCGATCATCGGCAACGAGATCTCGCCCGCCGAGTTCACGCGCACGGTGCGGCTCAGGTCCGGGACCTGGAAGACGCTGACCTCGATCTGGTCCAGCGGTCCGATGCGGTAGTCGGGCACGCCGATGTAGGCACCGGCCGCCGACGTCGTGTCGGGCGGCGGAAGCTTCCCGCGCTCGGCGAGCGTGGCGTACTCGGTCGACCGCACGGTCTTGGTGCCCGTCGCACAGCCCGACAGCACCAGCACGGCGACCAGCGCCGCTCCCATCGCCAACCATCGCGTCATCGCGCGCATCCTCATGTCAGTGGCGCCTGCGTCCGCCGAACCAGCGGCGCCAGAAGGGCTCCTCGGGCACGGCAGCCGGGTCGGGCAGGCCGGGCAGCCGCTCGGGCTCGATATTGTCGAGGACCCCGCGCGGCCTGACCAGCACCATGTTGGTCGCCTCCTCGGCGCCGAGGCGCTTGGCGACCATCTCGCGCGCCTCGGACAGGATCGGCGGGCGTTTGGTGGAATGGTGCGCGTCGGTGGCCAGGATGTGGACGATGCCGTCGTCGAGCATCTTCAGCGCGAAGTGCTGCGCGGCGCGTCCGAAGCGGCCGGTGACGCTGGCGGCCGTCAACTGCATCCAGACGCCGCGCTCGGCCAGCTCGACCATCTGGTCGTAATGGTCCCCGACCCAGGTCAGGCGCTCGGGATGGGTCAGGATCGGCACGTAGCCCGCGACCATCAGCTCGAAGCAGGTCTCTTCGAGCCGCATCGGCGCGACGTGGTGCGGCGGCTCGAAGAGGAAGTAGCGCGAACGGTTCAGGGTCGGGATTCGGCCGGACCTCAGGCCCTCGCGCAGGCCCGGATCCATGTGCACGTCGGCGCCGATCACGAGTTGCAGCGGGATGCCCGCCTGGCGCAACTCGAGGCGGAAGGCGTCGATCGCGGCCTGGATGCCGGGCTGGTTGTTCTCGTAGAGGCCCGGGTAGATGTGCGGCGTGCAGGCCATGACCTGGATGCCGTCGGACGCCGCGATCGCGGCCATCGCGAGCGCGGTGTCGAGGTCCGGCGCGCCGTCGTCGATGCCGGGCAGGATGTGGCAGTGGAGGTCGATCATCGTCGGTGCGGGCGATGCAGTCCGGCGCGTCCCGGCGCGAATCTGTGACACGCGTCAAGGACGCATGCGGCCCCGCAGCATAGCGCCTCGCCGCTCAGCGTCCACCGGGGGGAGCCTCCGGGCGCGCGGGAACCGGCGCCGGCCCCGCATCGGGCGCGGCGAGGGCCCTGGTCGCCGCCGCCGCGGCCTCGATCCAGGCCTCGATCTCGTCCGGCAGCGCAGCCACCGCGATGTCGCCGAGCGCGACGAAGGCCGGGATCGTCCGCGACTCCTGCCACCACTGATCGCGAGGCAGCGGCGTCATCCGCGCCAGCGTCACGACGACGACGACGAGCAGCACGCCACGGACCAGCCCGAAGCCGGCGCCCAGCAGCCGATCGGTGCCACTGAGCCCGGTACCCGCCACCAGCTGCCTTGTCAGCCACAGCAGCAGCGCCCCGACGATCGTGGTGCCGAAGAAGACCAGGCCATAGCCGAGCGCGACCCGCGCCGAGGGCAGTTCGACCGCCTCCTGGAACAGCGCGCCGACGGCTTCCCCGTGACGGATCGCCAGCGCGACCGCGACCACCCAGATCGCGATCGACAACACCTCGACCACGAGGCCGCGCACCAGCCCGATCAGCACCGAGAGCGCGACGAAGCCGAGGATCACCCAGTCGGCGATGGTGAGGACGTCCATGGTCAAGCCCACCGGCCACAGCGAGGCGGCCCCAAACCGGCCGGGTCCAAGCGTCGCGCTCCAGTGCGGTGGTGCCGCTTGCCCTGATGCCGCCGAGGCGACCAGCCATGGATGGCGGGTTGGGTGACCACGCCCCGCTTACCGCCGCCGAGGCGCGGCGCTGAGCAGGCGGGGTCCAAGGCGCGCATGTTCGAGCACAAGGATGTGCGAGTTCGCGCCGGCCCCGCCTGCGCGGCCGCGCCGAGTGGTACCGCGCGATCCCGGAAGGATCGCGCGGCGGCGGTCTGCGGGGCCGGCCGGGGGGTGCAGGGGGGCTCGGCTGTTGCAGCCCCCCTGCTCGGGCAACGGCCGAAGGCCGGCCCGAAATCAGCTATTGATCCTTCCGCCTTTCCGCCTCGACCTCCCCCGACGCCGTTGTAATGGCCCATCGGGTCGGAACCGACGATTCGGGACGGCGGGTCGGAACTTCGAACGGGTTGCGATCGAGACCCGGAGATGAAGGCCCCTTGGGCGTTCATCTCAGGGATGACTGACCACCAACCCATCGATCCCGAGCCGCGCGCGGACGTCGGCGCGGAGCTGGTCGGCGCCGGC